>JAICKJ010000316.1 GCA_025928015.1 Thermomicrobiales bacterium
AACCGGCGCACCGGCGGGGCGGGCCTCGGTCTGACCGTCGCCCGGCGTATCCTCCGCGCTCACGGCGGCGACCTCACCGCCGCCAATCGGCCCGCCGGCGGCGCCGTCTTCACCGCCACCATTCCGCTGAAGGCGGGAGCCGACCTGCCGCTCGCCTCCGTCGAAGTCTGATCGCGCGTCAGCACGCCTCTCCCACCCGTCCGGGTGGGAGAGGCGCTACCCGCCCATGCTCCCTGAACTGCCCGGACACCCGAGGCTCGCCACTTGCTGCGCGCATAGACTTACGGTGCCTTCACCAAGCGAAGGCGCGAATTGCGGCCCCGCCGCAAGGAGGAGGAGCACTTTGTCGAAGTTCCACATTCCTGTTCAACCGGTGTTGCCATCATCGGACAGCGTCGCCAGCCGCCGCACGGTGCTGCGCGGAGCCGCGGGACTGGGTCTCGGGCTGGGTGTGCTCGGCGCCTCGTTCGGCGCCGCGGCGCAGAACCACGATCACGGCACGCCGGTCCCTGGCACGCTCGGCACCCCGGAAGCCACGCCGGGAGCGGGCGGCTACGTCGGCTCCGACGCCACGACCCAGGGCGATACCGGTAGCGCCCTGCCGATTCCCGGTGAGATCCAGCAGTTCGCGCCGCGCAACCCCTTCCTCACGCCGGTGACGCCGGGTCCCAAGACGCTCAACCTCTCCTGCCGGGACGCCACGGTCTACATCGCCAGGGACACGCCGTACACGGGCTGGTCGTTCAACGGCACGATCCCCGGCACCATCTTTCGGGCCGTCGAGGGAGACATGATCACCGCGTCGATCAGCAACGACGCGCCCATGGCCCACTCGGTCGACTTCCACTCGGCGCGCGTCGCGGCGGACAAGGGGTACAAGGTCCTCCTGCCCGGCGAGAAGTTCGAATGGACCTACCAGGCCCAGTATCCCGGCGCCTACATGTATCACTGCGGCACAGCGCCCGTCCTGATGCACATCGGCGCGGGGATGTACAGCGCCATCATCGTCGATCCCAAGGAGGGCTGGGCGCCGGCGCAGGAGCTGTGCTTCGTTCAGAGCGAGTTCTATGTCAAGGACGGCCCCAACGGCATCAAGCAGGTCGACACCGACAAGCTCTTCTCGCTCGGCACGATGGACTACGTCGCGTTCAACGGCTACGCCAACCTCTACGTCGAGAATCCGATCATCGTCAAAGCCAGGGAGCTGGTCCGTATCTTCGTCGTCAATGCCGGACCAAACATCTGGTCGAGCTTCCATGTCGTCGGCGCCATCTTCGACAAGGTCTACCTGAATGCCAACCCGAAGAACGTCATGCACGGCATGCAGGGGGTCTCGATCGGCCCCGGCGATGGCGCCTGCGTCGAGCTGATGTTCGATGAGCCGGGTGAATACGTCGCCGTCAACCACTCCTTCGGGCACGCGGCGCACGGCGCCGTCGCCGTCATCCACGCCATCTAGTCCCGACAGTCCCGACCGAGGGAACAGGGGAGGGCCGCGGCGGGCCAACGCACGGCCAAAGGGGGACCGAACGCCCGGCAGATCATCTGCCGGGCGTTCGGCCTACCCGGCGGGATAGGGCAATTCCCACCCGCCCCCTGCGCCGCATACCACCCTGGTGGCCGGGGCAGCGGACCATCGTTGGCACTACAGTGATCAGTGAGGTCAGGAGCGCGGCGAGCGCTCGCGGATCCGAAGGAGCACGACACCATGCACGAGCTGATCACGACCGGATTCCAACGCAAGCTGCTCATCCCTTGGGACGGGCTGACCCCGATCAACCAGGTCCTCGCCTTCGCTCGCCCGATGGCGGGCGACGAAGCCGGGCTCGCGCTCCTCCCGCTCACGACCGAGGCGGCGGCGCAGCCGCCGATCATGTCGGACTGCACCGTGACCGTCCTCCCCGTGCCGTTCGCCACGTCGCCGGCCCGCGGCATCATCGACGTCGCCGCCGAGCAGCGCGCCGAATTGATCCTGATGGCGACGCCATGTCACCCGACCGGCGAGTTCGATCCGACCTGCCTGGCGGCCGAGATCGCGCTCGAATCCCCCATCCCCGTGATGATCGTGCATTTCGATTGCGACGATCTGACCGCGTTCCCGCCGGTGGTCAAGCGTCTGCTGGTGCCACTCGACGGGTCCTTGCGGGCCGCGCAGGCCATTCCGTTTGTTGAGCGGCTGGCGCGCCGGATGAGCGTGCCGGTCCATCTCGTGACCGTGATTGACGTCAAACGCGCCCTGCCGCCGGCCCTCGCCTACGACCTGGAAGCTTCGGCAGATATGAGCGCCGAGCTCCGGGGCGAGGCTGGCTGGGCACTGCGACAGGCGGAACGCATGGTGAACCGCCATGGAGTGCCGGTCACATCCGATATTCGGCACGGTGAAATTGTTGAAGCGCTCGAAGCGGCGCGGCAGACCGGCGACGTCATGGTGATGACAACCCACGGCATCGGTAACGCGGCACAGGACCGGTTGGGGAGCGTCGCCGCGAAACTGGTCGGCGATTCTGCCGCGCCGCTCATCGTCATGCGCAGTAGCCTGCCGAAAGAGATCGTCGTCGCGGCTCACGGCGACCGGATTCACTACCAGCCGCTCAGCCAGCCGACCGACTGATCCTTCTCCAACGATGAAGCCTCGGGCCCTGATGCCCGGCTCACCCGCACCGATCCGCTCGCGGCCCTCCCGGGAGCGGATCGGTGTAGTTCCCGCGCTCTACGCGGTGCCGAAGAAGATCGGCAGGATCTCATCCCGGGCGGGCACGGTCCGCTCGTCGAACGCCGCCAGCAACGGACCGCGGTCATAGGGCACGCAGCAGAGATCGACGTCGATGGCGCCCTCGGCAGCCACCGTCACCAACGCGTATCGCGCCGCGTCGCAGTTGCAGCCCAACGCGCCCGGGTTGATGAAGCGGGCGCGGCCTGTCCGGTCGGACCGGGGATGATGATGCCCATAGAAGAGCATTTCAGCGCCGTCAGAGGTAAAGAGGTCTTCAAGGTCGTTGCCGCTCGGGCTCGGGATGATCGACGCGAACCCGCAGGCGATCAGCGGATCGGGCTGCTCGCATCCCTCGGCCGCGCGTTGCGGCGGCGTGCGGGCATAGTGGCAGAAGGCGAACGTCCGCCCGTTGAGCGCCATCTCGCGCCGATATGGCCACTGACGGACGGTCTCGCGCAATGCAGGATTGAGCTGCGCGTGAATCCAGCGCTGGTGCGCCTCTTCCGCCGCGCTCGCCCAGGCCGGTCGTGGACTCGGCAAACCGAACGCGAAGAGGGCGTCGTGATTCCCCATCACGCAGCGGATATCGCCCCGGCCGAGCAACCGGTCCAGCGTCTCCGCCGGATAGGGACCGATGCCGATCGCGTCCCCGGTGTGGACGATGAAATCGCACCCGGCCGCGTCGATCGCCGTCAGCGCGGCGTCAAGCGCCGGCAGATTCGCGTGGACATCGGTGATGACGGCGAAGCGAAGCGGCGCAGCCGCCATTATCGGGTGAGCGGGTGAGTCACGGCGGCGGGCTCACCCCGCTCGTCCGGCGCGTCGTGCAGGAAGGCGAGCGGGATGTGCGGGACGATGCGAGGCATGAGCCAGGCGGCGATGGCGACGGCCACCCAGGCGATGACGATCGCGCCAGCGATATCAATCGGATGATGGACGTGGGCCAGCACCCGCGCCGTGCCGACCAGCACGGAGAGCACGGCGAGCAACATCCCCGTCCATCTGCGGTAGAGCCAGACGGTCGCGGCCATGACCATCGTCAGCGCGGTGTGATCCGAGGGGAAACCGTTGTCGGCCGGATGTGGAAACATCGGTTTGATGTGTTCGACGACGAACGGACGCGGGTTGTCGTAGAGCTGACCGCCGATGAAGACGAGCGCCAGCCCGATCGCCCCGGCAATGCCGAACACGACGAGGCTCTGCCAGCGTCGGGGCGAGGGCAATGAGAGCAAGCTGGCGAGCCCGAGCACGACGACAAGCACGTAGAGGTATTGCGCGGTCCAGACGATCGCGGTGTGCATGATAGGGGACCTTTCGGCGCGTCAGGCGCGGGTGGCGCGGAGCAGCGAGGCGGCGAGCAGGCCGACGGCGGCGAGCGGCATCAACCACCAGGCGGCGACGCCATTGTGCGCGAGCACGGCGGTGACGACCAGGGCGACGACGACCCC
>JAICKJ010000147.1 GCA_025928015.1 Thermomicrobiales bacterium
TAATTTCAGATGTTTGCCCGGCTCCCCAACCATCACGTTGCGGGGTGCCAACGCCGGGCCGAGAACAAGCTCGGCCCCTACACGCTCGCTCCGGGATGCCAACCCGCTCCCCTGCGAACTCCCCCTCTCCCGCGCTCGGGGGAGGGGCTGGGGGAGGGGGCCAGCTACGACCCCGAAACCGTCGTCTCCTTCAGCGTGTCCCACGTCTGCGACGGCGACGGCGCGAAGCCGGAGACGGTGTCGCGGAGGGCGAAGTGGGCCGTGCGCGTGCAGATGAAGATGGCCGGCGCCTCATCGACGACCATCGGCTCGATCTCGTTGTAGAGCTTCTTGCGCTCGGCGGCGTCGTTCGTGTTCCGCGCCTCGTCCAGGAGTGAATCGACCTTCGGGTCGCTGAACTGGAAGGCGTTCACCGATCCGCCGGTGTGCAGCGCCGGATAGAGCGCGCGGTCCGGGTCGTTGCCGGAGCCGTTGTAGCTGACGAACGCCTGGAAGTCGCGCTTCTTCCAGCGGTCGATGAAGGTGCCCCACTCGACCTGATCGAGATCGACCTTGACGCCGATCTGCTTCAACTGGTCCTGGATCACGAGCGCGATGGAGACGAACTCCGGATAGAGCGAGCCGACGAGGATCTTGAACGAGAGGTTGGAGACGCCGGCCTCGGAGAGCAGGCTCTTCGCCTTGTCCGGATCGGGCTTGTAGCTGTCGAGCTGATCAACCGGCACGGCCCAGTCGCCGAGCGTCGGCACGATCGGCCCGGTCACCTTGCCCTGGCCGAAGAAGACGGCCTCGACGATCGCCTGCCGGTCGATCGCGTAGCTCATCGCCTGGCGCACCTTGACGTTGTCGAACGGCGCCTGCTTGCAGTTGAGGCCCATCAGGTAGTAGTCGGTCGTTTCCTGGTCGATCACCTTGACGCCGTCAGCGCTCTTCGCCGTGTCGACGTTGGCCGGGTCGGCGAGCGTCGTCAGCGCGATGTCGCCGGCGCGGATCGCCGAGAGGCGGGACGGCTCGTCCGGCAGGATCTTGTAGTCGAGCGTCGCCAGCTTCGGCAGCCCTTCCTGCCAGTACCTGGGGAAGGCGTCGAGGATGGTCTCGACGTCCTTCTTGTACTCCTTGAGGCCGAAGGCGTTGGTGCCGATCATCGTCGACTGCAAGTCGGTCCCCTTGTCGAGCGCGGCCTTCGGCACGATCGAGGAGTAGACGGCCGAGAGCGTCGCCAGGAAGGGACCGTAGGCCTGCTTCAGCTTGAAGGTGACCGTCTGCGGATCGGTCGCCTCGATGCTGGCGACCGGCGCGAACTGGCTGGCCCAGGGCGAGGCCGTGGCCGGGTCGATGATGCGGTCGAACGAGGCCTTCACGTCGGCCGAGGTGAGCGGCGCGCCGTCCTGGAAGGCCGCGTTCGGGCGGAGGTGGAAGACGAAGGTGGTTTCGTCCGGGTTCTCCCACTTCTCGGCCAGCTCGGGCTGGGGCTTGTTGTTGTCATCGAAGACGACGAGGCGGTCATAGACGACCGCCTGCAGGTCCTGGCTGGAGGCTGCCGTGGTCTTGGCCGGGTCGAGCCCGACCGCCTCCTGCCCCTTGCCGATGATCAGCGTGCCGGCAGCGGCGCCCGCGCCAGCCGTCGGCGTGGCGCTCTGCGCGAAGACCGCCGGGCTGAGCCGGGCCGTCGCCGCGAGCGCGGCCGCGCCGCCGGTCGCCTTGAGCATCGTCCGCCGGTTGATCGTTCTCCGGTCCATTCGTCACCTCATCTGTATCGGGCAGCGCACGCCGCGCTCCAGTGCGCGGCGTCGCCCCTCGTGTTGTCGTGCCGGTTCGTCAGGGAACCGACAACCCGCGTTGTAGCCTACATTATCGTCCTTCGGGTCGATGATGGTCGGTCTCGATCACATCACGGCAGTTCCCGGCGGCCCGGACCGCCGCATTCTGGACAGGAGCCATGCGGGTACTGGAACGCACCGACGACCTCCATCGACTGGATGCGCTGCTGCGACAGGCGGTGGAAGGCGAGGGGGCACTCATGTTGCTCGGCGGGGAGGCCGGGGTTGGCAAGACGACGTTCGCTCACCTGCTGTGCAAACAGGTGAGCGAACGCGCGCGGGTGCTCACCGGCGCGTGCGATCCACTGTCCACGCCGCGCCCGCTCGGCCCGCTGCTCGATATCGCCCCTGAGCTGGGCGGCGGCGTGGACCGGCTGGTGGTGGCCGGCACACCGCGAGCCGACCTGTTCGGCACGGTGCTCGCCGCGCTGGGCGCCGGCTCGCGGCCGACCCTCCTCATTGTCGAGGACGCCCATTGGGCCGACGAAGCCACGCTCGACCTGCTCCGCTATCTCGGCCGGCGCATCGGCGCGATGCCAATCCTCGTCGTTGTCACCTATCGCGACGACGAAGTGACCGCGCACCATCCCTTGCGGATCGTAATGGGCGATCTGGCCACCGCGCGGACCGTGCACCGGCATTCCCTGCGTCCGCTGTCGGAGGACGCGGTGCGGACGCTGGCGGAGAACAGCCCGATCGACCCGGCCCTCCTCTTCCGCCAGACGGGCGGCAACCCGTTCTTCGTCACCGAAGTGCTGGCCGGTGGGGCGCCGGGCGTGCCGCCGACGGTACGTGATGCGGTCCTGACCCGAGTTTCCCGCCTGTCACCGGCCGGACAGGCGACCCTGGACGCCGCGGCGATCATCGGCTTGACCGTCGAACCGTGGCTGCTGGCGGAGGTCACCGGTGCGGATGCGGGCGCGCTCGACGAATGCCTCGCCGCCGGACTCCTGCGGATCGACGGCGACATGCTGGCGTTCCGACATGAGCTGACGCGGGTGGCGATCCGGGATGAGCTCACCCCCATCCGGGCCGCGAACGTGCATCAACGCGTGCTGGTGGCGCTTCGCGCACGCACGTCCACGCCCATCGATCTTTCCCGGCTCGCCCACCACGCCGTGGCCGCCGGCGACCGGTCGGCAATCCTGGAGCTGGCTCCGGCCGCGGCGAGGCATGCGGCCGGACTGCGCGCGCACCGGGAAGCGGCGGCGCACTATGCGTCGGCCGCGCGCTACGCGAACGATGTGCCGCCAGACGAGCGAGCGGCGCTGCTCGAGGCCTGGCGTACCGAATGTGATCTCACGGACCGGCTCGACGATGCGATCACGGCCGGTGAAGCGCTGCTCGACCTGGCGCGGGCTGCCGGGAACAAGGCGGATGAGGCCGAGCACCTGAGCCGGCTCGCCCAAGCGCTCGTCCGCCTGGGAAGAAACGCGGACGCCGAGCAGGCGAGTCAGGATGCGATCGCACTCCTGTCGTCCCTCCCGGCCGGCCCCGGACACGCCCGGATATTCGCCACGCAGGCGCACCTGCGCATGTTGCATCGGGACGCCGAGGCGGCGATCGCGTGGGGCGAACGGGCGATCACCGCCAATCCCGCCGACGTCGAGATCCAGAGCCGGGCGCTCAACACGATCGGATCCGCTCGCCTGCTGGCCAGCGCGGTGGACCGCGGCCGGCGAGACCTGGAGCGCAGCCTGGTGATCGCGCGCGAGGCGGGGCTGGACGATCTGGCTGCCCGGGCCTACGTCAACCTCGGCTCCGCCTGTGGAGAGATCTTCCGACTTTCCCTTGCCGATCACTACCTCAGCGAAGGGATCGCGTTCGCCACAGAGCACGACCTCGACAGTCAGCGGCTCTACATGACCGCCTGGCTGGCTCTGACACGGTTGTACCAGGGACGGTGGAGCGATGTGGCGGCATGTGCCGCGACCGTGCTCGAGGCGCCAGGCGCGGCGGTGATCAGCCGCATCATGGCGCTCGTTGCGCTTGGCCGGTTGCGGGCACGCAGCGGCGCCCCTGGCGTCTGGGAAAGCCTGGATGAGGCGCTGGCGCTGGCGGAGCCAACCGCCACGCTGCAGCGCATCGCGCCGGTGCGCGCCGCCCGCGCCGAGGCCGCCTGGCTGGCGGGTGATCGAAAACGCGCGGCCGCCGAGGCACAAGCCGTCTTCGAGCTGGCGGTCACGCATCGTCACCCCTGGCACATGGGCGAGCTTGCCTACTGGCGCTGGCGGGCCAGCGAGCGGATCACGCCGCCGGCGGGCGCGGCCGAACCCTTCGCGCTGCAGGTGCAGGGCGATTGGGCCGGCGCGGCGGCCCGCTGGCAGGCGATCGGGTGCGGCTATGAGTCGGCGCGGGCCCTCGCCGAAAGCGATGAGGAGAATGCGCTGCGCGGCGCGCTGGCCACCTTCCAGCGCCTCGGCGCCCGCCCCGCGACGGCGATGGTGACCAAATCCCTCCGCCGGATGGGAGCGCGCGGCATCCCACGCGGGCCACGCCCCGCAACGCGAGCCAACCGTGCCTTGCTGACGCCGCGTGAGCTCGAAATCCTGACATTGCTCGCGGCCGCGAAGTGCAACGTCGAAATCGCCGACGACCTGTTTCATCAGCCCCCGAACGGTCGAGCGCCATATCACCGCGATCCTCGGCAAGCTCGGGGCCTCGTCGCGCCTGGCCGCCGTCCGGACGGCGATCGCCCGCGGTCTCCTGCCGCCAATGTGAGGGGCGGACATCGCCAAACTGGGGGACACGCCCCGATGTGGGTCGGCCCGCCAGCTGACAGAGTGAGATCGGCCGGATGGACCGGCGCAACCACGTTCCGGCGGTGATCCACCGCCGGCAGTTCCAGGAGTGCGGACCATGCCTCGCTATTTGGTCGAACGGAAGCTTCCCGGCGCCAGCCAGATGAGCCAGGAGCAGTTGCAGACGATCGCCGCCAAGTCGAACGGCGTGCTCAGCCAGATGCGGCGCGGCGGCATTGCCATCCAGTGGGACCACAGCTACGTGACCGATGACGCCCTCTACTGCGTCTACGTGGCCCCCAACGCCACATCGGTCCGGGAGCACGCCCGATGCGGCGGCTTCCCCTGCGACAGCGTCATGGAGATCGGCACCGTCATCGACCCGATCACGGGCGAGTAGTCATCACTGGGTTCGCCACCTCGGCCACGAGCGCTCGGGCGACGGAGGTCGCCGGGAACGCTGGCCGGCGGCGGACGTCCGAGGAAGCTCTGATGAGACGATTGCTGTTGATGGTCACTTGCCTGTGCGGGGCGCTCTTCGCACTTGCGCCGGCCGTTCACTTCGCTTCTGCCGCCGCGCCGAAGGACCCGATGGCGGGCACCAGGATCGAGGTGCTGAGCAGTGGCACGCCCGCCGCCACCAGTGGCCGGGCGTTGATGCTGCTGCGGGTGACAATGGATCCGGGCACGGTCATTCCCGCCCACCACCACCCCGGTCCGGTCTCGCTCTTCGTCGAACAGGGGAAGTTCGGCACGCAATTCTTCGCCGGCACCGGACAGGTGACCCGGGCCGCGACCAGCGGCGGCACGCCGACACCGGCGATCACGCTCAAGACGGGGAACAACATCACGATGGCGCCCGGTGACCACCTCTTCTACGACGGGGCGGTCCATACGATGCGCAACGACGGCAAGGGCGAGTTGGTCCTGCTCATCGCGGCGCTCTTCGATCCCAACCAGCCTGGATTCATCTGGATGGGCATGGGGACGGGCACCCCGGCGGCATACACGCCGGGCGCCGATCGCCCCTCGACCCGATAGCTCACAGCGCCGCCATCGAACCGCGCCGATCGGGCGCGTTGCAAGACCACGCTGCGCCGCCTGCCCCTCTCCCGCGGGAGAGGGGCGCTCTTTTCTGAACCAGCCCATGGGACGCCACGCCATAGGCAATCGAAATAGGCAATCACCGGGCGCGAAACAGGCAATCGCGCCATGGGCACGCGCAGACGCTCGCCCTACGATATGACGTGGGCCCGAACAAGCAGCACACGAGCGAAGAGGTATGAACGATGGGACTGCGCAAGGCTCGACGGCGGCCAGCCGTCACCACGGTGATCATCGCGTTGTTCAGCGTCATGGCGTTGCTCGGTCCGGTGTGGCTCGCCGCGCCGGCGGCGGCGAAGCCAACGAACAGCAACTTGTCCCACGACCAGTTCATGGCGGCGTGTGCAGCGGACGGCGCCACACCTGTCGACAACGCCGACGGGTCATACGAATGCGACTTCGGAGACGGCGGCAAGATCAAATGTAACGACTCCGCCTGCTGGTATATCCCGCCAGCGCGGATCGCGGGCGTGACCGGCATCATCGGCACCGTGGGTTCCGGCGGCCTGGAGGCCAATCCCGGCTCGAATGTGCCACCCACGCCGACGCCGACCAGGGTGGGATCGGGAGCACTGAGCGGGATCGTGGCCAACAAGCCGGGATCAGCGAAAGCGCCCCCGATCTATGACAGCGCGATCTACGTCAACGCCTGGACCTGCCCGATCACCGTCAACTACGCCAGCGACGTGAACCAGCTCAAGGCGGCGTGCAAGGACCTCCACAACACCGATTTCGAGGTGCTCGGGACGGGCGTCGTCACGCAGTTCCCGATCGGCGACGTCCGCATCGGCAACCTGCCCGCCGGCACCTACACCGTCCGCGAGCTGATCCCCAACGGCTACCAACTGGTTCAGACCTACTGCAACTTCGTGCCCAAGGGCAGTCCACCACCAGCCGACTGGTATCCCGTCCAGGTCATCGAGGGATATTACGAGGACTTCTCGCTCGGCCAGAGCCAGACGGTCTATTGCAACTGGTTCAACCTCCCGAACAACGCGTACACCCCGACACCGACGCCGGGCAACACCGTCACCAACGTCGGCGTGATCAAGGCACAGCAGGCGACCGTCCCGGCCGCGACGCCCGGGACGTAAGCGAAGTCCGCAAGCCAGCCCCCTCTGGCGGCGCCCGCGATGCCACACGACGGCGGGCGCCGCCCGGAGAGGAGCGACGGTCACAAGCCCGGAGTGATCGTTCGGACCATCAGCAGACACGGATTCGCGGGGCTCCAGAGCTCGGGCAGCACCGTGACCGGCACGAAGCCAACGGCGCGATAGAAAGCGCGGGTGCGCACATACTCGGGACTCGGGTGCGTCGCCGCGAGCGTCTTGACCAGCAACACCTTCACGCCGCGCGACTCCCCTTCCTTCAGCACGGCATCGACCAGCGCGCGACCAATGCCCTGGCGGTGATGCCCGGCCGAGACCGCCATCCAGGTGAATTCCATACTCTCGGGAAACTCCTGCGCCAGCGTCACGAACCCCACGATTTCGTCATCCACTCGGGCGGCGAATCCTTGTTCCATCTCCACCGCCGCCCGAATATCCGCAAACGCCTCCTCGATTCCGAACCAGGCGGGCAACGACCGCGCGATCTGCTCGCAGGCTGCCGCGTCGTCGCGCGTCAAGACGGTGATGGCAATCGAATGAGTCTCACTGCCTCCATGTTCGATCATCGGGTCATCCTGCCTGGCAGATCTTGCCGAGCGGAACTGCTCTCCGGGCGCCGGTGGCGCCGGGGACGTTGGTCGGCAGGCCGGCGAGCGTGTCATGGGCCATGAGGGCGAAGAGCATCGCCTCTTTCGCATCGGCGTTCACCCCGGCTTCGTCGGTCGCGGTGACCGGGACCGGCGCCAGCAACTCGCCGAGCATTCGCATCAGCGTCGGGTTGCGGCTGCCGCCGCCGTTGACAAGGACGCGGCCGATCGACGCATCGCCAGGCAACCAGCGCCGGTAGGCATCCGCGATGGACCGTGCGGTGTACGCGGTGACGGTGGCGATCAGGCTCGCCGCCTGCGTCCGCGTCGCCGGATCGGCATTCGTGAGCGCGCCCTCGGCCAGGCCAGTCTTCGCCAGCAGATCGCGGCACATCGCCTGGCCGTAATACTCGCGGCCGGTCGTCTTCGGCGGCGGTTGATCGAGGTAGGGGTCGCGCAGCAAGCCGGCGAGCAGGGCATCGTCGACCGCGCCCGCCGCGGCGACCGCGCCATCGCGATCATAGGTCTGCGCGCCATTCGTGAGGAGCGTCATGACGCCATCGATGAGGATGTTGCCGGGGCCGGTGTCGAAGGCGCGGACGTCATCAACCGTCGCGCCGGGCGGCAGCCAGGTGACGTTGCCGATGCCGCCAATGTTCTGGACGCAGGTGCCCTTTACCGGTTCGGTGAAGACGACCCAGTCCATGTACGGCGCCAGCGGCGCGCCCTGCCCGCCGGCCGCCATGTCCGCGACCCGGAAGTCGCCGATCGTCGTCACGCCGGTCCGCGCGGCGATCACCGCCGGCTCGCCGATCTGGAGCGTCGACGGCGTCGAGAGCAGCCAGCCGGGATCGGCCGCCGGCTGGTGCCAGACGGTCTGCCCGTGCGAGCCGATCACCTCTAGCGTGGCGGCATCGACGTCGTTTGTCCGGCACACCTTCAGCGCGGCGGCCGCGAACTGTTCACCGACGGCGAAGTTGAGCGAACACAACCGCGCGACCGCGTTCGCCGTGTCGTCGTAGATGCCGAGCAGCTCGGCGCGGAGATCGTCCGGGTAGGGCACCGTCTCGAACGCGACGAGATCGAGCGTCGCACCCTGACCGTGTCCGGCAATCCGTGTGATCGCCACATCGATCCCGTCGACCGACGTCCCGGAGATCATCCCGAGACAGAGTTTCGCATCGCTGTTCGTCACGCGGTTCCTTTCATCAATGGGTTAATTGTCCAGGAATCTCATCGTCGGCCCTGATCAAACCACCCTTCCCGTCATTCTGTGCGCAGTGAAGCATGTGTTGAGGAACCGAAGGAAAGCTCCCGCCGCGGCAGCGTCCTCGTTCGGGACCACAACACCTGCTCTTGCCAACCCCCTATGCCGTCATTCCGACCGGAGGGAGGAATCCCCCGGCGAAGCCGGTCCGCCACAGCGGACGACTGCGGCGGCAGGAGATGCTTCGACAAGCTCAGCATGACGACCAAGGAATGCGCTTCGCGCGGGGATGCTTCCCGTGGTCAGCATGACGATAGAGATTCTTCGTGCGCTCAGAATGACACTTGAGGCGGTTGGGAAGGGCCAAACGGATTGATTGGCAACGGCGGGCGCACGACGTGCGCCCCTACGAGCTGCATCCTCGTGCTCAGCCCCATTTATGGGGCTTCGTCGCCCTAGCCCGGTCCCTTTAGGGCTGGGCGGCGCTGCCACCATTCCCCCGGTTGCCTCACCGCCGATCTGCTGTCGCTCCCTCCTGCGCTGCCGCCACGACGGCGGCGGTGAAGGCCGAGCGGACCGGCATGTAGTCGGTCTTGACGGTCGGGTGGACGCGGTTGGTGAGCAGGACCATGACGAGGTCGGCCTCCGGGTCGATCCAGATCGAGGTGCCGGTGAAGCCGGTGTGGCCGTAGCCCTGCGATCCGACGCCCCGGCCGGAATCGTCCAGCTCGGCGTTCTCGCCCGGGCCCAGCCGCCATCCCAGACCGCGGCCGGAGCCCGCCGGCGGCTGCTCCGTCGTCGCCGCGGCGACGATCTCCTCCGCCAGGAGGCGGACATCGCCCAACGCGCCGCCATTGAGCCAGCACTGGCCGTAGCGGGCCAGATCGCGGGCGGTGCTGAAGAGGCCGGCGTGGCCGGCGATGCCGTGCAGTCCGTACCAGGCGTTGCCGTCGTGGACCTCGCCCCGGATCAGGCCGCTGCGCCAGTGCGGATAGGCGACGCCATAGCCGTCATCCTTGGCCTTCTCGAACGGGTTCCCGATCTCGGTCGCGGCGATGCGCCGGCGCAGCGCGCGCGGCGGCGTGAACATCGTGTCGGTCATGCCGAGCGGCTGGAAGACGTGCTCGGCGGCGTAGCCGGCGACCGACTGGCCGGTGATCGCCCGCACGACCTCGCCCAGCATGATGAAGCCGGGGTCACTGTAGACCACCTCCTCGCCCGGCGTGTTGACCGGTTGATCGGTGGCGAAGAGGCGGATCATCGCCTCCGGGTCGTTCGCCTTGAAATAGAAGGGCCGCCAGTCGATCAGGCCCGCCGTGTGCGAGAGCAACCGGCGGATCGTCACCTCGCGCTTGGCGCCCTCGGTGCCAAAGGCTGAGAGAATCTCGCCGACCGGCTGGTCCAGGCTGAGCCTGTGCTCGGCGACCAATTGCAGGATCGACGGGGTGGTGGCCGTCACCTTGGTCA
>JAICKJ010000298.1 GCA_025928015.1 Thermomicrobiales bacterium
CCCTACGTTGGGGGTGGGGGAGGGGGCCGTTACGCCGCCTTGCCCACCTGCCACTTGCGCAGCGCGAACGCGCCGCCGATGAGCACCAGCATCACGCCCGCGGCCGCGGCCGGCATCGCCACGCGGCTGCCGGCGCTGCTGCTTTGCGCCGCCGGGAACTCATAGTCGGAGCGCGGCGAGACCGTATCGAAGGTGGTGGGCGACGAGGTGAACGCCTCGTCCACCTTCTGCCCGTCGATCGTGCCCGTGAAGTGGAAGGTGTAGTCACCTGGCTGCGTCGGGATGAAGACCGCCTCGTAGCTGCCGGGCTTGTTGAAGACCGGCGTCAGCGTCATCTCTTTCTGGTTCTTCTGGAAGATCACCGTGACCTTGAGCGTGTCGGTCAGCCCTTCGACCGGCTTCTGGTCCTTCGTCGACGTCACGGTCAGGCTCACGCCGTTGGTGTCGCCCTGGATCGCCGGCTCGTCGAGGAAGCCGACGACGAAGCTGTAGGCGCCCACGTCGCGGTGCTCGTGCGCCGATGCCGTCAACGTCGTCGCGGCCAGCGCCAGCGCGACCAGCGCGACCCCCAGCGCGGCCCGGACCCCAAGGTTCAACGTTCTCACCATGGTCATGCGTCACTTTCAAGAGCGCGGGGTATGCCCCGCGTACTGCGCTCCACACAAGTGTCACCCCGCCCGCGGGAGCGGGCTGTCAGCGACGGTACATCTCGCTGACGGTACGCACATCGGCGGGGTGACGGATCAAGCGGCGCGGAGGCGGCGGTTCCAGGACCGGCCTCGCCCCGCGGGGAATCCGGGTCAGCGCCCAGATGGCGCGCTGCCGGTCCGCCGCGAGCAGCAGCAGGACGATCAGACTCAGCGCCGGGATGCCGGTCGCCTGCTCTAACGGCGCCGTCAGCGCCGAGAGCGTTGGCGTGTCCGGCGCATGGCTGTTGGCCTGGGCCGAGTAGAGGATGTACCCGCCAACGACGCGATAGTGGACGCCGGCGGCGCCGCGCGGCTGTTGCAGCGGCACATCCGGCGGCACAAACGGCGAGAACGTGCCGGCCTGCTCCGGCTGCGCCCCGGCCACCAGCTCGTCGGCGTCGTGGTGGGAATGGCCGGTGGCGGTGTCGATGAAGACCTGGAAGAAGGCGTGCGGGTGGGAGAACGCGGTGCCGGCGCGGTAGCTCATCGGCATAGAGAGGATCAGCGCCGCCATGACCACCAGCAACCGTTGGGAGGCGGGCCGCGTCGGATCAACTCGAATGCATCGCGCGACCGCGTCTGGCACGCGTCGCGGCAACCTGCCCACGGGACCGCATGCTCCCTTCCGGCCGTGCTTGGCGCGGATACGCCACAAGCTGTCGCAAGCCTAGCACAGCCCTTGCCGCAGGCTATGCAACCCCGGCACCAACGCTCGACACCTCACCTTCTAACGGCTTTCTAACGCAGATCGGCCGGTTCCTAACGCGGCTCACACGGCCGATTGACTAGGATCGTGCCCGGCAACATGCCCCGGCGGCGCCCGGTCGGCCGGGCGCCGCCGCATCGCCTCCCAGAGAGGAGGGATCTCACCGTGGTGTCCAATCGCTCGTCCAGTTCCGCGCCGGTCGCGTCCCGCCAGCCAGACCCGCGGTCGCTGCGTCAGGAGCTATCCGACGGCACGTCCCCGGACGATTTCGCCGTTCGGCAGGATCGCCCCGACACCTTCCAGGGCCAGCATCCCGGCGACCGCTATGTCCGTGTCGCCCGCCGGCGCTCTGTGGTCAGGCAGACGGGCACGCCGGACTACCTGGTCGTGCCGGAGACAGGCGTTGAACCGGCGCCATCGTCGCTGCGCCATTCCTTCGCACTCGCCAAGCGGATGCTGATCGGGCGGCCGATCGCCACCGCGCACGAGTATCGTGAGCGCCTCGGCATCGTCACCGGCCTCCCCGTCTTCGCCTCCGACAACATCTCCTCCTCCGCCTATGCCACCGAGGAGATCATGCGGGTGCTCGTCCTGGCCGGCATCGGCGCGCTCTCCCTCACGCTGCCGATCACCCTCGCCATCATCGCGGTCCTCGCGGTCGTCGTCACCAGCTATCAGCAGACCATCGCCGCCTATCCAAACGGCGGCGGCTCCTACATCGTGGCCAGCGACAACCTCGGGCCGTTCGCGGGATTGACCGCCGCGTCCGCCCTGCTCGTCGACTACGTGCTCACCGTCTCGGTCTCGATCACGGCCGGCATCGCTGCCCTGACTTCGCTCTTCCCCAGCCTCTACCCACATCGCGTCTCGCTCGGCATCGCGTTCGTGGCCCTGCTCTGTCTCGGCAACCTGCGCGGCATCCGCGAGAGCGGCGCGATCTTTGCCGCGCCGACCTATCTCTACCTGATCGCGATCGCCGGTCTCTTCGCCTGGGCCGCGTTCCGCTTCGCGACCGGCAACGTGCCCTCCTACACCGCGCCGGCCGCCTGGCACGATGCCTACGCCACCCGCGCGCTCGGGCTGGTGCTGATCCTCCGTGCCTTCTCCTCCGGCGCCGTCGCCCTGAGCGGGGTCGAGGCCGTCTCCAACGGCATCCCGGCGTTCAAGGCGCCCGAAACGCGGCGAGCGCGCACGGTGCTCATCCTGATGGGATCGAGTTTCGGGCTCATCTTCGTCGGCATCAGCTTCCTGGCCGGGCATCTCGGCATCCTGCCGGACCCCACCGAGCAGGAGACCGTCATCAGCCAGATTGCGCGCGCCTTTGTCGGCAACGGCCCATACCTCTACTACATCCAGTTCGCGACGGCGCTCATCCTCGTGCTGGCCGCCAATACCGCGTTCGCCGACTTCCCGCGCCTGCTCAGCATCCTCGCCCGCGACCGGTTCGTGCCCCGCCTCTTCGCTTTTCGGGGCGACCGGCTCGCCTTCACCGGCGGCATCGTCCTGCTCGCGTTGCTCTCCACCGTGCTGATCGTCGTCTTCGGCGGCAGCGTCACCCACCTCATCCCGCTCTACACCATCGGCGTCTTCGTCGCCTTCACTCTCAGCCAGGCGGGGATGGTCAAGCACTGGTGGGCCCGGCGGCACGGGAACCGCAGCTGGCGCTGGCGCGCGGCGGTCAATGGTGGGGGCGCGGTGACGACCGGCATCGTCGCGGTCGAGGTCGCGATCTCCAAGTTCCTCCTTGGCGCCTGGATCGTCCTGCTCCTGGTGCCGCTGCTGATCGCGCTCATGTGGGCCATCGGCCGCCACTACCGGCGCATGGCCGGCGCCCAGCGGCCCGAGACGCCGCTGCAGCCGGACCAGGTGCGCGTGCGCCCGATCGTGCCGATCGCCGATCTCAACATCCCGGCCAAGCAGGCGCTGGCCTTCGCCCGGGCGGTCGCGCCCGATGACGTGATCTCCCTCGTGCACGTCGCCGATGATCCCGCGGACGCCGAGCGGTTGCGGACGGCCTGGGCGGAGTGGCCCCATGGGGGTGTCTGCCTGATCGTGATCGAGTCGCGCTACCGCTCGCTTGGCGGCCCGTTGTTGCGTTTCCTCTCGGACGAAGGCGCGTCGCACCCGGACGACACGCTCATGGTGATCCTGCCCGAATACGTGCCGGAGCACTGGTGGGAGCAATTGCTCCACAACCAGACGGCGCTCCGCCTGAAGGCCGCACTCCTCTTCCATCCGGGCGTGATCGTCGCCAGCGTGCCGTACCACGTCGCTGGCGATGATCCGGGCGTCAGTTATTGTCGTGGTCGCGGGGGATCTGCGGAATGATCCAGGCGAGCAGGTCGCCCGGGCTGCGGGTCTGCATCAGCAGCTTGCCCGGCCCCTGGATATCCACGACCAGCCCTTCGCCGCTGAAGAGCGTGCTCTTGAGCCCGCCGACGCGCCGGACGTTGAACTGCATCGTCTGGTCGAAAGCGACCAGATGCCCGGTGTCGACCGTGTACCGTTCGCCCGCCGCCAGCGTCATTTCGTGGATGGCGCCGTAGGAAGAGACCAGCGCCTGCCCCTGGCCGCTGAGGCGCAGCAGGATCAGCCCTTCGCTGGCGAAGAACGACTTCGCGCCGCCCCACTTCGTGTCCACGTCAATGCCCATGTCCCCGACCAGGAATGAGCCGGACTGGACCATCAGACCCTGCGTGGGGATATCGAGCATCACGATGTCGCCGGCGAGCGGCGGCGCGAAGAGCACCTCGCCCTCGCCGCCGCTGGCCCGGAAGGTGTTGAGGAAAAACGACTCGCCACCGAGAACCGAGCGCTTCAACGACTTCATGAACCCGCCTGTCGCGCTCGTCTCGATGCCCACGTTGGCGGACATGCTCACCATCGCGCCGGCCTCGGCGCGCACCGTCTCCCCATCGCCAAGCGTGACCCGCGCCACCGCGAACGCCGGCCGGTAGAGCACTTCTGACCGCATGGTTGCTCTCCTGTCATGATCGATCCTGTCGCCGGATGTCCCACCACAGCCTACGCCATTCCCCGCCGAATCGTTCCCAACGCGAAACCCGGCGGGCAGATGCCCGCCGGGTTTAGCTACTTGTTCATGCTCCCCACTCCCAAAACTGGGAGTGGGGCGGGGGGTGAGGGCGACCAAGTAGTTAATCACCACCGGCGTCCCGATCGGCGCCCAGG
>JAICKJ010000238.1 GCA_025928015.1 Thermomicrobiales bacterium
CGCCCGGAGTGGCGCGATGCGCGCAACGAGCGGACGTTCATGGTGATGCGCAACGACCTGACGGTGATTCGCGGGCAGGCGCAGCTCATGCAACGGGCGATGAATGGCGCGGAGTGTCCAGACGCCACAACGGTGCGCGAGCGCCTCGACGCCATCATCTCCTCGGTCGATGAGGCCAGCCTGGAGCTCCAGCAGCTGCAATCGAGCGCGCGTGCCCGGCAACAGCGGCTGTGAACCGAGAGTGGCCCGTGCCGGAAATGCAGAGGCGGCACGTTCCGGGTGTGTATTCCGGGACGGTGCCGCCTCTGTGGGTCTTCGGAATGAGGATCATTGAGCCAAGGTCCCCGCTGGTTCAGCGTTACGTCAGCGCCACCTTGGACTGAGCTGGTGCCGCTGGCTGCTCGACATCCTCACGCCAAATCCAGTGCGCGACCACAATGAGCGCGTGGGCCAAGGCGATCCGGATGTGCAGCCGGTCGGTCGCCAAACGGCACACTTGGGCGTCGCGGCGCAGCTCCTCGATCTTGTAATCATTCAAGACCCGGAGCTCGAAGGCGTTGTAATACATCGAATTCTCCTGTTCGCCTGTCAAAAAGGTCACAAGGTCCCAGTGGCGCCGGCTCCGGTCGAACGCCGCATCGCCCGAGGCAGTGGGTCGCTATCTACCGAAAAACAGGCACCGCCATCCGAAGCGATGCGCAAAAGCGCGTCGCAAGTCGTCGGTGATTTCGGAATACGTGGGTCAGCTGCGCCGCTCGTTGGCGGCGTGCCGCGCTTCTCGGCAGGCACGTCACGCCCCGGGTTGGTCTCCCGACCCGGTCAGAGCGTGCGATTGCATGAGTGGTGAGACTCAGCGATGGAGCAGGCTCTGGCAGCGGCCGGAGGGGACGAGAGCGGAACGCGCGAAGGACGGTCCACTGATGGTGGTCATTTTCAGCATGGGATTCCGACCTCCTCTCCGTCTCAGCCGGTCATCGCGACCGGCAGCCGATGCGTCATTGAGCCGTGTGCATCCGGAGCACGTCGCCGCCGGATGCCATTGCGCGTTTCACGCGCGGGATTCAGACTATCAGCGCCGCCCGGGAAAGTCAATACCCTTTCCGCGCGTTTTAGGAAAACAGTCGATTTGCTGTCACGCCGGAGATTCGTTCCCGGTCAGGAATTGGCGGGCTCGTGCCGCGCGGACGATGCCGATTCCCGTTCGCGATGGCGCCAGGGCCAGGGGATGGGGAGCGGGTAGGGGAGGAGGCGGTTGATGATCAGGCAGAGGCCGACGACCAGCCAGCCGCCCACCATGTCCATGACATAATGATTGCCGGTCACCATCACCGTCAGACAGATGCCGACGACCAGGATGGTCGCGATGATGCGGCCGATGTTGTGCCAGGGGAGCGCCGCCGTAACCATGAACGCCGCCACGGTCGTCCAGCCGACGTGCATGCTCGGCATCGCCGCCAGCCGGTTCGCGGTCACCAGCCCGCTGTCGCTGAAGTAGTTCGGGCCAAAGACGGCGAGCGTGTCGACGAACGGGAAGCCGTAGGGACCCATGAAGCGCGGAGGCGCCAGCGGGTAGATGAAGTACCAGGGCAACGCCACCAGCATGGTCAGGAAGTAGAGCCGCCGGAGGTAGCGGTAGCGGACCGGCGCCAGCAGGATGCAGATGCAGGCGGAGACATAGAAGATGTCCGAGAAGTACGAGTACCAGTGATCGAAGAACCAGATCAACGCGTAGGGCTGGTCCAGCACCCATTGTTGCGCGCGCAGCTCGATGTCGATGTGCAACAGTTTTTCGAGGTGCAGGATGTCGAGTGCGTTGTCGAACGCCACCCCCTCCGCGCGCTGGATGAAGAGCTTGCGGACCATCTTGTAGGCCTGGAAGAGGACCAGGAAGAGGATGATCTGGCCGATCGCATAGAGCACGCGCCGGCCGAGGTGGCGCCAGTCGGGCCAGCGCGGCGCGTCATCGACCGGCGGCCGTAGCCAGCCGCCACGCGCAGTCTCGTCCATCGGCCGTCGATCAGAAGCCACGCACCCGGTCCAGCGTGACCCGGATCGGGACGGAATACTCGGTTGCGAACTGGTCGGGCGTCGAATTGAGATTGGCCATGCCCGTCTCGTACTTCGCGATGTACGCCGGGACGCCGGTCGCGGGACCGATCTGCGGCACGATCTCGGCGGTGCCGGCGAAGACGACCATGTCGTCGCCCACGGCGTCGGTGTTGAACGAGAGCGCGACTCGTGGCCGCGCGGCGATGTTGCGCAACTTCGGCTTGTCCGGCTGGGAGTAGATCAGCAGCGTGTCGCCCTCCTGCCAGAGGAACCAGACCGGGCTCGGCTGCGGCGCGCCCTTGCCATCGACTGTCGTCAGCCAAATGACCGGCTCGTCGCGCAACCGGCGCTGGATGCGCCGCCCGAACTCGGTGCTCGTGTCGATCTGTAAAGCCATAGGTCCTCCCCTCCTGTGAAACGGTCGCTGCGCTAGCTGCCGGAGACGCGGTAGTTCGGCGCCTCCTTGGTGATCGAGACGTCGTGGGGGTGACTCTCGCGCAGCCCGGCCGCCGTCACCTGGACGAACTGCGTGTCGCGCTGGAGGGCACGGATATCCGCCGCGCCGACGTAGCCCATCGCCGAGCGGAGGCCGCCGACGAGCTGGTAGACCATCGTCGCCAGCGGGCCCTTGTAGGCGACGCGCCCCTCGATGCCCTCCGGCACCAGCTTCTGGACGTTGCCGATGTCCTCCTGGAAGTAGCGGTCCTTGGAGAAGGAGCGGGACTTCATCGCCCCCAGCGAACCCATGCCGCGGTACTCCTTGAAGCGCTCGCCCTGGAAGATGATCACCTCGCCCGGGCTCTCGTCCAGGCCGGCGAAGAGGCTGCCGAGCATCACCGCGTCGGCGCCGGCGGCGATCGCCTTGGCGATGTCGCCGGAGTACTGGATGCCGCCATCGCCGATGACCGGCACACCATGGCGCTGCGCGGCCCGGGCGCAGTTGAGGATCGCGCTCACCTGCGGCACGCCGACGCCGGAGACGATCCGCGTCGTGCAGATCGAGCCGGGGCCGACGCCGACCTTGATCGCGTCCGCGCCGGCGTCGATCAGCGCTTCGGTCGCCTCAAAGGTGGCGATATTGCCGGCCATGATCGGGATGCCGTAGCGCGATTTCAGCTTGCTGACCATCTTCAGCACGGCGGCGGAGTGGCCGTGCGCGGTGTCGACGACCAGCAAATCGACGCCTTTCTCGACCAGGGCGCCGGCGCGCTCCTCCGCGTCGTGCCCGACGCCGACCGCCGCGCCCGCGCGCAGCCGGCCCTGATCGTCCTTGGTGGCGTGCGGATACTGGATCTTCTTCTGGATGTCCTTGACGGTGATCAGGCCGGTGAGCAGCCCGTTGCCATCGACGACCGGCAACTTCTCGACCTTGTGCTGATGGAGGATCGCCGCCGCCTGGTCGAGCGTCGTGCCGGCCGGCGCCGTAATCAGGTTCTCTTTCGTCATCACATCGGCGATCGCCTGCCCGTTATCCTCGATGAAGCGCAGGTCGCGATTGGTCAGGATGCCGACGAGGCGGCCGTTCTCGTCCGTGATCGGCACGCCTGAGATGTGGTAGCGCTCCATGATCGCCAGCGCGTCGCTGATCGGCTGCTCGGGCGCGAGCGTGACCGGCTCGACAATCATGCCGGACTCCGACCGCTTGACCTTGTCGATCTCCGCCGCCTGCTCCTCGATCGACAGGTTCCGGTGGACGATGCCGATCCCGCCTTGTCGGGCCAGCGCGATCGCCAGGCGCCCCTCCGTCACGGTGTCCATCGCCGCCGAGAGGATCGGAATGGCCAGCTCGATGTCGGCGGCGATCCGGGTGCGGGTCGAGACCTCGGCCGGCAGCACATCGGAGGCCGCCGGGATGAGGAGGATGTCGTCGAAGGTCAGGCCTAGTCCGACGAACTTGTCCTCGCGGAAGCCGCGGTCGCTCTGGCCGTTCGTGGTCGGGAGCGCGGTGGAAATCGTGGTGTCAGCCATGCGTGGCGGTCTCCTTGCTCTTGCTGTGCGTTGCGGCGCCGTCGTCCGCGCCGGGCGAACGCAGGCGGAGGCGATGAATGACTTCGTTCGTGACGGCGTCGTAGGCGTGGCTGCCCTTGGATGCCGGATCGTATTCAATGATGTTCTGGCCGTAGCTCGGCGCCTCCGCCAGGCGGATCGAACGCGGGATGACGGTGGCAAAGTGACGCTCGTGGAAGATGTTCCGGACCTCCTCGACCACCTGCGGCGAGAGCCGGGTGCGCGCGTCGTACATCGTCATCAGCGTGCCGAGGATTTCGAGATCCGGGTTGAGATGCTGCTTGACGAGCGTGATGGTGGTGATGAGCTGGCTGAGCCCTTCGAGCGCGAGGAATTCGCACTGGATCGGGATGATGACGAACTGCGCGGCGGTCAGCGCGTTGACGGTCAGCAGCCCGAGCGATGGCGGGCAGTCGATGAGGATCGCGTCGTAGGCATCCTCTATCGGCGCGCAGGCGTGCGCCAGCACGCGTTCCCGCGCCGGGCGCTCGACCAGCTCGACCTCCGCGCCGGCCAGGATCGGCGTCGCCGGGAGCAGGTCCAGCCCGGGCCGCACATTGGGCAGGATCGCATCGCGCACCGGCACGTCGCCGATGAGGACATCGTAGATCGTGGTCGCGAGCTCGTCCTTCTCGACACCGAGCGAGGAGGTGGCGTTGCCTTGCGGGTCGATGTCGATCAGGAGGACGCGGTAGTCGCGGGCGGCGAGCAGGGCGGCCAGATTGACGGCGCTGGTGGTCTTGCCGACGCCGCCCTTTTGATTCGAGAGGGCAACAATGCGTGCGGTGGCGGCCTGATTCCCCTGCGGCGGCCGGCCATTCGTCACCGGTTCATTCTCCATTGGCGGGTGCGTCGTGTCAGTCCAACGGGGTGGTCTCCCGTTGGGCCATGCTAGCACGGCGGGGAACGGCCGCTCAAGACAGCGGAGGCCGCGCGCCCGCCGGAGCGGATCGCGCGGCCTCCTGGCCATGATCGATCCAAGTGTTTACTGGTAGATGGTGACCTCGGTGCCGAGCGGGGCCCAGCCGTACATCCAGGCCGCGACGTCGAGCGGCAGGTTGACGCAGCCGTGGCTCATCGGATTGCCGAAGTTATGGTGCCAGTAGGTACCGTGCAGCGCCTCGCCATCATGCTGGAAGTACATCACGTTCGGCACGTCGGGCACGACCCAGTAGCTGTCGCCCGCTGGCGCCGCGCCCGGATTGTTCGGGTCGGTGAAGCCAGCGGTTTCGCCGGTGGAATCGGTGAAGCCGGCCATCGATTCCATCGGCATCTTCAGCCGCACGTGGAACTCGCCCGGCAAGGTCAGGTTCGGCGCCAGTCCGGTGCTGACGAGCGTCTGCAGGACGAGCGTGTCGCCCTGGTAGGCATAGAGTGTCTGCTGGCTCAGGCTGACCTCGATGTGCCGGCGGCCCGTCAGATTCGTCGTGTCAACGCCGGATGGATTGGGCGCGGTCTGGAAGAGCGCTTCGGAGTAATTCTTCAGCTTGCCCTTCTTGACCGACTTCGTGTCAATACCGAATCGCTCCGGGTGCTCGGCGGGCAGCGGCGCCAGCCAGGTTTGACCGTGGTAGTACATCAGGACGCCCGCTTCGAAGTACTGCGTCACCGCGCCACGCGCCCGCATCGGCTCGCTGAGCGGATTGCCAAGGTAGAACCACCCCTCGTGCGTGTTCCAATACTTCAGGAACGCACCAGTCAGCGAGTGGCCGGTCGTCTGGTTGATCTGGCCGCCATCGGCGGTGATCTTGTTCGCGCGTGCCTGGTCGTCGGTCGCCGGACGCCAGTTGCTCAGGCGGGGGTCCGCGGCGTTGGCCCGGCGGCCATCCGCCCGGGTCTGGCCACGCTGGATGTTGAGCGATTCCGTGCCGATGTTCTCCAGCCGCGTCGCCGGATCATCGGACCAGGCGTAGTCCGGCAAGTACCGGAAGATGCCGCGCTCGAACGCCTGTGAGTAGTACCCGTCGGCCGAGCCGTAGGGCTCGGAGATCGGATTGCCATAGACGCTGGCGGAGCCGTTGGCCCGCCAGTAGTCGAGCATCGTGCCGCGGATGGTGTGGTGGGTCTGCGGAATGTAGACCTGCAGGCTCGTCTGCCCGAAATCGCCCGGGATCATTTCCGCCGGGATGCCGAGGTTGTCGGCGAGGGATTCCGAAGCCGCGGCTGGCGGTGCCGTGCTCAAGAACGGCACGACGGTCGCGAGGGCGAGCGCGACGGTCATGAGGACGGGTATCCGCCAAGTGGTGCGATTGGTGCTCATTCTGAATTCCCCTCGGTGCCAGTGACCCG
>JAICKJ010000301.1 GCA_025928015.1 Thermomicrobiales bacterium
ATTTGAACTCCCACGGGTTTTCACCCACTACGCCCTGAACGTAGCGCGTCTGCCGGTTCCGCCACTTCGGCCCACGTATGCGCCCCGCCACCGGGGAGCCGACCGCCGGACTCGAACCGGCGACCTGCTGTTTACGAAACAGCTGCTCTACCAACTGAGCTAGGTCGGCCCATGCTCCCGTGAGCAGAGCGTGGGAAGTATACCAAAGCCTCCGAAGCCCGTAAAGACCGCAACATGCTCGCCAGCGTGATCTGCTATCGTTGCGATGGGCCGGGCCCCGACGCGGCCCTCCGTCCGGTCATTCCGATGTTGAGAGGCATGCGTGCCAAGATCGCGACCATCGAGTTCGGCCCGCAAGGCGGCTAAAACGCCACCACCGTCCAGGCGGGCACGCTCCCAAATCCTCATCCTGGTGCTCTCGTCGCTGGTGATCTGCTCGTTGCTGATCACGGCCGTGGTGACGATCTCGCTCGGCAACTTCTTCGGCTCGGCGAGCGACAGCTCCCCGACGGACATTGCCAACTATCAGGATCCGAATCAGGATGTCCTTTCACAGCAGGAGACGGCCGTCGCAAAGAATCCAAAGGACGTCGAATCCATCCTCTTGCTGGCCAATATGCTCTCGAATTCCGGCAAATTGCAGGAAGCGATTCCGTATTATCAGAAGGCGCTCGACCAGAATCCCAACGACGCCTCGGCGCGGCTCGACTTCGCCCGCGCGCTCTCGGACAGTGACCTGAACGGCGACGCCGAGCTCCAGTTCAAGAAGGTGATCGCGCTGGACCCGAAGAACCAGGATGCGCATTACTATTTGGCAGAGCTCTACAGCCGCTGGCAGCCGCCCCGGAAGCCGGAGGCGATTGTGGAGTATCAAACGGCGTTCGAGATCGATCCGACGACGCTGGTCGGCCAGAAGTCGCGTGATGCCCTTGTCGCCCTCGGCGTGGCGACCCCCACGGCATCGCCCGGCGCGACACCCGCCGGTCAGGCAACACCGCAGGAGAAGCAGGGATGACGGATAACGGTCAGCCGCAGGTGAGCCAGGAGCTGCTGGAGATTCTGGTCTGCCCGCTCGATCATGCGAAGGTCGAGCTGAAGGGCGAGACGCTGGTTTGCACCAAGTGCGGACGGGAGTATCCGATCGAGGATGGCATCCCGAACATGCTGGTCGAAGAAGTGTAGCGAACGTTTGTTCTGGTTGCGCTATACTTGAACCATGATGGCGACGGAGCAGCCAACGACGGCACCCAACGACCCACGACTCATCTCGTCCGAGCCGCGCAGCGAAGATCACGCCGCGGACCGCTCGCTGCGCCCCAAACACCTTGACGAGTACATCGGCCAGTCGCGCGTCAAGTCGAATCTGCGCGTCTTTATTGACGCCGCGAGGGCGCGGGGCGAATCGCTCGACCACGTCTTGCTCTACGGGCCGCCGGGCCTCGGCAAGACGACGCTGGCGGCGATCATCGCGACCGAGCTCGGCGTCGGATTCCGCGTCACGTCCGGCCCGGCGATCGAGCGGCAGGGCGATCTCGTCTCGATCCTCACCAACCTGAAGACCGGTGATGTCCTCTTCATCGACGAGATCCACCGGCTGAATCGGGTCGTCGAGGAAGTGCTCTACCCGGCGATGGAGGACTACGTCGTCGATGTGATCATCGGCAAGGGACCAGCGGCGCGGAGCATGCGGATCAATTTGCCGCGCTTCACGCTGGTCGGCGCGACGACCCGGCTGGCGCTGATGACCGGTCCGTTGCGCGATCGCTTCGGCGCGGTGATGCGGCTCGATTTCTATGACTACGACGCGATGAGGCAGATCGTGCGGCGGGCCGCGCGCATCCTCGATGTCGAGATCGACGAGGAGGGAGCGCGGGTGCTGGCGACGCGGGCTCGCGGCACGCCACGCATTGCGAATCGGCTGCTCAAGCGTGTGCGCGACTTCGCCCAGGTCAGCGGCGCCAGTGCGATTTCGGCCGGTGTCGCGGACAATGCGCTCAATCGGCTGGAGATCGACGCGCTCGGCCTGGACGACATCGACCGGCGTATCCTGCTGGCGGTGATCGAGAAGTTCGAGGGTGGTCCGGTGGGTGTCGAGACGCTGGCGGCGGCGACGAGCGAGGAATCGGACACGATCATGGACGTCTACGAGCCGTATCTGATCCAGCTCGGCTTCCTCCAGCGGACGCCGCGCGGCCGCGTCGCCACCAGGCGCGCTTACGAGCATCTCGGCATCGAGCCGCCGCGTTACTTCTCCGACCAGGCGCCGCTCTTTCAGGTCGAGGAGTGACGGAGACGGCGCCCCATCTCCGGATGGACGAGTTCGACTACGAGCTGCCGCCGGAGCTCATCGCCCAGGTTCCCCTCACCCAGCGGGATGCCTCCCGCTTGATGACCGTCGATCGGGCGTCGAGCACGATTGAAGACCACCACTTCATCCAGCTTCCCGATTTGCTCGAGCCGGGCGACCTGTTAGTCGTCAACGACAGCCGCGTCATCCCGGCCCGGCTCTTCGCGCACAAGGAGACCGGCGGGCACGTCGAATTGCTGCTCCTGCGGCACCAGGACGACTGCGCCTGGCTGGCGCTGGCGCGGCCGGTCCGCAAGCTGAAGCGGGGCACAACACTCCACGTCGAGACGCGGAGCGGCGAATCATCGGCGGAAGGACAGGCAACGATCGAGCATATCCTCGACGACGGGCAGGTCGCCGTGCGGTTGGATGAGGCCGTTGAGCGCCACCTGGAGGTCTATGGGCATGCGCCGTTGCCGCCATATATCCACGAGCGGCTGGATGACGAGGAGCGCTACCAGACCGTCTACGGCGCTATCCCGGGATCGGCCGCCGCGCCAACGGCAGGGCTCCATTTCACCGACGCGGTGCTGCAACGGCTCTTGGAGCGCGGCATCGAGCGGGCGAGCGTGACGCTGCACGTCGGCCTGGACACCTTCCGACCGGTGACCGAGCAATACGCCGAAGAGCACAAGATCCATTCCGAGTGGTGTACCGTGGAATCCGACGTGGTCGACCGTATCCGAGCGACAAAGGAACGTGGCGGGCGCATCGTGGCGGTCGGCACGACCGCGGCGCGGACGCTGGAGACGCTTGGCCGGCGCTGGAATGATGGGCAAACCGGCGGGTTCAGCGCGATGACAGATATTTACATAACCCCTGGGTTTCAGTGGACGCTGGTCGATGCGCTGATCACCAATTTCCACTTGCCACGATCGACATTGCTGTTGATGATCAGCTCGTTCGCTGGGCGCGAGCTGATGATGCGCGCGTACGGGCACGCGATCGAGGAGCGGTATCGCTTCTTTTCCTTCGGCGATGCGATGCTGATCACCTGAGCGGAGAGGCATAATGCAAACGAGCACGATTGGCAAGACGCGGGACGAGGCGTGGAAGTTGCTGACGACCTGGGTGGAGAGCCCGAGCCTGCGACGGCACTGTCTGTCGGTCGAGACGGCGATGCGTGCCTACGCGGAGTATTTTGGCGAGTCGCCGGATGACTGGGGCATCGTCGGCCTGATCCATGACTTCGACTACGAGCAGCATCCGACGCTCGACCTGCATCCCTCCGCCGGCGCGCCGGTTCTTCGCGAGCAGGGCTATCCG
The DNA here is from genome assembly GCA_025928015.1 of Thermomicrobiales bacterium. GTDB lineage: Bacteria > Chloroflexota > Chloroflexia > Thermomicrobiales > UBA6265 > JAICKJ01. Next base: position 3,614 of record JAICKJ010000301.1, read on the forward strand.
GAGTGGGCGATCCGGGCGATCCTCAGCCACGGCGCCGATCCCGGCATCCGGCCGGAGACGAATCTGGAAAAGACCCTCGTCGCGGTCGATGAGCTGACCGGCTTCATCTCAGCGGTCGCGCTCGTGCGGCCGTCCAAAGCGGTGGCCGATGTCAAGGCCTCATCCGTGCGGAAGAAGATGAAGGACAGGCACTTCGCCGAGGCGGTCAATCGCGCGGAGATGCTGGAATCGGCCGAGGCGCTGGGGGTCGATTTCGACGAGCATGTTACGTTTGTGGTTCGCGCCATGGCGGCGAACGCCGCCGCGCTCGGACTGGCCGGGATCGACCGGGTCGGTGATGTGACCACGTAGACAGGGAGTAGCTCGTGGCAAAGCAATGGAAACAGCCGTTCGATCAGTCGCTCGAATCGGGCAAGCACTATTCGGCGACGCTGGCGACGAACAAGGGTGATGTCGAAGTTGAGTTCTTCCCGGAGGATGCGCCGGTGACGGTGAACAACTTCGTGCAGCTCGCCAGCGAGGGCTTTTACGACGGCACGCCGTTCCACCGCGTCGTGCCCGGCTTCGTCATTCAGGGCGGCGATCCGACCGGTACCGGCACTGGTGGTCCCGGCTACCGGTTCCAGGATGAGACGATCCCCGGTCATCGTGACTACGAGCGGGGCACCCTGGCGATGGCGAACGCGGGGCCGAACACCAACGGGAGCCAGTTCTTCATCGTCCTCGACGATCTCGCCGGCAAGCTGCCGAAGAACTACACCATCTTCGGCAAGGTGACGGACGGGATGGACGTTGTAGACCAGATCGCCTCGGTACCGCGAAAGATGGGCGCCGGTGGCGAGCAATCGTCACCGACCGAGCCAGTTACGCTGGAGAAGGTCACTGTTCAGGCGAGCTAACGGGCGGCCAATACTCAGAAGA
>JAICKJ010000178.1 GCA_025928015.1 Thermomicrobiales bacterium
CGTGGCGCTCGCCCAGCAGCTCGCCGCCCTTTGCGAGATCATCCACATGGCGGCCGCCGAGCAGTCGGAGGACGACTTTGCGGCGTTGGTCTGCGAGCGGTTCAGCGAACGGCTCAACCTGCCGCGCATTACCATCTGGCGCTTCGACCCGCATCATCACGTCGCGGACCGCGTCGCGCTGCGCGGCGACCGCATGAGCCCGCTCCCCGATCGGCTCCAAATCCCTGCCGTGGCCGGCGAGCCCCTGATCCGCACCGTGCGGGTGGTTCCGGATATCGCCGAGCTCTGGCCCGACATCCGAAAATGGACCGACGCCCCCATGGCGCGGCCGACCTTCATCGCGCCGCTCGTCGTCGGCGGACAGCGTGTCGGCATGATCATCGGCGACCGCGCCGGCGAGCCGATCGAGCTGAGCGCCGATGAGATGGCGCTCGCCCAGGGCCTCGCCAGCCAGGTCGCCCTCGCCTTCGAGAACAACCGGTTGCGGCGGCAGGCCGCCGCCCGCGCCACCGAGCTGGAAACGACGGTCGAAGGGCTCTTCAACGCCGTGATCGCCTGCGATCTCGCCGGCCATATCACGGTCTTCAACGATGCCGCCCGTCGCCTGTTGGGACCGGGCGCGGCCGACTTGCCGCTCGGCTCGAACACGGACGAGCTCGTCGTGACCGGCGCCCAGCTTCGCAGTGACGGTGAGATCATGTCCCCGACGAAGTCGCCCCTGCGTCGGGCGCTGGCCGGCGACGAAATCCGTGATCTGCCGGTGACGGTGGAACGGGCCGACGGCAGCGAGCGGCAGATCTGGCTGAGCGCGCGTCCCCTCCGCATCGACGACCAGATCACCGGCGCCATCGCGATCGGCCAGGATGTGACATCGACCGATTGCCAGCCGGGGGGCCGCGCTCCCCTGATGATCCGCGCGGTCCGGCGCGCCGACGCGGTTTCGGCCCTGATGCTTGACCTGCTGCGCGCCGAGACCATGGCGGCCCTCCTGAATCAGGCCGTCACCGGCATGAGCGCCTTGCTCGACGTCGACAATGGCGCCATCTATCTCCGCGACGAAGACGGCCGCCTGCGCCTGCGCGCCGCCTGGGGCCAGGAGCCGGCGGCCGTCGTGCAACGCCCGTTCGATCTGGTCGCGTTACCGAACACGGTGATGGCGCTGGCGCACGGCAAGCCGCTGGCGCTCGACCTCGAGGAGGCGAGCGCCACCGAAGCCGAGGCGATGGAGAGCTTCGGCGCGAAGATCGCCCTGATCGTGCCCTTGCTCGCCACCGAGCGCGAGATGGGGGTGGGTTATTTCCATTACCGCGATGCCCGCCGCGTCTCCGCCGACGACCTCGCCTTCGCTGGCGTCTTGTCGGAACGCGTCTCCGCCGTCATCGAGCAGGAGCAACGCATCGGGGCCGCGCGGCTCGCGACCGACCGCTTGCTCCGCGCGATGGATCAGCTTCCGGTCGCGGTCCTGATCATGGAATATCCGGCCGGCGACGTGGTGCTGGCCAACCGCGACGCCCGGCGGCTCCTCCAGCTCCCGCCCGACGGGCAACGGATCGAGGCGGCGGACGTCGAGTTCGTCGATGACGACGACCTGATCATCCCGGCCGAGCAGCATCCGCTGCTCCGCTCGCTCCGCACCGGCCGCGAGCTCTTCGGCGAGCCGCTCACGATCCGGCGACCGGACGGCTCGTTGGTCGAGGTGCTGGCCAATCACGCGCCGATCCTCGATGAGCAGGGGAACGTGCATGGCGCGGTGAGCCTGCTCCAGGACCGCGCCCGGTTCAAGCCCCTAGACCAGGAGAAGGACGAGTTCCTCTCCGTCGTCGCCCACGAGCTGCGCAACCCGCTCACCTCGATGCGCGGGAACCTGCAGTTGCTACAACGCAAGGTCGCCCGCTCGACCAGCGACATGAAGGAGGAGGAGCTGCAGCGGCTGGAGACCGTGCTCGACCAGACCGACCGGATCTCCGAGCTGATCGGCCGGCTACTGGACATGTCCCGCGCCGATCCGAGCAAGATCGATCTGAGCCTGGGCGAATCGGACGCCGTCATGCTGGTCGAAGCGGTCTCGAACGAGGCGCGTGGCGGTCTGGAGGGCGATCGCACGATCGAAATCCGCACGCCGGAACGATGTCACGTCGTCTGGGACGAGGTGCGGATCGAGCAAATCCTGACGAACCTGCTGACCAACGCCTCCCGGTATGGCGAGCAGGGCCCGATCGAGGTGACCCTGGCGCCGTCCGCCGACACGGTCCGCATCTCGGTTCGCGACCATGGCCCCGGCGTGCCGCCGCGGGTGAAGCGGCGCATCTTCCGGCGCTCCTACCGCTCCGGCGGCGCCAGCGACATGATCTCGGAGCCGGGACAGTCCACGTCCGGCAAGGGGTTGGGGATCGGCCTCTACATCAGCAGCCGCCTCGCCAAGGCCCACGGCGGCTGGCTGGAAGCGCGCGACGCCCCGGGCGGCGGCGCCGAGTTCATCCTCACCCTCCCCGGCGTCGTCATCCCGTAGGGCACTCGGCCGCGCTCCCCGTCCCGCAGAGAGCGCCCTGCTTCAAATTCTTGTTTGGTTGGACAGAACTCGTCCTATCCCGCCACCATCGCCGGTTCCGGCCGGTGGGGCGATTCCTCGTCGCGGATCGGCAGGGCGCGCTGCGTGCCCTCCGGCAATGTCTCCTTGGCGGCCTTGATGAAGTCCCGGAAGAGCGGATGCGGCCGCAACGGGCGGCTCCGGAACTCCGGGTGGAATTGGACGCCGACGAAGAACGGGTGGCCGCGCAGCTCCATGATCTCCGCCAGCTCGCCGTCCGGCGACGCCCCGCTGACGACGAGCCCGACCTCCGCCAATGGCTTCCGGTAGGTGTTGTTGACCTCGAACCGGTGACGATGCCGCTCGAAGACGGTCGCCTCGTCGTATGCCTCGCCAGCCTTCGAGTCCGACACCAGCCGGCAGGGCCAGAGCCCGAGCCGCATCGTGCCGCCCATGTCCACGCCGCGCTGACCCGGCATCAGGTCGATCACCGGGTGCGGCGTCTGCGGGTCGATCTCGGTCGAGTTCGCGCCCTCCAGGCCGAGCAGGTTGCGCGCCGCCTCGATCACCGCCATGTGCAATCCGTAACAGAGTCCGAAGTAGGGAATCCCCTTTTCCCGGGCGAAGCGGACCGCCTCGATCTTCCCCTCGATGCCGCGCGGTCCGAAGCCGCCCGGCACGACGATGCCGGAGACCTTGCGCAGGATTTGCCGCATCTCCGCCGGTTCGGTCGTCTCCGAATTGACCCAGACGATATCGATGTTGACGTCGTGGACCAGCCCGGCATGCTTCAGCGACTCGGCGACGCTCATGTAGGCGTCGTGCAGATCGACGTACTTGCCGACCAGCGCGATCCGCAGCGTCTCGCGCGGCTCCTTCTTGATGTGATCGACCAGCGCGCGCCACTCGACCAGGTTCGGCTCGATCGGCAGGCCGAAATGCCGGGCGATGTAGGCGCCGAGGCCGGCCTCCTCGAGGATCAGCGGCACTTCGTAGATCGTCGACGCGGTCGGCAAGCCGATCACCGCCTGCGGCTCGACATCGCAGAAGAGCGCGATCTTCTCCCGCACCTCGTCCGGGATCTCGGTGTCGGCGCGGCAGACGATCACGTCCGGCTGGATACCGACGGAGCGCAGCTCGCGCACGCTCTGCTGCGTCGGCTTGGTCTTGATCTCGCCGGTCGCGGCGATCTCCGGTAGCAACGTGACGTGGACAAAGAGCGCGTTCGCCCGCCCGACCTCGCGCCGGAGCTGGCGGATCGCCTCCAGGTAGGCTTGCCCCTCGATGTCGCCGACCGTGCCGCCGACCTCGACGATGATGACGTCCGACTCGTGCTGCGAGGAGGCGAGGCGGACCCGGCTCTTGATCTCGTTCGTGATGTGGGGGATGACCTGGATCGTGCCACCGAGGTAGTCGCCGCGCCGTTCCTTGGCGATGACCGAGGAGTAGACCTGGCCGGTTGTGACGTTGGAGGCCTTCGAAAGATTGATGTCGGTGAAGCGCTCGTAGTGGCCAAGATCGAGGTCCGTCTCGGCGCCATCGTCGGTCACGAAGACCTCGCCGTGTTGATAAGGGGACATCGTGCCGGGATCGACGTTGAGATAGGGGTCCAGCTTCATGATGGAGACGCTGGCGCCCCGGCTCTTGATCAGGCGGCCGAGTGAGGCCGTCGTAATGCCCTTGCCAACGGAAGAAACCACCCCACCAGTGATGAAAATGAATTTGGGCATCTGACCCTCCCCGGGACTCTGCCGGTACAAACCATCCGCGCGCGACCGCGGCTGCGCTGTGTCAATCGCTCGCACCTCCATGCAACGCCATCACCCATCATCGTCATGCTGAGCGGGCGGAGCCCCGAAAGCCTGGCCTGAGGCACCGAATGGCCATCCCCGTGCGAAGCACGCCAGAACGCGCGAAGCGCTCCATTCTCAACGCTTGCTCCCGGCGGTCTCGGGCGTGAGCAGGACGAGTTGCGTCGTCTCGCTGAAGTCCGACGGCTTCAGGGTCAACTTTTCCTGCGCTTCCGGAATATCGATACCGAGATGCTTGCAGAACTCATCGACCGGCGCGAGATTCTTGTCGCCATGCGGCGTCTGATACCGGATCGGCACGACGACCTTCGGCTCCAGCTCGGTCGTGATCTCGGCCGCCTGCTCCGGCGTGAGCGCGTCGCCGCCACCGGCCGGCACGAAGAGGACATCGACCGTGCTGAGCAGCTCGGTGTTCTCCTCGTTCAGCTTGTGACCGAGCGAGCCGAGATGCACGACGGTCAACCCCTCGGCGAGGATCGTGTAAACCGTGTTGTGGCCGGCCTCCTTGCGCTTCTGCGGATCGCGATAGGTCCGCAAGCCGGAGATGAAGACCTCGTGCAGTTCGTACTCGCCCGGGCCGTCGAGCACCTGGTAGGGCGGCTTGACCCCGCGCAGGTCGGCCTCATCGCGGCGCGTGTGCGAGAGGGTGATGATGTCCGCGGTCTGCTTCGGCATGACGTAGCCGGTGGAGCGCTCGACCGGGTCGCACAGCACCGTGGCCTCTCTGGCCTTGAAACGGATGCAGTTATGTCCGAACCATCGGAACTCGGCCATCGCTGGCGGCTCTCCTGGGCGACGAGCGGTGTGGTGCAGGCTCGTCGCATTCCGGCTCGGGGCCATGCGCGTGCTTCGGAAAACGCAAAAGCCCACGCGCACCGGCGGGGATGATACCGCGCCAGCCGCGCCGAGTCGGCGACAAAAACAGGTTGGGGGTGAGGGAAGCTCAGACTGGCTTGCGTCGAACCGCGTTCATGTTCCCGCAGCCTCTTTTATCCTACCACATCCCGAGCCACACCTCACAGGGCGCGAGGTGTCACATCGTCCGGCACGCGGTTCGCCTTGGGTAAGGAGCATGGTAAAATCTCCTTACGAATCAACCGTCTCCTTGTATTCAGGAGCACACCGTGAAAGAGCTAGTCGCCACCATCACCAGCAAGGGCCAACTGACCGTTCCCGCCGAGATCCGCCGGTCGCTCGGACTCAAGCAAGGGGACAAGGTCGTCTTCCAGTTGGACGGAAGCGAAGTCCGGCTTGCCCCCGCTTCTTCGCGTCTCGCGGCCGGCTACCGCTCCATTCCTGCCCTGGCGTCGCCCAAGACCTGGCAGGAGGTCGAGGCGCTTGTCGGTGAGGAGCGGGGCCGCGCGCCTCGCAAAGCGCGATGCCGCGACTGAGCGATGAGCGAGACCGTCTTCCTCGACACCAATATCCTGATCCCCTATCTGACGCAGGACGACCCAGACAAGGCTGCTCGCTCCTACGCCTTTCTACAGCGGGTCGAGCAGGGCATCCAGCTCGCAACGACCACCGAAGCCGTCGTGGCCGAGGCAGTCCATGTGCTCTCCTCCAAGGCCCTCTACGCGGCGTCCCGCCCGATCATTCAACAGCGTCTGACCGCCATTCTCGACTTGCGGGGGCTGCGCTTGCGTGACAAGTCCGTGTACCGCCGCGCGCTGGAGCTCTACGTGGCGGTCAACGTCGATTTCGTCGACTGCCTGTCGGTGGCCCGCATGGAGCGGGCTGGCCTCGCCCGCGTGGTCAGCTTCGATACCGACTTCGATCGTTTACCGGGCATCACGCGCGCGGAGCCAGATCTTGCGGGCAAGCTGCCATAACCGCTCAGGCGCGTGCGCCTCGCGACAAAACGCGGCTGGCGGCCGGGTCGGTCCGGCCGCCAGCCGCGTCGATAGAGGTATGTCCGGTCAGGTGGCAGGCGTCGCGACCGGCGCCGCCGCGCCGGTGATCCCCAACGTCTCGTCGAGCCAGTCGAAGTAGACCTGCTCGCGCAGTCCGTTCGCCTTCGGCTCGCAATGCAGATCGGCGCCCTCGGCGGCGGTGAATCTGACGAGCGTCTTCGGACTCCGCAGCGCCTCGTAGACCTGCTCCGACTGGCCGGGCCAGAACTGCTCGCCCTCCGGATCGGCGATGAGCACCGGGCATTGGATCTTGTCCACGACCCCGTTCAGGTTGTACGCCTGGAGCTTGATCAAGACATCGGCGAAGGAGGTCGTACCGTAGGGCCGTAACCGGGACGCGAGCGTGTAGCGCAAGTCCGGCGATTGAGCCGCCGCCTCTTTCACGCCTTGATCGAGCTCCTCCTTCACCTTGTCGAGCGCCGGCCCTTTCAATGTCCGCAGCGCCTGCAGCAGATCCGGTGGCAGGAAGGACGTGAAGCTGGTCGAGACATCGAAGACGCCCGGATCGAAGATGCCGGCGGCGATGCGATGCTCGAAGGCGAGCGCCCGCGGCACCCAGTAGCCGCCCTGGCTGATGCCCAGGATTGCGATCCGCTTCGGATCGACATCGCTGCGCTGCAGCAGCCAATCGACGACCGGCGTGATGACCTTCTCCCAATCCGGCCGAAAGTAGAGGTGCTGGCGGAAGAGCGCCGCGCCCTCGCCGGGTCCGTCGAAGATCAGCGTGTTGTAGCCATGCCGGAGTGCCGCGGCCGCCCCCTGAACCCACATGTCGGTGACCGTGCCGTCGCTGCCGTTGTTCATGATCAGCCAGGGGCGCGGCGTGCCGGAATCGTCGACGGTGAGTGCGTAGCCCGGCAGCGTCGTGTCCTCGTAGGGAATCGTCACCTGCCGTGCCGGCGGATCGAGCCGGGCGAAGAAGGCGTCGGCGCTCGCGCGGTGCGCCTCCCAGGTCGGCAGGAGCTGACCGGGATCGTTCGTCCCTTCGACGAAGGATGCTGCCTGCCCGTAGTAGGTCGCGGCGCGCAGATAGGCGTCACGCGCGCTCGCCCGGTGGCCCTTGGCGTCGCTCGCCTCCGCGATCCCGTGGACGCGATCGGCCATGCCGCGCCAGGCGGCCACCCAGCTCTCGTAGTCGTGATCTTTGATCTGGGAGGCGACCGCGTAGCACTCGCCAATGTCGGCGGCGCGCTCGTAGGTCCCGCCAAGCGCGATCAGGAACTCGAACTCGAAATCGCCGTAGTTGAAGACCTGCGGCACCGACACAAGCTCCGGGCCGGAGGACGCCGCGGCCGCCGGAGTGCCGACCGGCGTGGCGGCCGGACTTCCCGCCGGCGTCTGCGCGGCGAGCCCGGACCGACTCAGCCCGGCGGCGGCGAATGCCATGCCGCCGGCGCCGGCGGTCTGCAACGCGGCCCGGCGCGAAAGTCGAACACCATCACGCGAGCGATTCATGCGCTTCCCCACCCGTCCCTCCCGGGCGTCGCCCGGAATACTGTGCGCCAATAGGTCCAAAGTGATCCTGTTTCATACCGTACCGGCAACCGGCGGCTCCGGCAAGCGCCAAACGCGACAACCGGGCACGATCGTCGCGGCGCCGATATCATGGCGCCGGTCGCGCCCACAATGGGCCCCTCGACCGACGGGACCCGCATGATGACAGGAGCGATATGAGCGTCAGCAACGTCATCCTCTTTCTGGTCGTCATCGCCTTCGCCTGGAATCTCGGCGTCCATTACACCGGCGCGGTGATGGGCATGGCCCATTCCGCGCGAGCGGTGGCGATCTGGCCCGCGCTCGTCCTGATCGCCCTCTTTGCCATCCTCGGCGCCACCTTCGCCAGCGGCGGCGTGCAGGAGACGGTCGGACTCCACATCATCCCGGCCAACCGGGTGACGGTGCCCGAGGCGACGGTGATCGTCTTCGCCGGCGGCTTGCTGACGCTCTTCTACAACTACGAGAAGATCCCGACCTCCACGATCCAGATCCTCGTCTTCTGCGTCGTTGGCGTCGGTCTCGCCGCCGGCATCCCCATCTCCTGGGGGACGATCCTCAAGCTCGCGATCGTCTGGATCATCGCCCCGTTCGCCGCCTGCGCGCTCGGCTACCTCTTCACGCGGCTCCTGGATCTCGTCGTGCCGCCGGCCGCGGCCCGGGCCCAGGTCACCGAGCAGGTGGCCCCGCTGGCGAGCCGCGCGGCGGCCCACGCGGGAGCGGTCGCGATGTCCGCGCAGGCGACCGAGCCGGCCGCGACGCTCGCCGAGTGGTTCCCGACCGTCGCCGCGCCGCTGCCGCCCGATGTTCAGCGCCTGGCGGCCCGCGGCCACCGCGCCCCGGTCGGCCTGACGCTCGCGGCGCTGCGCTGGCTGCCGGGCTTGCTCGTGCTGGTCGGCATCTTCGCATCGTTCGTGATGGGCGCGAACGATGTCTCCAACGCGACCGGCGTCTTCATCATGACCGGCATGTAC
>JAICKJ010000043.1 GCA_025928015.1 Thermomicrobiales bacterium
AAGCGGGCGTCCGGGCTCGTCAGTGGTTCGTAGGACGGATTGCGGTGGAGAGGATTGGCGCTCACGGAGAGGCCGTAGGCTTTCCGGTGCCCGTAGAACTGAATCAGGTTCGCCATCGACGGCCCGATCGCGACGAAGACGGAATCCTCCGGCGCGTTCGCCTGGATCCACGCGCCCATCTGGCGCACGCCCGGGATACCGCCCTGGCCCGCGATGCGTGTGGTTGAGGCCTGGCTGGAGACCGCGCTCCAGCTCGGAATCAGGAGCGTCAGTGCCACCAGCCCGACCGCGATCGTGTTGCCCCACGGCCAGAACCGGCCCCGGGGGCGCCAGAGCGTGAGCGTCCGGGCGGCGAGCAGGGCCACGACCGGCGCGATCGGCAGCAGATACTGGAAGCCTTTGACGGGCCAGAGCTGAAAGATGACGACCGGCACGGCGACCCACGAGAGCAACAGCGTCTCGCGCCAGGTGCGCTGGCCCCGCAAGAGGAAGAAGCCGGCGGCGGCGGCGGCGATCACGAACCAGCCGATCGCCGGCGGCACCACGGTCGGGAAGAAGGTCCACGAGTGGTTGGACTTGCGGAGTAACTGCCAGATCAGGTAGCTCTTGGCCGTGTCGCTCCGCCCGGCGAGGACGACCGAGACCGGAAACATGAAGATCGGGATCATCATGCAGATGCCGGTGATGATGATGTCGCGGATGCGCAGCTTGATCTGTGGGCTGAGCGCGAGGAAGGCAAAGGCCGCGGCCACGAGCACGAAGCCGGTCTCTTTCGTCAGGAAGACGAGCCCCAAGGCGCTGCCGGCGCCGTAGAGGTAACTCGGCCGGTGCGTCGCCGCGAAGCGAGCGATCAGGTAGAGCGCCAGCGTCGTGCAGAACGTCATCGGCCCGTCCAGAAGCACCTGGCGGGTCACGATGACGTGGTAGGGCATAAGTGCCATCAGCAGGGCCGCCGCGACGCCGGTCCACTGGCCGTAGAGCGTCGCGCCGACCCGGTAGACCAGGTAGATCGTCAAGAGTCCGATGATGGCCGAGAACGTCCGGGCGATGAGGTCGTGGTATCCGGCGACCTCGAAGCAGAGCGCCATCAGGTATTGGAAGACCATCGGGTGTGCCCGCACGATCGGGAAGAATTTGCTCAACGACGGATCACCCGCCAGCGCGGCGGCTTGCCCGGCGTAGACGGCCTCATCACTGTTGAAGCCGAGACTGTTGATGTGCCAGAACCGGAGGAACGCTCCGGCGCCAAGCGCCAGCGACACCACTGACGATGCGCGGAGGACGGCGCCGCGGCTGACCGTCGGGGCTAGCGGCGCCGCCGGCAAGACAACCAGGGTGCGAGGCTCAGCGATGATCGTGGCTTGGTCACCGGAACGTTCCTGCTCCATCGAATCGACTCCTTGTCCAACAATCCGCGGGACTCCATGCCGGGCGTGGCGGGCTAATCGCTGCCCGTCGTGCCGGCGGCAACCGTCACCCAGGCATCGCCGGTAACCGGGCTGGCCTGGAACGCCCGGGCGCGAAGCACGCCGGTGACGAACGCCGGCAGCATCTGCCACCAGTCGCGCGTCTGACTGCGCATCAGCACCGCCGGGCAGGAATCGAACGCCATCGCGACGATCTCCCGTTCCCGTTCGCGCAGGTCACGGCCATTGCTGAAATAGAGCGACTGCTTGATGTCGGCATACGGCGGGAAGCCGTAGGCGTCGTCGCAGTTCTCCAACAGCGTTTCGATCGCCTCGTCGTGATCGATCCGGACCTCGTCGCCCTCACCGCGCTCGATGATCACGAGCCCGGTCAGCAGAGCCGATGACGCGACCCGGGCGTGCGGCACGAGCCGCTGCACGGGGTACTTCGGCGGCGGCACTATCCACTGCACGATCGCGTTCGTCGTCGCCATCGGCAGCCCCGTCCGGGTCAGGAAGAGCCCGAACCACCGTCCGGACTTCGAGTGCAGCCGGCTCTGGATGACGAGGGTCGCCCGTTCCGTCGCGGTGAGCAGCGGCGTGTTGACCGCCGACACCGTGTGCCGGCTGATCGTCAGGGGCTTGGGATAGGGCAGCACGCCGCCGTTCGGGCTGACGAGCGTCAGGTCATCCGACAGGAACTCGTACTCCGACTGCGCGTCGAGCGTCTTCAGGATCGTAGTGGTCTTGCCGGTGTCGGTCCGCGCGGTGATCAAGAACGCTTCGCCGTTGACGGCAATGCAGGCCCCATGCACCAGCGCGTAGCCACGCTCGACAAAGGTCCACCGCAGGACCGGCTCGATGACGTTGGTGTAGAGGACGTGCGGCGACCGCCGCAGCAGCGGCGAGGCCAGGATCTCGGTCGTCTCGCCCAGCTTCATCTTCACCGCGAAGCCGTGCGCGCCGGCCGACTCGACGTAGGTGGTCTCGCGGTAACCGTCCGTGCCCTTGCGGGTGCGGGTGCCCTGCGGGGCGTCCACCTTGCCGATCCGCACCGTCATGGTTGGAGCCGGGATGGACCGCTCGACGCGGAAGGCCGCCAGCTCCGGGAGCTGGGCCTCCGACGCGATGGTGATGATGTCGTGAATGTCGTAGTGGTAGCGCAATTCATGGCTCATGGCAGCACCTCAGTCGGTGTAGGCGACGGGCGCCGTCGCCGGGAGGGACGGAGCGTGGTCGCCCCAGATCAGACGGTCAGCCAGCGCGTAGCGCATGAGCAGCAGGATGACCATCGAGATGACGTTCGAGACCAGATAATTGACCCCCAACGCCGAGGTCAGGGTGAAGACGATGGGGCTGCGGACCAGGAGCGCCAGGTTGTTCATGACGAAGAAGAGTGCGCCCCGCGATTTCCAGGTCCCCCGTGCTTGCTCGCCCTGGAAGACCCAGCGCTCGGAGAGCAGGAAGTTCCACAGCGTCGAGCCCTGGGTGGCGAGCAGCAGGCTCACCAGGTAGTACAGCCCCGCCGCCTCCGTCCAGAAGGCCAGCAGCAACGTGTTGACGATGAGGCCCGAGACGCCAACGATGGCAAACTGGGCGAATTTCACGAAGCCGGCGCCCAGCCGGAGCATCGCCAGCAACTGCAGGTAGCGATATCCCTCGACCAGCGATGCCTTGCTCTCGCCGGCATGCCGTTCGCCGAACGAGAACGGCACCGACTCGATCACCAGACCAGGCGTCCGGCCGATGATCTCCAGCAGGATCTTGAAGCCGTTGGGGCGCAACCGGTTGAGATCGACCGCGTCGCGCCGGACCAGAAAGAAGCCGCTCATCGGGTCGTCCACGCCGTGAAGCCGGCGGGGGAAGACGGTCTTCGCCGCGAGGGTCGAGCCTTGGGAGACCATCACCCGCGCGCGGTTGAAGCTGGACGCATCGCCCTGCCCGCCGTAGCGGCTGGCGACGACGAGATCCGCATCGGTGTGGACCGCCTTGGCCAGCATCTGGGGGATGAGCTCCGGCGGATGCTGCAGATCGCCGTCCATGACGACGATCCATTGTCCCCGCGCCGCCCGCATCCCCTCGACGACCGCGCCGCCAAGCCCGCCTAAGCGTTCAGCCAGCTCGCGATGGATGAGCCGCACCGGCCGCACATAGGGCCGCCCCGCCTGGTCGATCACCTGCGGAGTGTTGTCGGTGCTGTCATCCACGAAGATGATTTCCATCGCTGTTTGGCTCACTACGGGCTCCAGACGCCGTAACAGCTCATCCACGTTGCCGGCCTCATTGCGGGTCGGGATCAGAATCGAGACCTGCGGCGCCATCTTCGATTGCGCCGCCAGCTCGTCATTGACGCTTGCCATTTGGCGTCGCTGCCGCGCTTCCTGGCTTGATGCCGGCGCCTTCGTGCCGGCCGTGGCTATCGCGCTCATTCCATCGCCATCCTCGAGCCGAACGGGCTCATCTCTGGGGGATGGCGGACTCTGGTCTGCACGGTGCCCCACGGGTCACGTAAAATGGTGGGTGCCGCAGTCGGACTCGAGTCCGTCTTCCGGTCAATGGCGGGTGAGGTCGTCGTTCCACCGTTGGCCTCACCCGTCACGGATTTGTTGTCGCGCTGGTGCCCTCCTCTCCGGGTCGCATGCGCCGTCGAGTGAGGGGACGACCGATCCACGGGGGCCCCTCCGCCCGCTGCGGTAGCCCTGCCTCGTCTGACTTGATATGCGCATCGCGCGAATGTCGAATGTCCCTGGCTACGAGTGTAGTGAACGCCGGACGCAATCGCGTCCGGCGTTTTGTGGGTTTCCAACTAGCTCATTTGTGGGGGTGTGGTGAGTGACCGCCTATTTGACCGGACCGGGCTCCACGGAGACGACACCGTTGCGCACGGCAAAGAGGACGGCCTGCAAGCGGGAATCGACCCCGAGCTTGCCGAGGATATTGACCATATGCGAGCGCACGGTCTCGTGGCTGATGTTCAGTTGATCGGCGATGCTCTTGTCGGACAATCCCTGGGAGAGCGCCTCCAGAACCGCCAGCTCGCGCTTCGTCAACTGGCTGATGCGGCCCTGCGCCTCCCAGTCGCGCGTGCGCTGCTGACCGGCCAGGCGCAGCAGCTCGACCATCTCCGCGGGACTCAGGATCGCTTCGCCGGACGCCAGGCGCCGGATCGTCGCCAGAATATCGTCGATGTTGACCGATTTGTGGAGCATGCCGGCGGCGCCGTTGGCGACCGCCAGCGCGAAGTCGATTTGCCGCCGGCTCGCCGTCAGCACGACGATCGATGTCTGCCCGCGCCGGCGGGTCGAGATCTCCTTGACCACATCGAGGCCGTTCTCATGGTCGAGGCCAAGGTCAACCAGCGCGACATCGGTTTCGTCCAGAAAGGGGAGCGCCTCGGCCAGCGAACCCGCTGAGCCGGCGACGCGCATGTCGGATTGACCATCGATCAGGTAGCCGACGGCATCGCGAAACGACCGGTGGTCGTCAATCAGCAGCACGCGTGTCATCGTCGACACTTTTGGGGACAACCTGCCTCAGCGAAAACCCGCAGACGGTTCCCTGTCCCGGGATCGAATCGATGTCGATGCGAGAACCATGCGCCTCGAGTATTCGCCTGCAAATGTAGAGTCCGAGTCCTTGGCCCGCGACAGCGCCGGCCTCGGCGCTTGAGCCCCGGTGGTACTTCTCCGCGAGCGACGGAATCTCTTCCGGCGCGAGCCCCAATCCGAAATCCTTGACCTCGATTCGCACGTTTTGAGCCACGCTCCGCGCCCGCACCTCGATCGGTGTGCCGGCCGGCGTGTATTTGGCCGCGTTCAGAAGCAGGTTGCGCAGCACCTGACCGATCCGTCCCGCATCGGCGAGGACCTGGGCGTCGACGCGTTCCACGACCACGTGGTGGTCGCCGGGCAGCACGAGCGCGAAGTCCCGCGCGGCCTCCAGGATCGGCGCCAGCGGTGTCACAGTCACCTGGACATCGAACGGATCGCCGTGCGCGGTGGCCGGTTGGACGTCGCCAATCAGTTGCTCCATGACGCGGACTTCCGCCGTGACGATACCGGATAATCGGGTGATCTCCTCCGGCGAGGCGGTGCCCCGCGCGATCGTCGCGGTGCAGCTCCGGATCGTCGCCAGCGGTGTGCCGAGCTCGTGGGCCACCATCGCCTGGAGGTCTTCCCGCATCTGCATCAGCCGGCGGAGCTCACGCCGCAAGGCGTGCTCACGTCGGGCGACCTCAGCCCAGCGCACCGCGACCCCACGCAAGCCGATCACGCCGCCGATCGCGACCGAGGCCGCGAAGAGTACGCGCAGAATCATCGTCGTCGTGATGACCGAGCGCACCGTCGGCGCCAGCAGCACCGCGTTCATCTGTGCTCCGCAGAAGAGCGCCACGGCGATGCCCAGCCACGGTTTGGCCCGGAGCAGGCGCGGGTTGCGCAAGAGTCCAAGGAGGGCGATGACGGAGAGGAGGGCCGGCAGGCCCGCCAGCACCCAGTAGACCGGGGTGAGCGAGGAGTAAGGCACTTGCGGCATCGCGTTGGTGAGCACCCATGGACCGACCAGGCTCGGGAGGCGCTGGCCAAACGTTAGCGCGAACTCAGTCCCCCCGGAGACGACGGCCAGGATCACCAGGCCGCCGCGCAAGCCAAGCGGACGCGGACGAGGCGCCGCCAATCCCCAGGCGATCAGGCCCGCGGCGATCAAGTGGCCGAAGATCGTGATGTACAGGTAGCTGTCCGGCTGGGACGGCGCCTCGCGCAACCATTCCAGATCGGACATGCTTACGCGAATGCCCAGCACAATGCAGCCGGCCGCGACCCACGAAAGGCGCTTACGCTCGCCGGGCAAGGGGAAGAGGAGCAACACCGTCCCGCCGAAATAGCGGGTAAATGCCGACATGAAGCCGGTTTCGACGAGGTAGCTCTCGCGCGGGACCAGGAGCTGCGTCCGCGGCCAGATCGCCTGCACGAGGCCGATGACGATCAGCAGCAACGCCAGCGACCAGGTGGCGGCCCTGATGCGGGGCAAGGTGGGAGAGCGCCAGAGCCACGAGACTGCTGCTTGCCACCGGCGGCCCGCCGATGGCCACTCGCCAGACCAGGGTACGGCAGCGTCCGCATTTCTCATCGTCGATGAATGGTCGAGGATGCTCATCGGCGGTCTCTCAGCAGGTGATCCAAACACAGCGCAGTATACCGCACGATCGAGACCAAGGTACTGGGCCTTTCGCCCCGCCGGCCAACCGGATGAGGGCATCTATTATCAATGATGCCGCCGTTTGTGCTGGGCACTCTTGCCTCGCTTCGCGCCGATTTCAGGGCATGTCCGCGGCAACGAGCCTCCCCAGCACCCCCGCAGCAAGCATCTCGATTTGAACCCACGGTCCCGTAGACATGAATATATGACCGCTACCTCATCGCTGTCAATTACGGAAACATGAGTCAGGCGCCGGAGGGCATGGAATAATTTATGTCATCTTTACACGAATCAGCTCCACCCTTTGCCATGCGATCGTTCATCAGGGCCGCATACCAGCGAGTTCCACGTCCCCTTCGCCTGCGCGACCGTCGCGCCGTTGGCCGGCTGGATCAAGTCCCCGCCCAATGCCGGTCCTCCCCCAAGTGGGGCATAGACATGCGGAAACAGGGCTTCCCAGGCGGCGGCCTTGCGCGCCATATCGGTCGCGGCCACGGCCGCCAGCCAGGCGGCGCGCAGGGCCGGCTCGTGGTCTTGCCAGTACGTCAGCGCTTCCTTGTCGCCGGGCCACGCCATGCCACGCACCGTGAAGTAATCGCGGAGGATGTCGTGAAGCGAATACAGCATCCGTGCGAAAACCGCCGCGTGCGCCGCCTCGGCGAGCGACCCGTCGCTGTCGAATAGAACGCGGCCGCCCAGAAAGCGGATGAACGCAGGCCGGTCCCAGTGCGCTGGCACCTCGCCCAGCGCCGCGGCGCCCAGATCCGACACCGTGCAACACACGATTTCCGTCAGCGTCTCGCCCACGGTCGTCGTGACGTGCGTGAAGGGCAGGCTCGTGCCGGCAATCTCCTGCTGACTGGACAACCGCTCGACCAACTCCGCCACTGAGCCGAAGCGCGCGTGGCCGCGGATTCGCGCCCATTGGTCATCATGGCATCCTCTCTGCGAATCTCGTCATCTACGTACGCTTGATACGTCCAATTGGCGTCCCGGTGCGTAAGAAACCACAACGAGCGCCGCGTATCGGTCGCATTCGGGTTCAAGGCGTAGCGGAGGAGGCTCCCGTGCAGAACCAACCTCGCCCCAGCGAAGAGATCGCCGTCGTGCCGCAGACGCCACGGGAGGACTGGCTGCGAGACAGCGTCCTGAGCGGCTTCGTGGCGACCTTCGCGATGACGGTTGTCGCCGCCATCGCCTACGCCTTCGCCCGCTCGGTCGGCGATGCCAATGGAGGCACCTTCACCCACTGGCTGGCCGGCCTGGCCGAGAACCGCCTGACGGAACGCACGCAGGACGCGCTGGTGGTGGCGTTGGCAGTCAACCTCGTCATGGGCCTCGTCTGGGCGATCATCTATGGCCGCTTCTTCGAGCGGATCATCCCCGGCCCGCCGGTCCGTCGCGGGCTCATCTTCTCGCTGATCCCCTGGATCCTCTCGCTCGTCATCTTCTTCCCGCTCGCCGATGTCGGCTTCTTCGGCTCCAAACTCGGCGCCGGACCGCTGCCGACGATCGGCAATTTGATCCTCCACCTCGTCTACGGCGCGGTCTTGGGCACCATGTTTGCCGTCGAGGAATTCAGCGGCATCGGCGACACCGCCGATGAGCACCGCAACGCTGCGCGGGCCGAGCGCGGCGCGGTCGTCGGCATCATCGGCGGCGGCGTCATCGGCCTGGTCGTGGGGTTGCTCATCAGCCCGACGCTGTCCGACCTCGCCAACCGGCCCGCGGTCGCTATCGCCGGCGCCTTCGCCGGAGCCGCGATCGGCATCCTCGTCGGCTCGCTCGCCGGCATGACGGAGCAACGCGAGCCGATCGGCGAGCGCTGATCCGGCTTTGCCCAGCGCAGGACGCAATCGCGCCGCCGGTGGTGGACCAGCCGGCGGCGCATTCATGCCCACCTGACAGCTACCGCACCCCCCGGGACGGTGCTATGATCCCCGGGCAGTCAATCAAGCCGTCGATCGCCGAACCATGCACCCGGGTCTATGAGTCGTCATTGAACGCCGCCGCGCGAGGTTTCCACCGTGGGACGTTATCTCATCGGACGCCTGTTGAGCCTGATCTTCGTGCTCTTCGCGGTCTCCCTGATCGCCTTCATGCTCATGCACGCGGTCCCCGGCGGCCCTTTCGCGCCCGATGAGAAGGGCCGGCTGCCCGAGGCGACCCGGGTGGCGCAGATGAAGAAGTACGGACTCGACAAGCCGATCTATGTGCAATACGTCCGCTACATCTGGCACGCGGTGCACCTCGACTTCGGCGTCCCGTTCCAGAGCCCGACCGAGACGGTGACCGGGCTCATCGCCCGGACCTGGCCGGTGACGATCAAGATCGGCGTCCCGACCATCATCCTCGCCTACACCGTCGGCACCGCGCTCGGGCTCATCGCCGCGCTCCGGCAGAACAGCATCATTGACTACGTCGTCTCGTTCACCGCGACGCTCGGCATCGTGCTGCCCAATTTCGTGGTCGCGATGTGGCTCATCCTGTTTTTCAGCGTCTATCTCGGCTGGCTGGAGCCGGGTGGCTGGGGCAAGCCGCAGAACTACATCATGCCCGTGCTCGCCTATTCGCTCGCGCCGATGGCGCTCGTCGCCCGTTACACCCGCTCCTGCGTGCTGGAGGTGATGCGCGCCGACTACGTGCGCACGGCCCGGGCGAAAGGGCTGGCCGAGAACCGGGTACTCTTCTGGCACATCGGCCGGAATGCACTCATCCCGCTCATCACGATCCTGCTGCCCGAGATCCCGAACATCCTCACCGGCTCGATCTTCATCGAATCCGTCTTCCGCATCCCCGGCCTCGGCCGCTTCTTCGTCACCAGCACGCAGCAGCGCGACTACCCGATGATCCTCGCCCTCGTCCTGCTCATCGCCGCCTTCTGGGGCATCACCTACATCATCACCGACGTCCTTTACACCGTCCTCGATCCACGCATCCGGATCGGCGGCTCAGCGGTGCGCACATGAGCGATCAGGCGACGACGGCGCCGGTCGACCCGGCCCTCCCGAACGCCACGCTGGCCAACGCCGGCGGTCGCGCCCTGGTCCAGGAGCCGCGCTCGGCGCTCTACTATGCCGGCCGCCGCTTCCTGCGCCAGCGGCTCGCGATGATCGGGCTCGTCATCGTCATCATCCTGATGATCGCCGGCTTCGGCGCGCCCCTGCTGGCCCCGACCAACTACGCCGACGCCAATTTGATGGACGCCAACCAGTTCCCGAGCCACTCGCACTGGATGGGCACCGACACCATCGGCCACGACTTCCTGAGCCGCGTGATGTACGGCACGCGGACCTCGCTGATCGTCGGCTTCGCCGCGGTCATCGTCGCCTGCCTGATCGGCATTCCGCTCGGCATGCTCGCCGGCATGAAGGGCGGGCTGGCCGATTTCCTCGTCATGCGGCTGGTCGAGATCATGACCGCCTTCCCCGGCTTGCTCTTCGCCATCTTCCTGATGACCATCTTCGGCGCCGGCGTGGACAAGATCATCCTCGTCATCGGCCTGACGAGCTGGGTCACGCTCTGCCGCCTCATGCGCGCCCAGCTCTTCACGCTCCGTGAGCAGGAGTATGTCCAGGCCGCGCGGGCGATGGGCGCGACCGAACTCTCGATCGCCGTCCGCCATCTGCTGCCGAACGCGATCGCGCCGGTCATCGTCGCCATCACCCTCGCGATCCCGACGGCGATCTTCGCCGAGGCCGGGTTGAGCTTCCTCGGCGTCGGCATCAACGAGCCGACCCCGAGCCTCGGCAAGATGGTCGCCGACAGCGCGCCGTACGTGCGGGTCTACTGGCACCTCGGCCTCTTCCCAACCGTCGCGATCGCGCTGATCATGCTCGGGTTCTCATTCATCGGCGATGGGCTGCGGGATGCCCTCGACCCGCGTCAGAACTAGGCGCCGGACGAACCGCGCCGCACCGCCTTCTGGGACCTGAACCACCTGTTTGACGGCCACGAAGCCAGAGCAAGGAGACGAGCACGCATGTCCACGGAGTCTTCGCATCCCCTGAAACCAGTGTCCTCGCTTGGCGAGACGCGCCTCGACCGCCGGACCCTGATGAAGTCGGCCGCCGCCGGCACCTCGCTCTTCCTCATGAGCATGGGATTGCCGGCCGGCACGACCTTGGCGGCCCAATCAACCGGCGAGCTGCCCGCCGACGCGGCGCCGAAGGAAGAACAGGTCTTCCGCATCGCGTCCGATCCATCGATCGCCAAGACGATGAACTTCTATGAGGCGGTCTACCAGCGACCCGGCGTCGCCGACCTCTTCAGCGAGTCGCTCGTGCGCCTGACAAAGGATTTCGAGATCGTGCCAGGCGCGGCGCTCAAGTGGTCGTCCAGCAAGGACGGCAAGACCTGGACCTTCGAGCTCGATCCGGACATCGTCTGGAGTGACGGCAACCCGCTCACGGCCAAGGACTACGTCCGCACCTTCCAGTACGCCGCCGATCCCGAACACGCCTGGGACTTCACCTGGTTCTGGTCCGGTGACATCGTCAACTTCACCGAGGCGACCGAGGGCAAGGCGAAGCTGGAGGAGATCGGCGTCAAGCAGGGCGCGAACCCGCACGAGCTGATCTTCGAGATGGTCAATCCGGCGCCCTATCTCGCCGCCAAGCTGCTCTACTCCTGGCCGATTTCGGACGCGGCGCTCACCAAGTACGGCGCGTTCTACAACTCGAAGCCGGAGACGAGCGTCACCTGCGGTCCGTTCAAGCTCGACAAGTGGACGCTCGACCAGGAAATCGTGATGTCCAAATGGGACGGGTACAAGGGCAAGCTGAACATCCCGTTCCAGACGATCATCAACAAGTTCGCCGCGCCGGCGCAGTCATACACGATCTACGACGCCGGCGAGATCGACTACATGTCGGACCCGGCCCCCGCCGAGCTCAAGCTGATGGAGGCCGATCCCAGCAAGAAGGGCGAGATCTTCCAGGGCGTCGCCGATTTCGCCTGCCTCTACTTTTTCTTCGACGTCACGAAGGCGCCGTTCGACAACCTGAAGGTCCGGCAGGCCTTCAGCCACGTCATCGACCGCGACACGATGCAGAAACAGATCTGGGGCCGGCAGGCGAAGCCGGCGCCGAGCTTCCTCGCGCCCGGATTCCCCGCTTCGGACACGGAGGGGTTGAAGGATATCCAGAAGTTCGATCCGGACTTGGGCAAGCAGTTGCTGTCCGAGGCCGGCTTCCCGGACGGCAAGGGTTTCCCGAAGCTGACGATGACCGTCCGCGGCGGCGGCACGCCGGTCGAGGTCGCGACGACACAGGCCTACGGCGCGGCGCTCAAGCAGTACCTGAACATCGACTGCGAACTGCAAACGATCGACCGGCAAGCGTTCTACGCTGACCTCAACGCCAAGCCGACCAAGATCCTCTTCGGCTGGGTCTCCTACGGCATGGACTACTTCGACCCGTCGAACATGCTCGGCGTCTGGCTGACCGGCGGCCGCCACTCATGGTCGAACCCGGCGTACGACAAGAAGGTCAAGGAGGCGACGACCTTCCTCGGCCCCGCCGCCCAGCGGATCAAGATGTTCCAGGACGCCGAGCGCATCCTGGTCAGCGATGTCCCGGCCGTCTTCGCCTACTTCATCACCACGATCCAGTTCATGAAGCCGTACGTGAAGGGCGACGCGCTGACGGCGGACAAGAACGGCATCGCCGCGATCCACTTCCCCGGCTTCTCGACGGCCGACACGGTCCTCGAAGGGCTCTACGTCACGAAGGACGCCCCCAAGGGTCGCAGCTAATCGATCGGGGGGCGGCAGGTTCGCTCCCCGTGAATGCCCCGCCTGGGCGGGTCGCCGTGGCGACCCGCCCACATATCGCGCGCGGCACTCCGGCGCCGCGTCGCCCCGAGGGTTCGTTCATGGTGGTATCTTCGACCGGCGCATCAGCAACCGTATCCGGAACCGAGTCCGCAAGTGCTCCCGATCCCGTGACCCTGCGCCGGCAATTCCTGCTCGATCCCGAGGTGACCTTCCTCAATCACGGCTCGTTTGGCGCTTGTCCCGCGGTCGTCTTCGAACGCTATCAGGCATTCCAGCTCGAGCTGGAACGCGAGCCGGTCGAGTTCATCGGCCGGCGACAGAAAGGGCTGCTCGACGCCGCCCGCGCCCAGCTCGCGACCTACCTCGACACCGACGCGGACGACATCTCATTCGTCATCAACGCCACCTCCGGGCTGAACGTCATCGCCCGCTCCATCCCGCTGAACCCCGGCGACGAGATCCTGACCACCGATCTCGAATACGGCGCGCTCGACTTCACCTGGGAGCATCTCTGCACCAAGGCCGGCGCGAGCTATGTCAAGCAGCACATCCCGCTGCCGGCGGAGTCGTCCGAGGCGATCGTCGACGCGCTCTGGGCCGGCGTGACGGATCGGACCTGCGCCATCTTCCTCAGCCACATCACTTCGGGCACCGCGATCACCCTGCCGGTCAAGCAAATCTGCGATCGCGCCCGCGAGGCCGACATCCTGACGATCATCGACGGCGCCCACGCGCCGGGGCAAATCCCGCTCGACTTGCGCGACCTCGGCGCCGATATCTATTCCGGCAACTGTCACAAGTGGATGTGCGCCCCCAAAGGCTCCGCCTTCCTCTACGTCTGCCCGGAGCACCAGGAATGGGTCGAGTCGTTGACGATCAGTTGGGGCTGGCGGCCAGAGCACACCTTCGTCACTCGCAACCAGCAGCAGGGTACCCGCGACGTCGCCGCCTGGCTCTCCGTGCCCGCCGCGATCGATTTTCTGAACCTCAACCAGTGGGACCGCGTCCGCGGCCGCTGTCACGCCATGCTCAGTGACCTGCGTCAGCGGCTCGCGCACGATTTCAAGGGCCTCACCCCCCTCTACCCCGACGCGCCGGAGTGGTACAGTCAAATGGCGACGATCCCGATCCCGGCGACCGATCCCGCGGTGCTGCACCACCGGTTGTTCGAGCGCTACGGGATCGAGGTGCCGGTCAACACCTACGATGATCGCCAGTACGTCCGCGTCTCCGTCCAGGGCTACACGACGGCGGACGACCTCGATCATCTCGAGCGCGCGCTCGTCCAGGAGCTCGCGTAAGGACGCTGAGCGAGACGATGACGATGAACGCCCCCTCCCCCAGCCCCTCCCCCAATCGTGGGAGAGTGGAGCACGTCGATTCACCCGCTCCCGGAATCGGGGGATGCTCCTCTCTCACCGAGGGAGGTCGGGAGGGTGAGTCGCCGCGAAGCGGCGGGGAGGGGGCCACGCGCCTCGTCATGGGCGCGTGCCCGCACGATTGCCCCGACACCTGCGCCGTGCTGACCGAGGTGCAGGGCGACCGGGCCGTGCGCTTCTTCGCCAATCCGGATCACCCGATCACCAACGGCTGGCTCTGCGCCAAGGTTCGGCCATATCTCGACCGCGTCTACCACCCCGACCGCGTGCTCTACCCCTTGCGCCGGACCGGGCCGAAAGGGAGCGGCCAGTTCGAGCGAATCTCGTGGGACGAGGCGCGGGACGAGATCGCGGGCCGCTGGCAGGCGATCATCGCCGAGCATACCGCCGCCGCGATCCTGCCCTACTCCTACAGCGGCACGCTCGGCCTCGTGCAGACGATCGTCTGCAACGAACGGCTCTGGAACCGGATGGGCGCCTCCGGGCTGCTCCGATCCATCTGCGACGCGGCCGCCTCGACGGCGATCGCGGAGATGATCGGCGCCAAGCACTCACCCGATCCGCGCGACCTCGTGGACAGCAAACTGATCCTCGTCTGGGGCCACAACCCCGCCAGCACCAACCCGCACATCATGCCGATCCTGCGACAAGCGCAGCGCAACGGCGGTCGGGTCATCGTCATCGACCCGCGCCGGACGCTCACCGCGCGCTCGGCTGATCTGTTCATTCAAATCCGGCCGGGCACCGACGCCGCGCTCGCGCTCGGGATGATGCACGTCATCTTCGACGAGGGTCTGCACGACGAGCCCTGGCTGGAGGCGCACAGCATCGGCTGGCGCGAGCTGCGCGACCGCGCCGCCAAGTACGATCCGGTCACGGTGGCGGCGATTACCGGCGTGCCGGCCCAGCAGATCGTCGAGCTGGCCCGCGACTACGCGACGACCAAGCCCTCCATCCTCAAGTTTGCCGACGGCATCCAGCGGCACATCAACGGCGGCCAGACGGTCCGCGCGCTGCTCGCGCTGCCGGCGATCACCGGCCACTACGGCACTCACGCCGGCGGGCTCTATTACAGCCAGTCCGGCTGGGTCGTCTTCGACGAAGAGGCGGTCGGGCACGCGTCGGATTGTTCGCCGGTGCCGCGCATCGTCAATATGAACCGGCTCGGCGCGGCGCTGACCGGCGAGGTGAGCGACCCGCCGATCAAGTCGCTTTACGTCTTCTGCGCCAACCCGGTCACCTCCAGCCCGAACGCGCCGAAGACGATCGAAGGGCTGCTCCGTGACGACCTCTTCACCGTCGTCCACGAGCTCTTCCTGACCGACACGGCTCGCTACGCCGACATCGTGTTGCCGGCGACGACCCAGCTCGAACAGGTCGATCTGCACCGCCCCTACGGTCACCTCCATTTGCAGTACAACCACCAGGCGATCCCGCCGCAAGGCGAGGCGAAGAGCAACTGGGACGTCACGCGCCTGCTGGCCGAGCGACTCGGCTACGACGATCCCTGGCTGCACCAGACGACCGAAGAGGTCATCGAAGAAGTGCTGGACGCCACCCGGGCGACGAGCCCGCTGCTCAAGGACATCACACTCGACCGGTTGCAACGCGAGGGCACGGTCGCCTACGACTTCAGCGAGGTCTCGCCGATCCCGTTCGCCGGCGGCGTCTTCCCGACGCCGACTGGCAAGATCGCGCTCCGCTGCGATGCGATGCGCGCCCATGGCGTCGATCCGCTACCGGACTACGCACCCGAAGCGGAAGTGGAATCGGCCCGCGGCCGCGACGGCTGGCTGACGCTGCTCTCTGGCGCGGCGCACCATTTCACCAGCTCGAGCATGGCCAACGTGCCGGTCCTGCGGCGCAAGGAGGGCCAGCCGCACATCGAGCTCAACCCGGCCGACGCCAGCGCGCGTGGCATCGCCGACGGCGATCTCGTCCGCGTCGAGAACTTGCGCGGCCATTGCCTGCTCTACGCGAAGGTCACGACCGACGTCGCGCCCGGCGTCGCCGTCGCGCCCAAGGGCCAATGGGGCCAGTTCAGCCCCGGCGGCATCAACGTCAACGCGCTGACCTCCGACGCCGTCGCCGATCTCGGCGGCCAGTCCACCTTCCACACCAACGCGGTGCTCGTCTCGCCGGTCGCCCGGGAGGCGGAGCAGCCCGCGTCGCTCGCCGTCGCCAGCGACTGAGAGGGAGGAGCGCGCATGAGCACGGCCCTCCTCGACGTCCGCGACCTGGTGCTGCACTACGCCAGCGAGGGCCGGACGATCCGCGCCGTCGACGGCGTCTCCTTCACCATCGATGGCCCCGGCCAGGCGCTCGGCATCGTCGGCGAGTCCGGCTCGGGCAAGACGAGCCTCACGACCGCGTTGATGCGGATGCAGCCGGAGAACACGCGTGATTTCAGCGGCCAGGTCTACCTCGACGGCGAGGATATCCTCTCCATGTCGCCCGAGCGCTTCCGGAAGGAGGTCCGCTGGCGCAAGATCGCGATGGTCTTCCAGGGCGCGATGAACGTCCTCAACCCGGTGCTGCGCGTCGGAGAGCAGATCGCCGAGCCGCTCTTCGTCAGTGGCGAAGCCTCCCGCAAGGAGGCGACACGCCGGGCGGCCGAGCTGCTCGATCGCGTCGGACTCGAACCGTCCCTCATCCGTCACTACCCGCACGAGCTGTCCGGCGGCCAGAAGCAGCGCGTCGTCATCGCCTGCGCGTTGATCATGAACCCGCGTCTGCTGATCCTCGACGAGCCGACCTCATCGCTCGACGTGAGCGTCCAGGCGCAGCTGATGAACCTCCTGAAGGACCTCAAAGAGACCTCCGGCATGTCGATGATCTTCATCACGCACGACATCGGCCTCGCCAGCGACATCTGCGACGAGATCGCCGTCGCCTACGCCGGGCAGCACGTCGAGCTGGGCTCGGCCGACCGCGTCTTCGTCAAGCCGGAGCATCCCTACACCCAACTGTTGCTCGCCAGTCTGCCGCGGCTCGACCAGCGGACCGAACCGCGCTCGATCCCCGGCCAGCCGCCCGATCTCGGCGCGATCCCGACCGGCTGCCGCTTTCATCCCCGTTGCCCGGTCGCCTTCGCGCCGTGCGCGACGGAGATGCCATTGCCCTTCGCCGTCGATGACGACGGGCACGCCCTCTGCTGGCTGCTGGCGCAAGGCAATGAGCAGCGTGCCCGCGACGCCCGGGCGAAGCTCGGCGCCATCCCGGCCGAGGAAACCGACCTCGCGACAACGGACAGGGCAAACGAACCGCTCGTCGCGGCGAAAAACGTCTCGGTCGATTACCGCGTCCGGACCGGACTTCTGCGCAGCGGCACGGTCCACGCCGTCGACCGCGTCTCGCTCGCAATCGGCCGGGGCGAGGTTGTCGCGCTGGTCGGCGAATCGGGCTCGGGGAAATCGACGCTGGGTCGCGCCACTTTGCGCCTGGTCGACATCGCCCACGGCGAGGTCTGCTTCGCGGAGAAGGACATTACGCGCGCGAAGGAGAGCGACCTGAAGTGGCTGCGCAAGCAGGGCCAGATCATCTTCCAGGACCCGTTCTCGAGCCTGAACCCCTACGCCCGCATCGACCAGATCATCGCCGAGCCGCTCGTCATCGACGGCGTCCACAGCGCAAGTGAGCGCCAGCAGCGGGTGCTGAAGGCGCTGGAGGCGGTGCAGCTCACGCCGGCCGCGCGCTTCGCCGCCCGCTACCCAACGCAGCTCTCCGGCGGCCAGCGGCAGCGGATCGGCATCGCTCGGGCGATCATCCGCGACCCGGAATACCTCGTCGCCGACGAGCCGGTCTCGATGATCGATGCCTCCAGCCGGATCGAGGTGATGGCCGTCCTGCGCAAATTGCAGCAGGAGCGGTCGATGGCGATGCTCTACATCACGCACGACATCGCCAGCGCCCGCTCGTTCTCGGACCGGATCGCGGTGATGAACGCCGGACACATCGTCGAGCTTGGGCTGCCGGAGGCGATCCTCCACCGCCCGGTCCACCCGTACACCCGGGCGCTGATCAACGCCGTGCCCGAGCCGAATCCGGAGAACCGGCACCGCCGCCGACCAGTGGATACCATCGACCCCGCCTTCGGCAGCGGCCTCCCGCTCGGCACCGCTCTGCATCCGGATTGCCCCCATCGGGGCGATCCGACCGCGCTCCCCGACCTGCTCCCGCTCCCGACGAACCCGCACCACTTCGTCGCCTGCCACCTCTACAACCCGGCCGCCAGGACAGGGCAGAAAGAGCCCGCCGCCGCAAGCCACGTCTGACCCCCTCATATCTATCATCGGCGGACCCCTTCTCCGCGTAACGGTTATCGGAGACCCGCAGTCAGGCATTGCTGCAATAACGTGACTGGCGCACATCGGCGCGTTCGGTGCTCGGAACTTCGCACTCCTGGCGTAGCCCGACATCTCCTACGTGCGTCGGACCTGCGACGTCAGAAGCTGATCACGGCAGCGACTCCGTGCTGCTGTAAGAATTTCGCGCCCTTCCCGTTTACGGTGTGTGAACGGTGAAGCATGTTCGCGCCGGACGAATGGTTGGGGAGCAGGGGAATGACGGAAACCAGCGGCCGCCGGACCGGGCGTCAGAGTTCTGAAGCGTGACGGACGAGCTGGAGCAGATCGACTCGACACGCCGGGATCCTCGCGCATTCGCGCCGCTCTACGACGCGTACGTCGATCTCGTCTGGCGCTAAGCCCTATGCGGTGTGATCGCGCCAATGCCTCGCTGGACGAACCGCCTTTGCAAATTCGGCCCGTGTCCTATGACCAGGGCCTTGCCATCCAGAAGACATTCCTGTCCTACACGCGGTGTGAGTGGAATGCGCTCCAGTTGTCGCCATCACAGCAACAGCAGCTCGCAACCTACCGGTGCCTCCCTCGCATCGACAAGCTGCTAGCTTCGTTCCCACTCCCGGTCAATCAACCGCTGGACCGGGCGAAAGCGGACTCCAATTCCAATGACGCGAGCGTCGCATTCGTGCCGATCTTTTTACCATCCGACGTCTATCGCCTGGCGGACGGCCGCTATGCGGCGATCGTCGGCAGCATTTCCACCGCGGCACTCACCGACCCGAATGCTGTAACGACAATGGACACTCTCCAATTTATCGTCTTCTCGCAGTCGAACGGCCGCTACTACATCGATGAGGTCTTCACCCTCGTCGCACCGAACATGGACCAGATCACCGCGAACGGCCGCAATAGCAGCCTCGCGACGGACTGCCCGTAACTATGTGCGCATGTCCAGGACGTCCTGAAAGACGCGAGAAAAGGGGTGTGGTCAGAGCTGGCGGATGACCCGGGCGGGATTGCCGGCGGCGAGGACGTTCGCCGGCACATCACGGGTGACGACCGCGCCTGCGCCGACGACCGCATTGTCGCCAACGGTGACGCCGGGGCAGAGGATGACGCCGCCGCCGAGCCAGACGTTATCGCCGAGCGTGATCGGC
>JAICKJ010000176.1 GCA_025928015.1 Thermomicrobiales bacterium
AACGCCACCATCGTCGCGCTGCCGAGCACGTAGAACCAGTTGCACGACCGCGGAATGGGATGCTCGATGACTGGCAACACGGTCCGCGAGATGCCCAGGCGCTCATCCAGCCAGGCGTAGACCTTGTTCATCATGGTTCCCCGCTCCTTCCCCTGCCTACACGACCCTCAGGGGCACGGGCTTGATCTCCACCCGGCCATTCCGGACGCGGACGTGATGCCGGCGCAACGGGCCGGCCGGCGGCCCTCCGGCCACATCGCCGTTCGATGTGAAGACGCCGCCGTGGCACGGGCAGAGGAAGATCTGCCCGCTCTGGATCCAGTTCACCGGGCAGCCGAGGTGAGTGCAGTTCACCGCAAAGGCGATGAACTGGCTCTGCTCGGTCCGGCGCAGCCAGGCGGCGGTCGTCGCCGTCTCTCCGGCCCAGGGCAGCGGCGATGGGTCCTTGATCGGCACCTCGACCGTCTGCCCGATGACGAAATCGCTGGCCGGGCCGATGTCCTGCCACTCCCGGTTGGGCTTCTCGAACAACGGCGTGAACAGGTAGGCGAGGATCGGCACGCTGACCACCACGCCCGCCGCGGCGGTGAGGGCCAGGCTGAAATAGTTCAGGAAGTCGCGGCGGCTGAAGAGCTTCTGTATCTCACGCATGGCGCAGCTCCACGATCCAGCCGCCCACGCCAATCAGCAGGAGCACCGCCCCGCAGATGGCGAAGGTCAGGCTGCTCATCACGCCAAACCCCAGGAGCGTCGTGCCGAAGGCGATCAGCGCCGGCCAGATCGTCGGCCGCGGCAGGTGGTGGATGACGGCCTCCACCTCGGCGCGGGTCGGTGGATGGAGCGGCTCGACCGTCGGCGCGGTCGGCGGCGCCACCACCGGTGCTGTTCCGCCCGGCATCGCCCCGCCCTCCGGCGCTTCGGCGAGCACGAACGGCGCGTGCGCTTGCCGGCGCCGCGCCTCGCCGGGCGCGAGCGACCGGATCAGATCGCCGATCGAACGCACGACGAAGACGACGAACGCAATCAGTTGCTGCACCGCTCCCATGGGCATCCTTCCTCCGGCCCGACACGCCGCCTAGAACAGCGCGGTCCACAGATAGATCGTCGAAAACAGCACCACCCAGACCGCGTCCACGAAGTGCCAGTAGACCGCCACCGAGCGGATCGGCACGTCACGCTCGTGCGTGACATCGCCGGTGAAGCTCAGCCAGGTGACGACCGCCAGCGCGCAGAGCCCGACGATGACGTGGAAGCCGTGGAATCCGGTCAGCGTGAAGAAGGTCGAGGTGAAGAGGTTCACGCTGAGCGTCGTGCCCTCCCCGGCGAGCGTCGCGTACTCCCAGATTTGCCCGGCGATGAAGATCGCGCCCAGCGCGATCGTGATCAACATCCAGCGTCGGAACCCCGCGTTATCCCGCTTCCCGAGATGGCGCTCGGCGATGTAGAGCGTGCCGCTGCTGGCGAAGAGGGCGATGCTGAAGATGCCCGTGCGCAATACGTCGAGCTCGTGCGGGCCGGGATGGTTGCTCTTCGCGTGGTAGTCGATATAGGCGGAGAGCAACCCGCCGAAGAAGACGACCTCCGACGAGATGAAAACCAGCACGCCGAGCTGGGGCGTGGGCATGCGCGAGACGAACATCCCGGCGGCGTGCGCCTGGTGGGTTTCCTCCGGCGGGAAGAGGTCCCAATTCCGCGTCTCGACGTCGTAGAGCGGCCGGGCGCTGCCGACGACCGGCGTCCGCGCGAAGTTGTACTCCGGCGGCGGCGAGGTGGTCGCCCATTCGAGCGTCCAGGCATCCCACGGGTTATCGCCGGCGTCCCGGCCGTGCATCAGGCTGGCGACGATGTTCCAGAGCAGGATGAGGACGGAGATCGCCATGATGCCGGTGCCGAAGGTCTCGAGCAGGTTGATGTCGCCCCAGCCCGGCTTGTCCTGGTAGGTGTAGACGCGGCGCGGCATGCCCATCAGCCCGAGGATGTGCATCGGGAAGAAGGTGAGGTTGAAGCCGACGAAAAGGGTCCAGAAGTTCCAGGTGCCGAGCCGCTCGTCCAGCAGCTTGCCCGCGATCTTCGGGAACCAGTAGTAGATCGCGCCCATCACGGCGAAGAAGCTGCCCCCGAAGAGGACATAATGGAAGTGGGCGACGATGTAGTAGCTGTCGGTCACCTGCCAGTCGAGCGGGAACATGGCGAACTGGACGCCGGTGACGCCGCCCATCGTGAACAGGGCGAGGAAGGCGAGGCAGAATTTCATCGCCGTCGTGAAGTGGATCTGCCCGCCCCAGATCGTGCCGAGCCAGTTGAAGATCTTCACCCCGGTCGGGATCGCGATCAACATCGAGGCGGCGCCGAAGAAGGCGTTGCCCCAGGTGCCGAGCCCGGTCGTGAACATGTGGTGGGCCCAGACGAGGAAGCTCAGGAAGGCGATCGCCGCGCCCGAGGCGACGAGGAAGGAGTAGCCGAAGATCGGCTTGCGCGCGAAGACCGGGATGATCTCCGAGAGCATGCCGAAGGCCGGCAGCACCATGATGTAGACCTCGGGGTGGCCGAAGAACCAGAAGAGATGCTGCCAGAGGACGGCGCTGCCGCCGCGGGAGGCATCGAAGAAGGCGGTATTGAACTGGCGGTCGAAGAGCAGCATGATCTGCGCGGCCGTCAGGCTCGGGATCGCGCCGATGATGATCAGCGAGTTGATGACGCTCATCCAGGTGAAGACCGGGATACGCCTCGGCGTCATCCCCGGCGCCCGCAGCTTGACGACCGTCACGATCAGGTTGACCCCGGTCGCGATCGTGCCGAAGCCGGTGACGAGCAGGCCGACGGTCCAGTAGTCGACGGCGTTGCTCATCGCGTAGGGCCGCTCGGTCAGCGGCGCGTAGGCGAACCAGCCGATATCCGGCACCGACCCGGCCACGAAGCTGAAGTAGAGCAGCAGGCCGCCGAAGAGCAGCAGCCAGTAGCTCAGCGCGTTGAGCCGGGGAAAGGCCATGTCCCGCGCGCCGATCTGCAGCGGCACGAAGTAGTTGGCGAAGCCGAGCAACAGCGGCATCACGACGAGGAAGACCATCGTCGTGCCGTGCATCGTGAAGACGGCGTTGTAGGCCTCCGGCGAGAGGAACTTCATGTTCGGCTGGGCGAGCTGGATGCGCATCAGCATCGCCTCGATGCCGCCGATCAGGAAGAAGATGCCGGTGGTGACCAGATAGAGGATGCCGATCTTCTTGTGATCGACCGTCGCGACCCAGTCGTAGAACCAGTCGGGCGCGCGGACGGAATACGGTTTCTCGCCGGATCGGCCGGATGCGACACTCGCCATGGCTACTTCAACCCTTCCAGGTAGGCGACGAGCGCCTTGATCTGTTGGTCGGACAGCTTGTCGTACCCGGGCATCAGAACGCCCGGCTTGATGCTGGCCGGGTCGCGAATCCAGGCTTCCAGGTTCGCCGGTGTGTTGAGCACCTCGCCGGAGCCGATCGTCGAGCGGCTGCCGATGTGCGTCAGGTCCGGCCCGACCTTGCCCTGGGCGCTCGTGCCATTGACGGTGTGGCAGATGGCGCAGGTCTGGGAGAGGAAGGTCGCGCGGCCGTTGCGCTCCAGGCTCGTCGCCGGCAGCGCCGACGCGTCCTGCTGCTGCTGTTTGACCCAGGCGTCGAACTCATCCGGCGGCTGGGCCACGACCCGCATCCGCATGCCGGCGTGCTGCGTGCCGCAGAACTCGGCGCAGGCGCCATCGAAGGTGCCGGCCCGCGTCGCCGTCAGGTTCATCGTGTTGACCTTGTTCGGGATAGTGTCCATCTTCCAGCCGAGCTTCGGCACCCAATAGCTGTGGATGACGTCGCCGCCGGTCACCTTGAGCTGGACCGGCTTGCCGACCGGCACGTGCAGCTCATAGGCCGTGGTGACCCCGAGCGACGGATAGGTGTAGTCCCACCACCACTGGTTGCCGGTGACATCGATCACGATCGCGTCCGGGTGGGTCTCGTCGACCGCCAGCATCGTCCTCACCGACATGATGAAGAGGAAGGTGACGAGCGCCGCCGGGATCACTGTCCAGATGATCTCCAGCCGCGTGTTGCCGACCCGGGTGCTCGGCTGGTGGCTGCCGTGGAACTTGATCATCGCGTAGATGAGGACGCCGAAGATGATCGCCAGCACGATCGCCGTCAGGATGAACGAGATGTACCAGAGATCGGAGATCTTGTGGCCCTGCTTGGTGACCGCGTTGAGCGACTCGGAGGGACCGCAGCCGCTCAGCGCGACCAGCCCCACCGCGAGCACGAGCAGCACGCTCGCGCGCAGTCTGCGCCGTCTGTCCATCGTCCCTCCTCACTCCCTGCCTTGGCCGCGCCACAGGCGCTTCTCATGGGGGATGATCCCCGAGGAGCGCCCATGTCGCCGCGTTACGGATGGTCGCCGCTGCCGCCGCTGATACCTCGCGCCGTCGCGACCGTGCGTGGCTGGGCCGGCGCCACCACCGGCCCACCCTCATCGTCCCCGAGCCATTGCCCGATCAGGATCAGACCGGCCAGCATGTAGACCGCGCCGGCCGGAATCCACATCATCAGTCCCGCGAGCCGTTGGTCGGACATCGCCGACATCGACCAGAGGATCGTGCGGCCGACGTAGATCGGGTACCAGGGTTGTGGCCAGAAAGTGAGCAACGCCCCGAGGACCGCGCCTTGCATGCCCATGATGAAGAGAGAGAGGACCGCGAGACCGGGATCGAGCCGCCGGCGCCCGACCGGCTGGATGATGCACCACCAGAAGAGGAAGGACGTGATCAGGAAGGTGAGGTGCTCGCAGATGTGGATCGCCTCGTGCCGCACCGCCGCCTGGTAGAGCGTCGGCTCGTGCCAGACCCAGACGCCGGCCGCGTTCAGCACCCAGGCGAGCAGCGGCTGCGTCAGCCACCACCAGAGCGCCCCCGGCCACTCCCGGGCCTGCCAGCGGTCCACCAGCCAGCGTCGCCAGCCGCGCGGCAGACCGTCCAGCACGACGAGCAGCGGCAATCCAAGCAGCATCAGCGGCGGCACGACCGCCACCAGCAGCAGATGCTGCCCCATGTGGGCCGAGAAGAGCGTGCCGGCGAGGGTATCGAGCGGCGAGGCGAGGGCGAGGACGAGCGCGGCCAGTCCGGCCCAGAAGCAGAACACGCGCCACCCGGGCAGCGCGCGCCGGCCGCCGGCGTGGCGCCAGATTGTTGCCGTGCCGCGGGCATAGAGCCAGCCGGCGAGCAACGCGCCGATCAGGACGCTCGGGTCCGGCTGCCAGGCGTGCCAGAGATCGGTCGGGGCCACGGCCTGGCTCTCGTGCGCCAGGGCCGGCACGGGCGCCAGCGCGGCCAGGACCGCGCCGAGGAGCAGGCAGAGTCGTCGCGAGGTGAGGTCGCGAGACCGATCCACTACTCCTCCTCCCTGCTTGTCGCGGGCGCGCCACCGCGGCCGTCGGCTTGACGCCCGCCCGGCCGCTGACTACAGTCGCGTTCGCCCGGTCCCGACCGGACGACTGTCCCCACTCGCGGTATCTGAATTCCATCGTACAGCAATACGCAACAAGGCCCGGATGGAGCGAAACGTGTCCGAGATCATGACCCGGCCGCGGCCGACGCCCCAACAGCTCGCGTGGCAACGGACTCGTCCGCTGGCCCTCTTCTGCCATTTCGGCATCAACACGTTTCATGCCAAAGAGTGGAGCGACGGCTCGCTCGACCCCTCGACCTTCGCCCCGACGGCCCTCGATTGCGGCCAGTGGGCGGCCACCGCGGCGCCGGCCGCCGCCGCGCACATCATCCTGACAGCCAGGCATCACGACGGTTTTTGCCTCTGGCCGACGCAAACCACGGACTACGCCGTCGCCTCGTCCCCCTTCCGGGATGGAGATGGTGACGTCGTGCGCGAACTGGCCGCCGCCTGCCAGCGGCATGGTCTCGGGCTCGGCCTCTACCTCACGCCCCGGGACCGCCACGAGCCGACCTGGGCATCCGATCCGGCGGCCTACGACGCGCTCTACCTGACCCAGCTCACCGAGCTGCTGACCGGTTACGGACCGCTGGTCGAGCTCTGGTTCGAAGGGGCAGGCTCCGAGCGTCACCCGTATGACTGGAATCGGATCATGGACGCCGTCGAGCGCCATCAGCCGGACGCGATGATCTTCAACATGGGCCGGCCGACGATTCGCTGGGTCGGCAACGAGGACGGCCTGGCGTCCGATCCCTGCTGGTACACGGTCACCGCCACCCGCGACTCGCTCGATGCCCCGGGAGACACTGATCTGGGTGAAGAGAGATTGTATCTCCCGCCGGAGTGCGACGTGCCGATCCGGCGCAACTGGTTCTGGCAGCCGGACGATCTGCACACGCTGAAGTCACTGAACCACCTACAGGCGATCTGGTACCGCTCGATCGGCCTCGGCGCCAACCTGCTGCTGAACGTCCCGCCCGACCGCCGCGGCCTGCTCGACGACGCCGACGTCGAACGGTTATTGGACCTGACCGACACCATCCGCGTGCGCTTCGCCCGCCCGATCCCCGCCACCCTGACCCAGCACGGCGCGACCGTGACGGCCACCTTCCCGCCTGGCACGACGTTCGACCACCTCATCCTGCGTGAAGACCTGACGGAGGGCCAGCGCATCCGCCACCACACCATCCGTGACGCGGCGACCGGCAAGGTAATCGCCCAGGGCCACACCATCGGCGCCCAGCGCTACCACGCCTTCCCCCGCACCGCGACGGACCGCATCGAGGTCACCACCGACGACCCGCCCGCCCGCCTCGACTCGCTCGAAGCCCACCACACCGGCGTCGAATCAATCGCGGACCTGGAACCCCAATCGGCTACCATGCGCGAAAAGTGATGCAGCCTTAGCTGAGCGATGAAAGCACAGATAGTTGGTGCAGATTCGGCTATCAGGATAGACTGTGAACGAGGTAACCCCCAAACCGCCGGTGAGTCACTGTGGTATCTCGCCTGGCAACAAATGAAACTGAAGAGGATATCGATGGACAGCGATCTGGAGCGCGTCAGAGCCCAATTGTGCTATTGGCAATCCGAGCTACTCGATCTCTCGAACAGGAATAGGCTCCTTAATTTCAGGAACTTGGAGACACGGCCTTCGGCGCTCAGGCTGGAAGAGCCTCACCCCGAGACGATTTTTGATGCCCTGCTCGATGGGAAAACGCTGACAATTGTGGGCACTGACCTGGACGAGGATGATTCCAGCACAGTGCACACCACTGCCCTGCCCGGAATCGACCTCCCGACTGATAGTACGGCCAGAACCGGTTCATCTTCACTGAAGCAGGGAACCGCCCGCGCATCCCTGCCGACCGACCGCACTAATCGTGTTGCGCTACGGCTAGCCTCAAGAGCGAAAGCTTCGCTCCAGGAACAGGGTATTAGTACTCTGTACGCGGCATTTGGCTTGCTCAAGTGGCAAGAAAAGCAAGGCGCCAGACGGCTCAACACCGACCCGCTAGCTCCGATTGTTTTGCTGCCGATCTCAATTCGGGAAGAGGTCACCACCGGCGTGTTTCGGATCTCCTCGAGCGGGAGTGAGCCGGAGGTCAATCTCACCCTTTCCGAACGCCTGAAGAAGGACTTCGGTTTTGAGCTGGACGTCGCATTAGACGATGACACGCGGCTTGCGGATGTCCTTTCGGAGGTTCGAAAGGTCGTTGCAGGACGTGAAGAGTGGGAGGTCAGGAACGAGGTTTACCTGGGTCACTTCCAGTTTCACAAGCTGAGAATGTACAAGGACCTTGAGGAGCACGAGAGCTTGGCAGGCCAGCACGAAATCATTCGTGCTCTGGCACTGGATACGGGCTCGATCGGAGCGCTTTCAGAGGGAGTACCACCAGAAGAAGGTCTGGACGAACGCTTCTCACCGACGGATACATTCACGATCCTCGATGCGGACGCGAGCCAGCTCCTCGCCATAGAAGCATCGACGCGGGGAACTCAGTTCATCGTTTCCGGCCCGCCCGGCACCGGCAAGAGCCAAACAATCGCCAACATCATTGCGGAGAACCTTGCGGCCAAGAAGACCATCCTCTTCGTCAGCGAAAAGTCAGCGGCGATCGAAGTCGTTCATCGTCGGGTGACAGAAAGCGGCCTCGGTGATCACTGCCTGATGCTCCACAGTCACAAAGCGAACAAGAGAGACGTCATTCAGGAGCTCGGTGATCAACTCGATCTTGCGCCATCCAGCCCTCCCAAGGACGACAGCGAACTGCGTCTCAAACAACTGGCAGATGTCCGCTCGCATCTCGACGACTACTCGGAGTCGCTACACCGGGTCCATGCGCCCATGATGCGATCAGCATTTTGGGCGATCGGGCAACTCGCATCGCTCGATTCGGTCCCGTTGCTATCGTTGACGCCGCCGCCCATGTCCCGGTTCACTCCCGAAGTTCTTGACGAGCAAATTCAAACGATCCGCCAACTATCGCGGTTTCTGCCCGTTTTGGAAGCAGGCGCGAACCATCCATGGAACGGATTCGCGAAGCGAGAACTCACGCTCGTCGATCGAAGCGTGCTTCAAGAGACACTTCGACTCCTGCCAGAGCATGTTGCTACCCTCCAAAACGAGGCGAGTCGAGTCGCGACAGCGTTGGGCATCGAGCCTCCACTCACCATCGAGGCCGTGCGGCAAATGCTGGAAGCCGCGCTGATGCTCCCTGAATCGGGTGGCATACGCGCGGCATGGTTAAATCCGGGGATGATTGGAGAGGCAGAAGCTCTGGTGGTTGAGGCCGTGGCGCAAGCTGAGGCGATGCACGGTCCACTCACAAAAATCCTCGAGCGGTATCACTCAGAAATTCTCGCTGTCGCGAACGATGAA
>JAICKJ010000020.1 GCA_025928015.1 Thermomicrobiales bacterium
CGCACCTTCCAGCTCACCCGCCTGTTCGGCACGATGACGGTGCTGGAGAATCTCGTCGTCGTCTCGCGGGGCAGCCGCTTGACGGCGGAGGAGCAGGCGCTGGCGCAGCTGGGCTCGCTCGATCTGGCGCATCTGCGCGATGTCTACGCCGAGAATCTCTCCTACGGGCAGCAGAAGCTGGTCGAGTTCCTGCGGCTGAGCATGACCGACCCGTCGCTGATCCTGCTCGACGAGCCCTTCGCCGGGGTCAACCCGACGATGGAGCAGCGGCTGCTGGCGCAGCTCGACGCCTGGGTTGCAGCCGGCAAGACGATCCTGCTGACCGACCACGAGATGCAGATCATGATGCGCCTCTGCCAGGACATCTTCGTGCTCGACTACGGCGAGATCATCGCCCACGGCACGCCGGAGCAGGTGCGGAACGACGAGCGGGTGATGGAGGCGTACTTTGGCAAGTGAGCAGCCGACGCTGGCGCCGCCGGACCCGATGACGCTCTGGGAGGGAGGCGAGGACCCCGTCGCCGGGCAGGGCGACGCGCTGCTGCGCGTGCGTGACCTCGACGCCGCCTACGGCAAGGTGCAGATCCTCCACGACGTCTCGATCACGGTCCACCGGGCCGAGGTCGTCAGCATCATCGGCCCGAACGGCGCCGGCAAATCGACGGTCCTGAAATCGGTGATCGGGTTGCTGAAGCCGCGTGCCGGCGAGATCGACCTGGCCGGCATGCCGATCGGCGGTCTGCGGCCGGATCAGATCGTGCGCCACGGCCTCGGCTACGTGCCGCAGGGGCGCATCGTCTTCCGCGAGATGACGGTGGTCGAGAATCTGGAGATGGGCGCGTACTCGGTGAAGGACAAGTCGCGCTTGCGCCCGTTGATGGACGACGTCTTCGCGATCTTCCCGCGTCTCGCCGAGCGGCGCCGGCAGATGGCCGGCACGATGTCCGGCGGCGAGCAGCAGATGCTGGCGATGGGCCGGGCGCTGATGGGCGAGCCGCGCCTGATCCTGATGGACGAGCCGTCGCTCGGGCTCGCGCCGCGCTTCGTCGAGCAGGTCTTCGAGCGGATCGGTGAGCTGAAGCGGGCCGGGATGACGATGCTGATCGTCGAGCAGAACGCAGTCAAGGCGCTCTCGATCAGCGACCGGGGCTATGTGCTGGAGCTGGGTCGCAACCGCTTCACCGGCAGCGGCGCGGCCCTGCTCGCCGACCCGCGCGTCCGCCGTCTCTATCTGGGCGGCTGACCGTTCGCCGGAAGGACCCGGTAGCTCATGTGTGTGGCGACCGGGCTCTCGATCACCCGGGTGCGCTCCAGCTCGATGGAGTCCGATCCGATGCCGTCGAAGAGTCGCACGCCACCGCCGAGCAGCACCGGGATGACGTGAAGCTCGAATGTATCGACCAGTCCGGCCGCGAGCGCCTGCTGCGCCGCGCTCGCGCCGCCTTCGATTCGCACGTCCTTGTTCCCGACCGCCTCCTTCGCTTGCCGGATGGCGCTGCCAATGCCGTCGACCACGAACGTGTAGGTCGTGCCGCCCTCCTTCGTCACGGTCTCCCGTGGCCGGTGGGTGAGGACGAAGACCGGCGCGTGGAAGGGCGGGTTGTCGCCCCACGGCTCCTCGCCGAAGTCGAACATCGTCCGGCCCATGACGTAGGCGCCGACGCTGGCCGTGGCCTCGCGCAGCACCTGATCGTCGTCGTTGACCTGACCGCCCTCCAGCCCGGCGTTGGCGCGCCAGCTCGCCAGATCATGGACCCAGCCGAGCAAGCGCATGTGCGCCGGCCACGCCTGCTCGCCAATCCCGCCGATATATCCATCCTGCGACATGGCCAGATGAAATCGCACGTTACCCATCGATTGCTCCCTTCGTCCGTGACGCTCCAAGCGGCGCCGCCTGGTGCCGTTCACCACAAGGTCGAAACACGGTCCGGATTCTCGACATGGCCGGTTCTGGCACACTCTCCCCGGCAGTCTCGCATCGCCGCGATCGCATCGCGGCGCGATGTCGAGAAACGGAAGCTGACTTCGATCCATGAGTGAGCGGCGCCCACCGGGGGCGCCGGGACCGCGAGGAGATGCGGACGTGAAGTACATGTTGATGATCTTCGGCAACCGACAGTTGTGGGAGTCGTTCTCCGAAGAGGAGTTCGCCGGCGTGATCGCCGAACACGCGAAGTTCGACCAGGAGATCAAGGCATCGGGCGAATACGTCGGTGGGGAGGGGCTGGCGTTCGAGGACGAGGTGAAGACCGTCAAGGTCCAGGATGGCGTGCCGGTCGTCACTGACGGCCCGTTCCTGGAGGCCAAGGAGTTCCTCGGTAGCTACTACATCGTCGACGTCGAGAGCATCGATCGCGCGATCGAGCTGGCCGCGAAGCTGCCCGCCGCCCGGCTCAATGGCGTGCGGGTCTGGCCGGTGATGGCGGCCTCCGGGACTGAGATGTGAGGCGCGTCCCATCGGTCGAGGACCGGTTGCGCGAGCTGGCGCCGCAGGTCCTCGGCGTCCTCATCCGCCGCCATGGGGATTTCGACGCCGTCGAGGACGCGGTGCAGGAGGCGTTGCTGGCCGCGGCGACCCAATGGGTGTCCAGTGGCGTGCCGGCGAGCCCGCGTGGCTGGCTGATCACGGTCGCCGAGCACCGGTTCACCGACCAATGGCGCAACGAGCAGGCGCGGCGGCGGCGCGAGATGACCGCGATGGCGCTGGCGGGCCCGCACGCGCTCATCGCGCCAGAGCCCGATGATGAGAATATCGCCGGCCAGGACGACTCGCTCGCTCTGCTCTTCCTCTGTTGCCACCCGGCGCTGACGCCCGCCTCCCAGATCGCGCTGACGCTGCGCGCCGTTGGCGGGTTGACGACCGCGGAGATCGCGCGCGCCTTCCTCGTGCCCGAGGCGACGATGGCCCAGCGCATCAGCCGGGCGAAGCAGCGAATCAGGGCCACGGGCGCCGAGTTTCGCATGCCGGCCGGCGAGGAGCGCCGGGAGCGGTTGCGCGCCGTGCTGCACGTCCTTTACCTGATCTTCAATGAGGGGTACACGTCGTCATCCGGCCCCGATTTGCTGCGGGTCGAGCTGACCACGGAAGCCATGCGGTTGACGCGCCTCGTGCATCGGCTCCTGCCCGACGACGGTGAGGTGACCGGATTGCTTGCACTCATGCTGCTGACGGACGCGCGTCGGCCGGCCCGCATTTGCGCGGACGGCGGGTTGATCCCGCTCGCCGAGCAGGAGCGCGGATTATGGAATCGGGCGGCGATCGATGAAGGGGTCGCGTTGATCTCGGACGCACTCACCCGCACCGCGCTCGGGCCATACCAGCTCCAGGCGGCCATCTCCGCGGTTCACGCCGAAGCGCCGAGCGCGGAGGAGACCGACTGGCCGCAAATCCTCGCGCTCTACCGTCTGCTCGAGCGATTCGGACCCAACCCGATGGTCACGCTCAACCGGGCGGTCGCCGTCGCGATGGTTCATGGCCCGCGCGCCGGCCTGACCCTGCTTGACGACCTGGCGACGGATGAGCGGATCGCGGATCACCACCGGGTGAACGCGGTGCGCGCCCACTTGCTGGAGATGGCCGGCGAGCAGGACGCGGCGCGGGCGTCCTATCTCCTGGCGGCGCGGCGCACGACCAGCCAGCCGGAGCGGCGCTACCTCCTCGGTCGCGCCGCCCGGCTGGCTGGCGAGGATTCCTGATCAGCCGCCGGCCATGGCGCCGATGATGATGAATGGCTCCGTGCCGGCGATGACCGGGTCGGGCAGGGGCGTCTCCGGCGGCTCGTGGGAGATGTCCTCCATGCAGGCGTAGAAGCGGACGAGCGGTCGCCGTTTCAAGGTGGCGTGGTCGCGGATCGTGCCGCGCAGGACCGGGTAGGTCGCCTCCAGCGCGTCGAGCACGGCGCTCTGCGTCACTGGCGCGGCGACGTCCAGCGTCACTTCCCGCTCGGTCCGCGCCAGCGTTCGCAGGTGGGCCGGGAGGACGACGCGGATCACGGCAGCACCTGCACTTCGACCGAGACGACGGAGGGGAGATCGCGGGCGATCGCCTGCCAGGAGTCGCCGGAATCGTTCGAGGCGTAGACCTGCCCGCCGGTCGTGCCGAAGTAGATGCCGCAGGAATCGAGGGTGTCGACCGCCATCGAATCGCGCAGGACGTTTACGTAGCAGTTCTCCTGGGGCAGCCCGTTGGTCAGCGCCTCCCACTCGTGCCCGCCCGCGCGGCTGCGGTAGACGCGCAGCTTGCCGTCCGGCGGGAAGTGCTCCGAGTCGCTCTTGATCGGCACGACGTAGACCGTCTCCGGCTCGTGCGCGTGGACGGCGATCGGGAAGCCGAAGTCGCTCGGCAAATTGCCGCTGATCTCGGTCCAATTCTCGCCCGCGTCGTCGGTGCGCATCACGTCCCAGTGCTTCTGCATGAAGAGGACGCCCGGCTTCGACGGGTGCATGGCGATGTTGTGGACGCAGTGGCCGACATCGGCGTCCGGATCGGGCAGCTCCCAGTTGGATTTCAGCCCCTTGTTGATCGGCTTCCAGGTGACGCCGCCATCGTCGGTGCGGAAGGCGCCGGCGGCGGAGATGGCGATGTAGATGCGGTCCGGATCGGACGGGTCGAGCACGATCGAGTGGAGGCACATGCCGCCGGCGCCTGGCGCCCAGTGCTTGCCGGAGCCGTGGCCGCGCAGGCCGGAGAGCTCGCTCCATGTCTGGCCGCCGTCGGTCGTCTTGAAGAGCGCGGCGTCCTCGACGCCGGCGTAGACGGTGTCCGGATCGGTCAGCGACGGCTCCAGATGCCAGACGCGAGCGAACTCCCACGGGTGGGGCGTACCGTCGTACCACTGGTGCGTGCCCGGCACGCCGTCGTAGGCAAACTCGCTGCCGACCGGCTCCCAGGTTTTGCCGCCGTCGTCGGAGCGCTGGATCTTCTGGCCGAACCAGCCGCTCGATTGGGAGGCGTAGATGCGGTCCGGATCGGCCGGCGACCCCTTGAGGTGGTACATCTCCCAGCCGGCGAAGAGCGGGTCGCTGATCTCCCAACTCTCGCGCTTCTCGTCCGACGTGGCGATGAACGCGCCCTTGCGCGTCCCGATCAGGACCCGAACTCCGCTGCCCATGGCTGGCTCCTCGCTGGCAATTGGCGATCGGCGGGCCTGTGCCCGCCCGGCACGCAATTGTACGTACACACTGATAGTAGCGCACGCGAGGAGCGATGCGCTTCTTCGATCTTGCGATTGTCGGGATGACCGCCGCGACACGCTGTCACGCGGCCCGGCCTGGGGTGTCTGAACGCCGTCAGGCGGCCGGTCGGACGCGCGCCGACCGGCCGCCGGCGTCAATCGACGATCCGCGCGAGCTCGTCGCCGATGACGCGGGCCGACATGCGCGCGGCGATGGTGAAGGCGAAGAATGGCCCGAAATCCTGGGTGGCCGGCATGCTGGTGATGAAGAGCCCCGGCACGCTGGCTTGAAAATGCTCATCGAGCACCGGGAAGCCGTTCCGCATCGAAAGGCATGGCAGGATGTTCCCGTTGGCCAACAACGGGAGCCGGTTCAAGTCCACCTTGTACCCCGTCGCCAGGATGATGCGGTCGACCGCCACGACGTCTCCGTCGCTCAGCGTGACGCGGAGATCTCCGTCAGGGCTTCGTTCACAGGCGACGATGTGCTCGTTGGGCCAGATGGTGATGCCATCCTGCTGCAGGCGTGATTGCAGCCAGGGTTCGATCTTGAGCCGTCCTTCGGCGTAGAGGCGCTGCCCGATCGCATCCTGCTCGGCGCCGGGCAAGCGACGATACCAGCCCGGATCGTCGGCCATTCGGTCTACCAGTGGACCCACCCACGACCAGTCGGCCACGGCGAATGCCGGGGCGGGGTGACGGTGCACGATATGGACCTCGGCGGCGCCCGCCT
The DNA here is from genome assembly GCA_025928015.1 of Thermomicrobiales bacterium. Taxonomy (GTDB): domain Bacteria; phylum Chloroflexota; class Chloroflexia; order Thermomicrobiales; family UBA6265; genus JAICKJ01. Next base: position 5,908 of record JAICKJ010000020.1, read on the forward strand.
CGTGCAACAGCGCCGCCCATTCGTAGGCGCTCTGTCGCCCGCCAACGATCAGGCAGCGCTGACCGTTCAAACCCGCGAACGCGACTTCATCCCGCGTGTGCCCGTAGGAACCGGGCGGGAGCAACGACGCGATATCGGCCGGAACGTGGCTGAACGAACCAAAGCCCATCGCCAGCACCGCGGCGCGAGCGGCGATCGTTTCCCCGGATGTGAGCGTGGCGCGGAAGCCGCCATCGGTCCGATCGAGCCGGGTGATGAGCTCCGGCAGCGGCTCGATCTGCTTGCGCCGCTGGAACCACTCGGCATAGTCGAGATAGAAGCTCCGCGAGAGCGGCTCGACGTCCCGCGTGGTCTTGCCCTGTTCGGCGGTATAGGCCCCGATCGTGTCCTGGCCGAGGGGATCGAGATGCCAGTCGGAGGCGGACCGCAAGTACATCCCGTCCGGCATGTTTGCCTTCCAGAACGCCATCGGCTCGCCCACGAGGAGGTAGTCGAGGCCGAGATGGCCGGCGTAGGCGGCGAGCGCCAGCCCATACGGGCCGGCGCCGAGAATCAGGACATCCACGTCGTGCTCTGCCATGGCAGGCTCGCTTGATTTGACCGGTCACTCGTCTCGGACACCTGCGTCGGTCCGTGTGGATCGAGCGAGAACGATTCGAATCGTCCCGATGCCGCGATTCTACGCCGTTGCGGCGCCGATGGCGCAGGTGATGTCGCTGTAGGTGATGGCGGCGAGCGACGTGGGCGCATCCGGGCCGCACATCGGGCAGTCCGGGTCGCGGGCGATCTTCAGCTCGCGGAAGGTCATGCCGAGCGCGTCGTAGAGCAGCAGCCGGCCGATCAGCGGCTCGCCGATGCCGAGGATCAGCTTGGCGACCTCGGTCGCCTGGATCATCCCGATCGTGCCCGGCAGGACGCCCAGCACACCGGCCTCGGCGCAGCTCGGCGCCAGCTCCGGCGGGGGCGGCTCGGGGAAGAGGCAGCGGTAGCAGGGGCTCGTCTCGTCGTCAGGCACGAAGGTCGTCGCCTGGCCCTCGAAGCGGAAGATGCTGCCGTGGACGTTCGGCTTGCCGAGCAGCACGCAGGCGTCGTTGATCAGGTAGCGGGTCGCGAAGTTATCCGAGCCGTCGAGGATGATGTCGTACTGCGCCAGCAGGTCGAGCGCGTTCTCCTTCGTCAACCGCACCTGATGCGTGACGACCGTCACGTCCGGATTCAGCGCCTCGATCGTCTGCCGGGCCGACTCGACCTTCGGCTGACCGATCCGCTCGGTCGTGTGGATCACCTGGCGCTGCAGATTGCTGTCGTCGACCGCGTCGGCGTCGATCACGCCGAGTGTGCCGACCCCGGCCGCGGCGAGATAGAGCGCCGCCGGCGCGCCGAGCCCGCCGGCGCCGACGAGCAGCACACGAGCGTCGAGCAGCTTCTGCTGGCCGGCCTCGCCGACCTCCGGGATGAGCAGGTGGCGGCTGTAGCGGCGGCGTTGGTCCGGCGTGAGCGACTTCGGCAACTGCCAGGGGGCGCCGGCGTCCTTCCAGGCGTTGAACCCGCCGGCGAGCGAGGCGACGTTCGTGTAGCCCAGCTCGGTCAGCGACTTCGCGGCGAAGGCGGAGCGCGTGCCGCCGGCGCAATAGATGACGACGCGGGCATCCTTGTCCGGCACGGCCTGCTCGACGCGTGATTCGAGGAAGCCGCGCGGGATCGTGACCGCGCCGGGGATGATGCCCTGCTCGATCTCGTCCTGCTCGCGGACGTCGATCAGCGCGGCATCGCCGGCATCGGTCATCGCCCGGGCGGTCGAGACGTCGATTTCGCGGATCGCCGCGCGGGTCTGCTCCAGAAGTTCACGGAAGGTTGGCATGGGAATCGCTCCAGCGCGGGGACAGGGTCTGTTGTCCCGGCAAGCGTCCGGCCGGGGCACAATCCGAGCGTACCATGCGGCGTCGCAATGTCCAGCGTGTGCCTGCACGAACGATCCTCGCGCGACCGGTCGATGCGGTCGAGTGGCATGCCATGTGCGAATGTCTGCGGCCAACGATTGGAGGGCCATCATGGCTCAGCGAGACGAAGTGGTTGACCGTACAGGAGCCCGACCGGGTCTCCTCCCCGCTCTCAAAGGCGTCGCGGTGCTGTTCGGTTTGCTGGTGTTACTCCAGGCGTTCCTGGCCGGACAGGGCCTCTATGTCAGCGCCGATTCGTTCGATGCCCATCGGGTCATTGGTGAAATCGCAGTGATCGTCGCACTCGTCCTGGCGGTGTTGGCCTATCTGGTGCTCGGGAATCAAGGGCTCGGGAGCGCGATTTTCATCCTCAGCGTGGTGATCTTCATCCTCACGCTCCTCCAGATCGCGCTTGGCTTTTCCGGCCGGGACAGCACGACTCCCGCGGCCTGGCACGTCTTCAATGGCGTCCTCATCTTCGGTCTGACGGCCGCCGACAACATGATGATCTTCCGCCTCGGCCGCCTCGACCGCTGACGATCAGGAGAGCGATTCCCATGGCATTCACGACCACGCGTCCCAGTCGCGCGGGGGCGTCTGACCAGCCTCATTTGCACTGGTGTTCGCGCCGCCATGCTTGCCATGCAAGCGACGCCGGCCACGCCACCAGCCGGCATTCATGGGAAGGGCGATTCGCAACCGATGAGCGCGCCTGCCGCGTTGGCGCGGACGGGGTTTCCGGTGGCGGCCGCTTCCGGCGCCATTGCGCTCGGCACCGTTGCCCTCAAGCTCACGCGACCGGCGCAGGCCCTGAAGGTCGCTCGATTCACCAACCTCGCGCTCGCGTCGCTGATCGCCGGCAACGGGGTCGGCAGTGTGCTCTTCGTGCAACCGGCGCTGGGCTCACTCGCCGAAGGGGAGTATTTCCGCTCCGAGCAGGCGCTGGCGCGCCACTATGCCGACATCATGCGGGCGTTGATGCCCGCAATGGTCGTCTCCTGTGTCGCGGTGCTTGGGCTCATCCCTGACCGCCAGTCGGCCGCGTTTCGCTTGACGCTCGGCGGCACAGCCGGTTTCCTGGGGATGCTCGCGACGACGGCGCCGGAGGTGCCCATCAACAAACAGACGCTGGTCGCCCCGCCCGATTCGCCCCCGGCCGACTGGCTCGACCGGCGAGTGGAATGGAACCGGTTCAATCAGCTTCGCACCCTCTTCGAGACTGGGGGCTGGATCTGTCTCTGCCTGGCGTCGCTCGCCGACACACGCGCCAAGCGGTAGGCAACGGCACCTTATCGCGCGCTGCACCCTCACGGAGTCAGGAGAGGTGGGAACTGGCCATGGAGCCGCAGATCGTCAATGCCGACCCGAAGTATGCGCCAGTGGACCTCATGGAGCCGTCGCCGCATGGCTTCATCCACATCGCCGCCGCCGTGCGACCCGGGCGCCTCCCGCTGGTCTTGCCCAGCCGGGACCGGTCGCGGTTGCTCGCGGCGCTGAACGAGCTCGCCCGTCAGCTCGCGGGGCTCGACGCGGTCGATCGAGCGACCGTCTTTCGCGCGATCGTCATGCCGCCGACGGCGCGACAAAGCGCCTATTTGCAGGAGCGCGGTGACGCGCTCCATCCCCCGAACTTCGATGTCGTCGTCCTCGTCGAGACCGGCTCTCCGGCCGTCATCGACGAGGTCCGGGGGACATCGCAATACCAGGCGCTCGTTGACGCCCTGCGACATGAAGCCAACGACGTGCGGGTCATCGCCATGCGCAACGTGAAGCGGATCGCCGATGTCGATCGTTCGCGAAAAGGTCTCTACCTCTTCAATTACTTCGTCGCCGAGGACGTGCAGGTGGGCCTGGCGCTGTGGGACTACCTGGCCGGGTGGTACGCCGTGGAGACCGGCCTCGCCAACAGCATGGTGCTCGCTCCACTCGACGGCCAGCGGTCGGACTACAGCTTCATCAATTTCGCGCGTTGGGACGAGCGTCTACCCCGGTTCCTCTGGCAGCAGTTGTCGACGAAGAGTTTCCGGACCTACGTGTTGGCCAACCTGGAGGCGAATCGTGTCGGTTCGATGCCGGTGCTTTACCGGCTCGCCTGACCGTCACGCCGACCACGAACGCCTGAATGCGGCGGCCACATCCTCCGCTCGCCGCTGGACCCGGCGTGGATTCATTGCGGCCGCGGCGGCGGTCGCCGGCGCTGTGCGTGATGCTTCGGCCGCCGGACCCGCCTGGAGTTACCCGCTGGGCTTGCCTGGTCGCGTGTTGGGCGACGGGTGCTGGATTCGCGACGGCTACGCCTGCGAGAACACGTGGTACAACCCCGGCTCCTGGCACACTGGCGAGGATTGGTACGTGCTCGACGCCGAGACCGCCGGCACGGACGTCTTCGCCGTCAGCGCCGGCGAGATCGTCTACGCCGATTCGGACTATCCCGGCCGGGTGGTCATCGTTCGGCACGACAGCGGGCTCTACTCGATGTACGGGCATCTGGCGTACGACCTGCCGGTGGCGGTCGGGAAGACGGTCGCGCGGGGCGACCGGATCGGCGCGGTCCTCGCCCGGAACGACGGCGTGCCGAGCCACCTGCACTTCGAGATCCGCACCTTCCTGACGACGGACGCGGTCAACGGCGCCAGCCCGCGCTACGGCTTCGCCTGCGGCGTCAATTGCCCGCCGGGTCCCGGCTACTGGCCGATGAACGCGCCGGACCACCCGAGCGAGATCGGCTGGCGCAACCCGGTCCACGTCATCAACCGCCGCGCCTGGCCCCGCGGCACGTCACCCGGCGAGGCGCTCGTCGCCGCCTCGCCGCCGACATCGAGCGTGGATGTCAGGGCATCGCCCTCGGCCGATGCCCGCCGTCGTGACACCCTTTCGCTCACGCCCGGTACACGCTATCCGTTGCTGTCGATGCACGCTGGCGCGGAGAACAGCGCGGCGACCAGCGCCGATGGGTATGACCTCTGGTACGAGCTCCAGTTATCGGAGAAGACGCGCGGGTGGATCCAGGCGATTGTGCCGAGTGATTTTGACCGGGGCTCGGACGGCCGCCCCTCGTCGCTGCGGTTCAACTTCGTGCCGGTCGTGTAGGCGAGAACCGCATGCGACCGCACCTTGAGAACAACCCGTTTCCCGCTTCCCAATCCCCACGCTGTCATTCCGAGCGCACTGTACAGACCGGGGAGATCAGTCACAGTCGTTCGGGGACATGGGTGACACCTGATGCGGCATCCTCCGTCCGAAAGGAGGGCGGACCGATGCCGTGGCAGGAGCAGTCCACCATGTCGTTGCGGAGCGAATTCGTCGCCTTGGCCCAGCAGGAGGGGATCGCGATGGCCGAGTTGTGTCGCCGGACGGAATCAGTCGGAAGACCGGGTACAAATGGTTGACCCGCTACCAGGCGACCGGTCTGGCCGGGCTCGCCGACCGCTCGCGCCGCCCGGGCTCCTCCCCGGGGCGCACGCCGGCAGCGCTGGAACAGACGGTCCTCGCCGCGCGCGCGGCCCATCCCGCGTGGGGTGGGCGCAAGCTGCACCACTTCCTCCGTCAGCAGGGCCACGCCGCGGTGCCGGCGCCCAGCACGATCACCGCGATCCTGGCCCGGCATGACCAGCTCAGTCCAGACGCCACCACCCCGGCCCGCTGGCAGCGCTTCGAACACCCGGCGCCCAATGACCTGTGGCAGCTGGACTTCCAGGGCCACCGGGCGCTCGAGGATGGGCAGCGAGTGCACCCGCTGCCCATCCTCGATGATCACTCGCGTTTCCTGCTCGCGCTCGCAGCCTGTCCCGACGAACGGCAGGCGGGAGTGCAAGCCGTCTTGACCCGTTGTTTCCAGCGTTATGGCTTGCCCCGTATCCTCCTCTGTGACAATGGCCCGCCGTGGGGTCCCAGCGGCCGGGGTGGGATCACGGCACTCGAAGCGTGGTTGCTCCGCCTGGGCATCGCCCCCTGGCACGGCGAGTTCTACCATCCGCAGACCCAGGGCAAGGTCGAACGGCTGCACCGCACGATCGCGGCGGAGGTCTTCGCCCACCGGGCCGTGCCCGATCTGGCATGCTGCCAGACGCACTTCGCCACGTTCCGCCAGACCTACAATCATGAGCGGCCCCACGAGGCGTTGGCCTATGCGGTGCCCGCCAGCCGCTACGCCGCCAGCCCGCGGCCCTTCCCGGACCCCTTGCCCGAGATCACCTATGGCCCCGACGATGCCGTCCGGCTGGTGCGGGGCCAGGGCGCGATCAGCTTCCACAACCGGATCGTCTTCATTAGCCGCGGCTTGATCGGCTTGCCGGTCGCCGTGCGGCCGACGACCACCGACGGAGTGTTTCAGGTCGTCTTTTGTCAGCGTCAGGTCGCCACCATTGACCTGACCACCCCAGCGGAGGTGTAACCTATCTCCCTGAACACCTGTCACCTCTGTCCCCGGTCTGTACACGCACGAGGAATCTCTCTGACGAGCGCAAGCGAGTGCCTGCCACGCGGGGCTCGCGTGGCAGGGGAGGGAGCACATCGCGGGATCGATCCCCAACGAGGACGCCACGGCGGCGGGAGATGCTTCCCGCTGGTCAGCAAGACAGCGCGGGGTTCTGGCAGGAGCTGACGCTGGTGTTGGCGGCGCTGGCCGCTGCGGCGGGAGATTCCTTCGGCAAGCTCAGAGCAGGCTCCTCGACTGCGCTCGGGATGACGGCGGTGGGGGTGGCAGAAGGGAACAGGATTGGGCGTGACGCCGGCGGACACGCCGGTCCGCCCCTACCGCGATTGTTGCCGTTTCGGTGCCTTAAATGTGAATGATTCCGCACCGGCCAGCCGGTCTTTAGCCAGCTTTCGTTTGGAGTGAGTGCGGGGACTTCAGCCCCGCGCAGCGCGTCGAACCTGTTCGCGATCGTCCCTCCGATACTGGTACTGGCGCACCTCGTGGGTCCCGGTACCAAGCACGTATCTTTTGGCAGTAACTTTGCGATGATGAGCCCCGTGTCCGGCGGCCGGATTGTTGTCGGTCGCCACGGTTTTTCAGGAGGGTTTCAGGATGGCGGATGTCCGCTTTGGTGTTTTTGTCCCACAGGGCTGGAAGATGGACTTGACCGAGATCAAGGATCCGGTCGCGCAGTTCGAGGCGATGACCGACGTCGCCAAGGCGGCCGACCAGGGCGCCTGGGATTCGGTTTGGGTCTACGACCACTTTCACACGGTTCCCAAGCCAACGATGAACACGACCTTCGAGGCGTGGACGATCACCGCGACGCTCGTGCGCGACACCGAGCGCGTCCACGTCGGCCAGATGGTCAGCTGCAACGGTTACCGCAACCCGGCGCTCTTCGCCAAGGTGGCGTCGACGGTCGATGTCGCCAGCCACCACCGCCTCTACGCCGGCTACGGCGCGGGCTGGTACGCGCAGGAGTGGAAAGCCTACGGCTACGGCTTCCCGGAGACGAAGGAACGGATGCGGATGTTCCGGGAGGGCGTCGAGATCATCCACAAGATGTGGACCGAGGACAAGCCGACCTTCTCCGGCCAGCACTACCACATCGACCAGGCGATCAACGAGCCGAAGAACGCGAGTGGCTCGCCCGACAACCCGGTGCCGCTCTGGATCGGCGGCGGCGGCGAGCAGGTGACGCTGAAGCTGGTCGCCAAGTACGCCGACGCCTGCAACGTCGGCGGCGGTGATCCCGAGGTGGTCAGGCACAAGCTGGAGGTGCTGCGCGGCCACTGCGAGAAGGTCGGGAGGGACTACAACGAGATCACGAAGTCGACCAGCTTCGAAGGGCTCTACCCGATCGCGAACGGCGCCGACCCGAAGAAGGCGACGGACGCGCTGCGCACGTCGATGGGCGCGGACTCCTTCGACGTCCGGGCGAAGGAGATCAAGGTGCTTCCGGTCGATGAGATCGTCGAGCGGATTCAGCAATGCGTCGACGCCGGCGCGAACTACGCGATCGTCTACATCCCCGGCGTCGCCTACGACCACGAGCCGATGCAGCGCTTCGCCGAAGAGGTCATCCCGCACTTCAGCACGGTGACCGCCGGCGCCCGGTAGGCAACCCGGTTTCTTGCGTAGCTCCGGACCCGGTGTCCGGCTTCCCTGGTGAGGCCGGGCGCTGTGCCCGGAGCTACCGACGCGACATGCCTGTCCAAAATCTGACACTCGTGTTCGGCATCAACTCCTCCTAGATGGAGGGCGTGGCGACGGGGCTGGCGCTTGGCGTCGCCGGTCCGCTCGTCCCGCCGGGCAGCGTGATCGCCTGCTGGTGGTTGAAGATGTCCAGCGGGTCCCACTGCGCCTTCACCCGCTGCAGGCGCGGGTAGTTTTCCTTGTAGTAGAGCACCGGCCAGTTCTTCAGATCGACGTCGCAGTAGTTGATGTAACACCCGTCCATGACGTCGTCCGGCATTGGGCCATTCTCGCCGTACATGGCAGTGTAGAACGACCGAAGCCACTCCAAATTGACCTCGTCGTCGGCCGGGTCGGTCCAGTAGGTCTGGTATTGCAGCAGCATGATCGATGACCGCTGCGCGATCGCCGTTGCCGCCGGATCGACCGCGTTGATCTGGCCTCCATATGGCTCAACCTGGATCAGTCCGTTCGGATTGGGATGCTTCGGATTGGTCAGGTACTCATACATCGTCGCGATCTGGTCGTCGGGGAACGGCTGGCGCATGTAGGCCGATTTGTACTTGCTGCGCTCGTTCGGGCCGACCCCGTTGTAGGTCTGCATGGCATAGAGCCAGGGGAGCGACCGGATGTCGGACGGATGCCCGGCCGGGTTGTGCGGACCGGCCGACACGACGGCTCGCTGCGGTTCCGGCAGGCCCGCTTCCACCGCTTCGATCATCGCGATCATCCGGTCCGGCTCCGGCGCAATGTCGTGAGCCGTCAACACCACTTGTCCGGACGACTTCTGCAAGAGCAGGAGTTGCATGTACATCGACTTATAGGGGCTGTCGGGGGCGCTGTGGGCGGCCATGAACTCGCCGAAGTTCTTGACCAGCCGCGTGAACGTCGGCTGATCGAGCGCGCTCCAGTCGAAGCCATGCGCGAAGAGCCGCGACTCGGTCGGCGCCTGCGGCGGGTCCTTGAAGAAGAAGCGGGTGACGACGCCGAAGTTGCCGCCGCCACCGCCGATGTGGCCCCACATCAGATCGCGCTCGTCGGCGTTTGACGAATCGCGGCTGACCGTGATCGCCTCGGCGCGTCCCCGTGCCGTGACGTGAACGACCTCGACGGCGTGGAGATAGTCCGCGGCCAGCCCGAAGAGGCGCGAGAGCACGCCGTGCCCGCCGCCGGTGATGTGACCGCCGACGCCGACCGAGGCGCAGGAACCGCCCGGCAGCGTCACGCCGTACTCTCGATAGAGCTGCCAGTAGACGTCCCAGAGGGTCGCGCCGCCCTCGACGCCGTACCAGCCGGTGTCGGGGTCGCGCCGGACCGCGCGCATCGGCGTGAGGTCGATGATGACGCCACCGTCATTGTTGCTGACGAAATCCTCGTAGCAATGACCGCCGCCCCGGACGGTGATCCGCTTGCCGTCATCGACCGCCCGTTGCACCGTCTGGACGACCTGGGCGGTGTCGCCGCACAGCTGGATATAGGCCGGCTTCCCGACCCAGCGCAGGTTGTAGCCACGGACGAGGGTGGGATAGCGCGGGTCGCTGGGCGACACCTGCCCGCCGGAATAGATTGGGGTGGCCGGAGCGGCCGCTGGCGTGGCTTCGGCGCGGACATTGGTCAGTCGCGTTCCGGTTGCGGCTGCGCCAGCGCTCGCCGCGCCGGTCTTCAGGAGTTGCCGGCGATTGATCTGCGGTGCCATTGATCGTCCCTTCGCCTCATGTGTTGAACGTGACGGTGTAGTCGTTGACCTTCAGCGTGTACGTGCCGGGCGGGAAATCGCCGTCCAGCGGGATCGTCTGATCGAAGGGCGTGATCATCTGGGCGCACATCGCGTTGGGTTCGCGCGTGGTCAGGATCGTGACCGTCACCGTGTTCCCCGCGCGCTGCTGCGAGATCGCGCCCGGTTTCGTGCAACTGTCCCGCAGCTCGCCGGTCACGACCGCCTGGACCTTGGCCGGGGAGGTCTTCAGCACCCGCGCCGTCACCTTGGTGATCGGCATGAGCGCCTGGCCGATGGGCGTGGCGCCAGGACTGGCGGCCGGGGTGGCGCTCGGTGTCGCCGGGCCGCTTTCGCCGCCCGGCAGCGGGATCGACTGCTGGTGGTTGAAGATGTTGAGCGGGTCCCACCGCGCCTTCACCCGCTGGAGCCGGGCGTAATTCTCCTTGTAGTAGAGCGTCGACCAGTCCTTGAGATCGACGTCCGGGTAGTTGACGTAACAGCCATCCATCAGGTCATCCGGCATCGGGCCGTCCTCGCCGTACATGGCGGTGTAGAGGCCGCGGATCCAGGCGAGGTTGGCGTCGTCGTCGGCTGGATCGGTCCAGTAGGTCTGGTACTGGAGCTTCATGATCGAGGATCGCTGGGCGACGGCCGTCGCCGCCGGATCGACCGCATTCACCTGACAGCCGTACGAGTCGACCTGCACCAGCGCCTGCGGGTTGGGGTGGCACGGGTTCGCGAGGTGCTCGTACATCGCCGCGATCTGGTCGTCCGGAAACGGCTTCAGCATGTAGGCCGATTTGTACTTGCCGCGCTGGTTCGGGCCGGTGCCGTTGAGCGTCTGGGTGGCGTAGAGCCAGGGCAGGGAGCGAATGTCGGTGAACTGGCCGATCGGCCGGTGCGGACCTCCCGAGACGACCGCCGCCGCCGGCTGGGGCAGGCCGTTCTCCACCGCGCGCGCGAACTCCTCCAGCAGCTCCGGCTTGTCGCCGACGTACTGGGCGGTCAGCACAACCTGGCCGGCCGGTTTCTGGAAGGCGTGCAGCAATGCGAACAGCCCCTTGTATTCGCTGTCCACGCCGCTGTTCGCGGCGATGAATTCGCCGTAGTTCTTGATCAGTCTGGTGAAGTTCGCCTCGTCGAGATCGCTCCAGTCGAAGCCGTGGGAGAGGACCCAGGCTTCCGTCGGCGCCTGGGGTGGATCCTTGAAGAAGAAGCGGGTGACGATGCCGAAGTTGCCGCCGCCACCGCCGAGATTGCCCCACATCAGATCCTGCTCGTCCGCGTTCGTCGCATCGCGCGAGATGGTGATCGTCTCGGCGCGTCCGTCCTTCGTCACGTGGACCATCTCGACGGCGTGCAGGTAATCGATCGTCAGGCCGTGGAGGCGGGAGAGCAGCCCGTAGCCGCCGCCCGTGAAGTGCCCGCCGGCGCCGACCGACGCGCACGACCCGGCCGGCAACGTGACGCCGTATTCGCGGTAGAGCTGCCAGTAGACGTCCCAGAGGGTCGCGCCGCCTTCGATGACGTACCAGCCGGAGTCCGGGTCGCGCGAGACGGTCCGCATCGGCGTGAGATCGATGATGACGCCGCCATCATTGTTGCTGACGAAATCCTCGTAGCAGTGGCCGCCGCCCCGCACGGTGATCCGCTTGCCGCTATCGACGGCCTGCTGCACGGCCTGCGCCACCTGTGAGGTGTCGCCGCAGAGCGCGACGTAGGCCGGCTTGCCCACCCAGCGCAGATTGAACCCGCGCACCAGCGTCTGGTAACGCGGATCGTTCGGCGGCACCTGCTCGCCGGGGTAGATCGGAGTGGCCGCCGTGGCGGCCGGCGTCGCTCGTGCGCGTACGCCGGCAAGGTGTGCGCCGCTGGCGAGCAGCCCGGCGCCGCCCGCGCTCGCCTTGAGGAGATGCCGCCGATCGAACTGAGCGCTCATGTGCTCTCTCCGTCACCGGCGCATCGCCAGAAACAGGGCTCCCCGGCGGCGTACCTGGCAGATCGATTGGATTCGTATCGCATCGGACCCGAATCCAGCCTACCGGAGAGTTCCGCCCTTGCCAATAGGACTGTTGGCCCGTTGGGTACGCGGTCCGTGTTATTCCCGCACCTTGCCCTCGCGGCCATAGACGAAGAGCATGAAGAGGATGATGACGCCGTAGAGCACCTGCTGTCCGGCGGGGGAGATGCCGGCGACGGAGAGCGTGTTCTGCAGAAGCACGACGGTGATCGCGCCGACGATCGTGCCGCCGTAGCCGCCCGAGCCGCCCAGGATCGAGGTGCCACCGATGACGACGGCGGCGATCGCGGGCAGCAAGTACGGATCACCCATCTGCAGATAGCTCTGGGAGGAGTAGCCGGTCAGGAGGATGCCGGTCAGGCCCATGCAGAAGCCGCAGAGTGTGTAGGCGCCGATCTGCACGCGACGGATCGGCACACCCGAGAGATAGGCCGCGCGGACGTTGTTGCCGATGGCGTAGAGGCGCCGGCCGAAGGTCGTCCGCTTCAGGATGAAGATCAAGGCGATGCTGACCGCGGCCCAGAGGACCAGCGCCCAGGGGAGCGGCCCGACGCGCCCGCTCGCCAGCTTCTTCGCCAGGTCCGGGGCCGCGCCCTGCGGCGTGCCATTCGTATAGACGAGCGTCAGTCCCAGGAGTACCGCGTTCATGCCGAGCGTCATGACGAGCGAGTGGATTTGCAGGAGCGTGACGCCGAGACCGTTGATCAGCCCGACGACGGAGGCGACCAGCAGCGCGGCGGCGAACGCCAGTGCGACCCGGCCGGGAGCGTTCGATCCGCCGGCGACCTGGGTGAGCACGATCGCCGCGAAGTTGAGGTTCCAGGGCAGGGAGAGGTCGATGCCGCCGGTCAGGATGACGACCGTTTCGCCCGCGGCCGCCATGCCGAGGAAGGTCGCCAGCACGAGCTGCTGGCGCAGATTGCCCGGCGAGACGAAGTGCGGGTTGAGGATGCCGGCGACGATGATGAGGACGACGATCAGGCCGTAGGCCACCAACAGCGTCCGGTACCGCGCCAGCCGCTCGCCCCCCTGCATCCGATTGAGAATCACCGATCGGCCGGCCAATCAATCCTCCCGAAGGTGCAAAGACGGATGCTCGCTCAGGGCCCCACGACCGCCGTCAGTCTGACGCTCGAAAAGCCGGAAAATCCCCGCGCGAATCGCTCGTTCGCCGGCAGATTCGTTCGAAGTTGCCAGGCCGCCGCGCTGTCATTCTGAGCGCAGCGAAGCATGTCCTGAGGAACGAAGGAAAGCTCCCGCCGCAGCAGCCTCCGCTGCCAACCCAGTCGTCCATTGAGGCAATAGCGAGAGAGATTCCTCGGCCTGCGGGCCTCAGAATGAAAGGTTGGTGATTGGCGAACGTGGAACGGCGTTGGTCTCGCGGCCACGTGGTGCGCTGTGGCGCACCGGCTTCGCCGGGGGATTCTTCGCTGCGCTCAGAATGACGGCCGAGGGGATTGGCAACGGCAAGGCTGATTGGTTGGCGACGAGAACGCCGCTGCGGCGGGAGATCCTTCGACAAGCTCAGGATGACGATCCGCGCAGCGCGGTGGTGCGGCGCGCAAGGCACTGGTGTCATCAGAAGCGCTCCAGGCGGTTCTTGACGCGCAAGACGCTGAGCGCGGCGAGTGAGACGGCGAGAATGATGATCAACCCCTGGAAGAGGCTCTGGTAGAACGAGTTGACGTGGTAGAAGTAGAGGATGCTGGGGATGATCGAGAGGATGTAGGCGCCGGCGATCGTGCCGATGAAGGACCCAACGCCACCGAGCAGCAACGCGCCGCCGATCACGACCGCGGCGATCGAGTTCAGTGTGTAGACGTTCCCCGCCAGCGCATCGCCGGTTGCGGTTTGCGCGGTGAAAAAGAGACCGGCGACCGCGCTGGCCAGCCCCGCCAAGGTGTAGGCCGCGACTTTTGTCCGCGCGACGTCAACGCCCGACATGTAGGCGGCGCCCTCGTTGCCGCCGATCGCGTAGATGCGCGTGCCGAGCCGCGTGCGCCGGAAGATGAACCAGAGCAGCACGATGAGGCCGAGGAGGATGAGTGAACGCGGCACCGTGCCGTTGATCTGCCCGGTCAGGAGATCCACGTAGCTGAAGGGGACGAACCCGCCGGGATTGGGACGGATGTAGAGCGCCAGTCCGCTGAAGATCGACGATGTCGCCAGCGTGACGATGATCGGTTGGAGCCGCCCGTAGGCGACGAGCAGGCCATTGAGCATGCCGGCCAGCGCACCGGCCCCGAGCACGATGATCGCCGTCAGCGCCATGGTGGCGTTCGGTGACGACTCGCGCGGCAGCGTCGCGGCGAGGCTGTTGGTCAGGCAGACCAGTGGCCCGACCGAGAGGTCGATGCCGCCGGTGAGGATGACCAGCCCCTGCCCGAGGCCGGTCAAGGTCAAGGTCATGCCGGAGTTGGAAACCGACTCGGCCTCCAACGGTCCGAACTTGCCGAGTTTCTCCGCGTAGATGATCAGCAGGATGGCGAAGAAGATGTAGGCCACCAGAATCCGGCCGTTCGTCCGCAGGAAGCGCCCGGTGGGCAGCGGTTGCCGGCCGGTCCGGGCCGCGATTGCTTGCTCACCCGGTTGCGCGTCGGGTTCAGAGATGCGCGGCTCCTTCTCCGATGCCGCGATAGTGACGCTCATGCCGTCGGTGTTCGCGATCCCGGATGGGAACGCAATCTCCGTGGGTGCGGTACGCGTCATGCCGAGCGCGGCGCTGACGAGATTCGCCTCCGTCAGTGACGGGCCCGAGAGCTCGCGCACGACGGCGCCCTCGTACATCACGAGTGCCCGGTCGCAGAGGCCGACGATCTCCGTCAGGTCGGTCGAGAAGAAGAGGATGCCGTGACCCTGATCGGCCAGCCGCCGCATCAGCCGATAGATCTCCTGTTTGGTGCCGACGTCGATGCCGCGCGTCGGGTCGTAGAGCAGGTAGACGCGCGTCTGGCCGAGCAGCCACTTGGCGATCGCCACCTTCTGCTGATTGCCGCCGGAGAGGTAGCGCACGGGGGTGTCGGCGTTGTCCGTCTTGATCGCCAGCTGGTCGAGCATCGTCTGCACATGCCGCCGTTCCTCTGCCGGTGAAATGACGCCGGCGTGGGCGACGCGCGACAGCGTGGGCAGCATGATGTTCTGGCCGACGGGGAGGGGCAGGATGAGGCCCTGCGTCTTGCGGTCCTCCGGCACCAGCGCCAGGCCGGCGCGCATCGCCGCGGCCGGGTTCCCTGTCTGGAGCCGTTTCCCGCCGAGCGTGATCGTGCCCGTCACACCGGCGTAGACGCCGAAGAGCGCGAAGAGGAGATCACCTTGTCCCTGCCCTTCGAGACCGGAGAGCCCGACGATCTCGCCCGCGTGGACATCGAACGAGATGTCGTGCAACGCGTTGCCCCACGAGAGGTGATCGACGACGAGCGTCTTCGTCTCGATGTCCGGCCGGGGTGGGCGCGGCGGGAAGACTTCCCGCAGCGTCCGCCCGATCATCATCTCGACAAGCTGGTCGTGACTCGCCTCCGCCACGACGACGGAGCCGACGTCTTTTCCATCGCGGAAGACCGTCGCCGTGTCGCAGAGGGCGCGGACCTCTTCCATCCGGTGCGAGATGAAGACGATCGACATGCCCTGATCGCGCAGCCGGCGGAGGATGGTGAAGACGGTCTCGACCTCCTGGTGGCCCAACGCGGAGGTCGCTTCATCGAGCAGGAGGATTTTCGGCTTGCGGCTGATCGCCTTCGCGATCTCCACGAGCTGCCGTTCGGCGAGCGGCAGCTCGTGGACCGGGACCACGGGATCGATCGGCGGAAAGCCGAGCTCGCCCAGAAGCGCGCCGGATTGACGCGCCATGCGATGACTATTGACCAGTCCCCAGGGTTGCCGCGGTTCGACACCCAGCCAGAGATTCTCGGCGACGGTGAGGTTGGGGACCAGCGATGACTCCTGGAAGACGGGCATGATCCCGGCGGCGGCCGCGGCGGCGGGATCGCGGAACCGGGCCGGTTCGCCCTGGTAGACGATCCCTCCGCTGTCCGGCGTCTGCACGCCACAGAGGATCTTGACCAGCGTGCTCTTGCCGGCGCCGTTCTCACCGAGCAACGCCCGGATTTCGCCGGCCTGGCACGTGAAGTCCGCGTCGTTCAGCGCGACGACGCCGCCAAATCGCTTGCTGATCCCGTGCGCGACGAGCACGCGCGCTCCTCCGTCCGCCTGGCCGTCTAGACCTTCTGCTCGTTGATCGTCGTGAACGGGATGTCGATCCCGCAGGCCGGGATCGTGACGTCGACGAAGAGGTTGTCCGGCAAGTTCGGGAAGACGTTGACCCCCGGCTTGAGATCGTCGCTGGTGGCGATCGGCAGCGGCGCGGAGATCTTCGACGGCACCTCCTTGCCTTGCAGCAGGTCGATCGCAGCGTGGATCGAGACGCAAACGAGCGCCGGTGTCTGGCCGATCGAGATGCCGGTCAGCCCCTTGCCCTTCAGCGTCAGGAGCTGCTTGCGGAACCCGTTCTCGGCCTCGCCCGCGACGGGCACGAGCGGCTTGTTCGCCGCCTGGAAGGCGCGGACGGCGCCATCGGTGCCGCCCTGACACCAGACGCCGTTGATGTCGGGATGGGCGGCGAGCGCGTTGGCCGTCACGGTCTGGGCCTTGCCGGGATCCCAGTCGCCGTTGACCTGGGCGATGATCTTGATGTTGGGGTTCTTGTCCCAGACGGACTGGGCGCCCTTCCGGCGGTCGGCGTCGACCGGCGTGCCGGCCACGCCGTTGACCATCAGGACGTTGCCCTTGCCGTTGAGTGCCTGGACGAGCCATTCGGCCCACTTGGTGCCCATCTCGATCTGGTCTTCGTTCACCTGGATCGCGTTGGGCGCGTCCACGACGTTGTCGAAGGAGACGACGACGATCTTGCGCTGCCGCGCCTTCTGGACGACGGGCGAGAGCGCGGTGGCATTCGCCGCGTTGATGATGATGGCCTGGGCGCCGGCGGAGATCATGTTCTCGATCTGTGCGATCTGCGCGCCCGCGTCGTTGCCGGAGGAGGAGTAGGTGAAGTCCGAGATCATGGGCTTGATCGTTGGCTCTTCGGCGTACGCCTTGGCCATCTTGATCATCTCGGTGCGCCAGACGTTGCCGATGTAGGAATTGGAGAGCGCGATCTTGAACGGTCCGTCCCCAACCTTGTCGTACTTGGTCGGTTGGGAACCTGTGGCGGCGGTGTAGCAGGCCGCGGCGTCGAACGCGGTGGCCGGTGTCGATTGCGCGGCGGTCAGCAACCGGCGACCACCGACGACCGAGAGTGACACCGCGCCGGCGCCGGCGAGCGACATCTTCAAGAGATCGCGGCGAGCGACCGCTCGCCGTGGGGTCTCGTCCATCGGTTCATCCTTTCCGAACATGGTCAGCGCGTTTCCCGCGCCGGCAGGCCAAGAACCAGGAACCGTTATGGTCGCCCATCGCCGGGCGATCGCCCCGTGTGCTGTGGCCCCATCCTATGTCCGGCTCTTCCCCGGTGTCAATCATCTCGTGGCTGGGGCGCCGCACCCCATCTCGCGTCACGATCGGCTACGATGCAGCGCGATGAAACGGCCGTTCGGTGGAGGAGGAGAACGTGTTCCAGGATTTGCACATCATCGATTGGCATGCGCATTTCCCCATCAGGGGGGATGTCAGCCAGGGCGGACGGCGCACGCGCGAGGTGCGCGCGAGCGGCAACCCGCAGGCGCAGGAGCGGCAGGAGTTCCGGCAGCGGCAGATCGAGAAGACGCGCCACCAGTGGCGGATGGCCTTCGACTTCCCCGAGCCGGAGAAGGAGGAGCACACGCCGGAGGAGCAGGCCGATCGCTGGCTGGCCGAGCTGGACAAGTACGGCATCGACCGGATCAACTTCGTCACCGGCCGTGACAACGACACGCTGGCGAAGATCGTCCAGCGGCACCCGGACCGCTTCCTGGGCATGGCGCATCACGACATCACGCGGCCGGACGCGGCGCAGGAGCTGGAACGGGCCGTGACCCAGCTCGGGCTCAAGGGCTACAAGATGCTCGCGCCGACGATCCCGGTGCTGCTCAACGACCGCTCGCTCTACCCGGTGTGGGAGATGTGCGAAAAGCTCGGCGTGCCCTGCCTGATTCACTTCGGCATGCTCGGCGCGGCTGGCGGCGTCTCCTACCACCCGAACATCTCACCGGCCGTGCTGGAGCCAGTCGCGCGGGATTTCCCGACCGTTGAGTTCGTGATCCCGCACTTCGGCATCCAGCACGTCACCGATCTGCTCTTCCTCTGCTGGTCGTGCCCGAACGTGCTGGTCGATACATCCGGCTCGAACCAGTGGGTGCGGTGGATGCCCTACAACCTGACGCTGGACGACCTCTTCCGCAAGTTCTACGAGACGGTCGGGCCGGAGCGGATCGTCTTCGGCACCGATTCATCCTGGTTCCCGCGCGGCTTCGCGCTCCGCTACTTGCAGGACCAGCTCCGCATCTGCCGGTTCATGAACCTGCCGCACGACGAATTGCAGCTCATCTTCGGCGGCAACGCGGCGCGCATCCTCGGCCTGCCGGGAGCCTGACCGTCGCGGCAGCCATCCGCGACATGAGCGGCGCCAGCACCGCGCAGGGCAGTGAAGGAGATCGGTCATGTCCATCCTCGCGGTCATCCTGGGGCTGCTCCTGATCGGGCTCATACTGCTCGAGGCCTTCGAGACGATGATCCTGCCGCGGCGGGTCACTCGACGCCTCCGCATGACCCGCGTCTTCTTCCTGAGCCTGTGGCGTGTCTGGATCGCCGTGGCCCACCGGCTGCCCGGTGGGGTGGATCGCGAGGGCGAGGGGCAGCGCAAGCAATTTCTCGGCCTCTTCGGCCCCCTCGCCCTCCTGTTGCTCCTGGCAATATGGGCGAGCGGGCTTGTCCTCGGCTTTGCCTTGCTGATCTGGGGTGCCGGCGGCGAGGTGGCCGGCACCCATGGACGGGCCGGGTTCGGGGACATCCTCTACATGAGCGGGATCACCTTCTTCACCATCGGCTTTGGTGACGTGACCCCGCGAGGAGAGCTCGGCCGGTTGCTGTCGGTGGCGGAAGGGGCGACTGGCTTCAGCTTCCTGGCCGTGATCATTGGTTACTTGCCGGTCATCTTCACCAGCTTCGCTCAGCGCGAGATAACCATCGTGCTCCTCGATGCCCGCGCCGGTTCCCCGCCCTCCGCGGCGGGCTTCCTCTGCCGCCTGGGGCCGGATGATGGCGGCGCGCACCTTGACGGCTATCTGCGGGAGTGGGAGCAGTGGACCGCCGAGCTGTTGGAGAGTCATCTCGCCTATCCGATGCTCTCCTTCTTTCGGTCGCAGCACGAGCACCAGTCCTGGCTGGCCACCCTGACGGTGATCCTCGATGTCACGGCCCTGGTGATCGTCGGTGTCGGCGACCAGATGGGCGGAGGCGCCCAACGCCAGGCCCGGCTCACGTTCGCCATGGCGCGGCACGCCGCCGGTGACCTCTGTCAGATCCTCAACAGCCCGCCGCGCTCCGTCGATCCGGCGCGCCTCCCGCCCGCGGAGCTGAGCTTCCTGCGCGAGCGCCTGGCGGCGGCCGGTGTCCCCCTCCGGTTGGGGGAGGCGGCCGAGCGTCAGCTCGCGGCATTGCGCGACCTGTACGAGCCGTATGTGACCGCGCTCTCCGCGCGCGTCCTGATGAAACTGCCACCATGGCTGCCGGAAGCCAGCGTTGCGGATGACTGGGAGACCACCGCCTGGCAGTGGGATCCGGCCGTCGCCCGTGACGCGATGAACGCGGTGCCGGCGCCCACCGATGGTCCGTCGTGCTGACCCGTCGATACTCGCTGCGTATGACCGGCGGTGCGACCGGCGCGCCGGGCCGACGTGGACAGGAGGACCGGTCTCCCATAGATTGGTGACATTCAACCTCGCCCGGTTCTGCATGTCGTGATGCGGCGCGGAGATATGGAAGAACTCAGAGAACCATCGCCG
>JAICKJ010000220.1 GCA_025928015.1 Thermomicrobiales bacterium
ACGCTGCTGGTGATCGGCATCCCCTTGGTCATCAGTCTCTGGGGCGCGGTTGACCGCCGTCAGCAAGCGACCGACCCGGCCCGGCGCTCGGGTCGCCTCGGGCGGACGCTGTCACGAGCGGCGCTCATCAACGGTGCCTGGATCGGCGCACTCGCCGTCTGGTCGGTGCGCGAGACCCGCGCGACGGCGATGCCCGGCACGATGAACATGGGAGCCGGCGACGGCATGGACGGCGCAATGATCGGCATAAGCCACACCACCGGCGACACGGCGCTGGATATCAGCCAGCTCACCGGGCCACATGACGGGAGACCGGACCGCCGGTTCGAGCTGACCGCGGCGAAGACGACCGCGACGACGGATGCCGGCGTGACGATCGACGGCTGGGGATTCAACGGCCAATTGCCCGGGCCCGAGCTGCGCATGAAGCAGGGCGAGCTGATCGAGATCGTCGTCCGCAACAAGGATATCGCCGACGGTGTCACGACCCACTGGCACGGTCTCAACGTGCCGAACGCCGAGGACGGCGTGCCCGGGATCACGCAGGACGCGATCCTGCCCGGCAAGGAGCACGTCTACCGCTTCCGGGCCGAGCAGGTCGGCACCTACTGGTATCACTCGCATCAACACGCCGCAGAGCAGGTCCAGCGCGGGCTTTTCGGGCCGATCGTCATAGAACCGGCGACGGACACACCGGCGTGGGACCACGAGACGGTCACCATCATGCACGCGTGGGATGAATCCGGTCCGATCGACGGGTTGCACGACGAGGTTCAGAATAAGCGCGTGGCGTTGGGAGGTCGCGTGCGGGCGCGGTTCATCAATACCGAAAACAAGTCGCTGTCGGTCGAGCTCGGCCCGGGTCCGGTGCGGGTGGTCGCGGTCGACGGCGTCGATCTGCACGAGCCCGCGGAGCTGGACGGCGTCCGGTTGGAGGTCACCGGAGGCGGCCGCGCCGACCTCCTCTTCGAGATGCGCGACACGCCCGTGGCCCTGATCGTCCACGGGCGAACGACGATCGTCTGGAGCACCGATGGCGTGGCTGCCAATGTTGCAACGGGCAAGTCGGACCGGCTCGATCTGACCGCGTATGGGACGCCGGCGCCGACGCCGTTCGACGCCGGCAGCCACTTCGACCGCGAGATCGAGACGGTCCTCGGCGAGCGGTTCGGGTTCTACGAGGGGAGCCCGGACTACGTCTACACGATCGACGGCAAGGTCTTTCCCAATACGCCGATGCTGATGGCCCGGAGAGGCGAGCTGGTGAAGGTGCGGTTCGTCCACCAGGGGATGTCGGAGCACCCGATGCATCTCCACGGCCATCACATGCTCGTCCTGAAGCATAACGGCCGCAGCATCACGGGAGGGCCGTGGTGGACCGATACGCTGGGCGTCCACACCGGCGATGTGGTCGAGGTGGCGTTCAAGGCCGACAATCCAGGCATCTGGATGGACCACTGCCACAATCTCCCCCACGCCGCCCACGGGATGATGATGCACCTCGCCTACGAGGACGTCACGACGCCCTACCGCGCCGGCCCGGACACGATCAACCACCCGGAATAACGGCGTCGCATGTACCCCCGCAGCAGCGCGGCGCCCTGCTCGCCAACTCACCACGCCGTCATTCTGACCGAAGGGAAGCATCTCCCGCCGCAGCGGCCTGCGCAGACAACCGGAATGCGCCTGATAGGCACAATCGAGGGAGATATCCTTCGTTCCTCAGGACAGGCTTTCGCTCTGCCGAGCTCAGCATGACAGCGTGGGGGAGTGGCGGCAGAGACGCTGGATGCCCCGTTCGCGCGCTGTCAAGGTCTTGCCACAATAGAACATATGTTCTATACTACGGACCGACACGATGGATGACGGACGAGGAGGCGGCGGCATGAACGGACTGAACTGGCGCGCGCTCTGGGACCTGGAGATGATCGAGCGTGAGCGACGCGAGGCGCGGCTCGAACGACAGCGGGTAAAGCACGAGGCGGGTGTCATGCCGGCGCGCATCCTCGCGCCGCTCTGCCTGAGGCTCGGCGAGGCGTTGATCGCGACCGGCCAGCGACTGGCCAGCGAGCCGGCTGGCTACCGGGCCCAGGCGCCGAACGCTATCTGACCCGGTTCGATCGCGAATGACACGCCGTCCCCGGAGAATCGGGGACGGCGTTTTGTTGCGTTTGGCGCGGCCGGGCCGCGCTAGCCGGACGTTGGGTACAATCGCCGCAGTGATTGGCGGACCGCAGCGAGGGGGAAGGGCATGGCGACGACGAACGAGCGGCAGGCGGAGACGTCCAGCGCCAGCCCAAGCAAGGCCGCGCACCTCACCGACCTGCAACGGCAGATCGCCGAGCAGCACGTCAAGGCGGCCGAAAAGCAGGGCAAGCGCGGCAAGCGCTCGGCGATCGACCGCGTGCTGGCGCTGCTCGACGGCGGCTCTTTCGTCGAACTCGACCCCTTCGTCCGCCACCGCGCGACCCAATTCGGCATGGGCCGCTCGCGCCCCTTCGGCGATGGCGTCGTGACCGGCTTCGGTACGATCGACGGGCGCAAGGTCGCCGTCTTCTCCCAGGATTTCACCGTCTACGGCGGCTCGCTCGGCGAGGCCTTCGCCGAGAAGATGGTCAAGCTGATGGAGATGGCCGAGCAGTACGGTTGCCCGATCATCGGCATCAACGACTCGGCCGGCGCCCGTATCCAGGAGGGCGTCGAAGGGCTGGCCGGGTACGGCGACGTCTTCTTCCGCAACGTGCGGGCGTCCGGCGTCGTGCCGCAAATCTCGATCGTCGCCGGGCCCTGCGCCGGCGGCGCGGTCTATTCGCCGGCGATGACCGACTTCATCTTCATGGTCGAGGGCATCGGCCAGATGTTCATCACCGGCCCGGACGTCATCAAGACCGTCACCGGCGAGGACGTCACGCACGAAGCGCTCGGCGGCGCCGGCACCCACACGCGGATCAGTGGCGTCGCCCACTTCTCGGCGGTCGATGAGGACGACCTCAACGATCAGGTCCGCTACCTCCTCTCCTTCCTGCCTTCGAATAACCTCGATGATCCCCCCTACTTCCCGCCGGAGGACGATCCGGAGCGCGACGCGCCGGCGTTGGACAGGATCGTGCCGGAGGTGAGCACCAAGCCCTACGACATGCGCGACGTGATCGCCGGGGTCGTCGATGACGGCGAGTTCTTCGAGGTCCAGGCCGGCCATGCCGGCAACATCCTGACCGGCTTCGCCCGACTCGACGGGCACAGCGTCGGCATCGTCGCCAACCAGCCCAAAGTGCTGGCCGGGACGCTCGACATCGACGCCAGCATCAAGGGCGCGCGCTTCGTCCGCTTCTGCGACGCCTTCAACATCCCGCTGCTCACCTTCGTCGACGTGCCGGGCTTCCTGCCCGGGACCGAGCAGGAGTACCGCGGCATCATCCGGCATGGCTCGAAGCTGCTCTTCGCCTATTGTGAGGCGACCGTACCGAAGCTGACGGTCATCACGCGCAAGGCGTATGGCGGCGCCTACGTCGTCATGTGCTCGAAGCACACGGGCGCCGATTTCAACCTCGCCTGGCCGACGGCGGAGATCGCCGTGATGGGTCCCGAGGCGGCGGTCGGGCTCATCTTCCGGCGCGACCTGGCGGCCGCGGAGGACCCGGGCGCGCGGCGCACGGAGCTCGTGCGGGAGTACGAGGACCTCTTCGCCAGCCCCTATCAGGCCGCCTCGCGCGGCTACATCGACAACGTGATCGAGCCCCACGCGACGCGCCGGGCGCTGACCCGGGCGCTCGCCATCGCCCGCTCCAAGCGGGCGCAGACGCCGCCTCGCAAGCACGGGAACATCCCCCTGTGACCGCGCAGGACGGCCCGCCGATCCTCCGCATCCACCCGACGCCGACCGACGCCGAGCTCGCCGCGATCGCGGCCGCGCTCGCGCTGTTGAGCCAGCCTGATCAACCTGGGGACCCAACCGGTACGCATTCCGCTCCCTCTCGCTGGGCGCTCGCCGGCCGGCGCGAAGCGATGGGCATGAGCCCGACTTCGGACCGAACCTGGCGATGCGAGCCGGCCGAGTCCGCATGGCGGGCACGGTGACCGACCGATCCAGGGGCCAACTATGACGACACGATCTCTTGCACCCTCTGGAAGCCTCCGATAGAGTGAACGCTGGGACACGGTGACGAAACGGACATTCGGGGAGCGGAAGGGGCGGCAGGTGGCGGGGAGGACGCAACGATCCATGGCCCGGTTCATGGCGGTGATGCTGCTCGTCATGACGGCGGGCGCGTTCGGCGGCGTGGCGCAGGCACAGAATCAGGCGACGCCCGCGGCATCGCCCGTCGCCAGCCCCGCCGCGCCCGTGACGGTGCCCAATTACGGCGCGGCGCCGCGGACCCCGGTGGCCTGGGTCGAGCTTGGGCCGGACGGCGCACAGATCGCCCGTGCGATCAGCGGACCGATGGGATGCCCGCAGATCACGCTCGATGGCGTCACCCAGCCGATGGGGACGCGCGCGGCAGCGTCCGCGCCCTCGTACCCGATCACGATCTGCGAGACGACGATCCCGAAGGGGACCACGAATGCGGCGATTGGCGGTCGGGCGCTCCACCTCCTGCACGGCACGCCGAAGCGGGTCGCGGTGATCGGCGACACCGGGTGCCGGCTCGCGGCGCCGGACTTCTACCAGGCGTGCGACGATCCGGCGCGCTGGCCATTCGCGTCCATCGCCCAGCAGGTCGCCGACTGGCAGCCGGACCTGGTGATTCACGTCGGTGACTACTACTACCGCGAGGATCCGTGTCCCTCCGGTGATGCGGGCTGCGCCGGCAGCCCGACCGGCGACACCTGGGCCTCGTGGAACGCCGATTTCTTCATCCCGGCCGCGCCGCTGCTCAGCGCCGCGCCCTGGGTCTTCGTCCGCGGCAATCACGAGACCTGCGAGCGCGGTGGCGAGGGCTGGTTCCACTTCCTCGACCCGCGCCCGATGCCGGCCACCTGCCAGACCTACACCGAGCCCTACGCAATCCCGGCCGGCGACCTCCAGTTGCTCGTCTTCGACTCCTCGGCTGCCAGCGACGGGTCGGCGCCGCCGGATCAGGTCGCCGAATACACCAAGGAGTTCGCGACATTGGCGAAGCTGGCGGGCCCGAACACCTGGTTCCTGACCCACCGGCCCGTCTGGGGGCTGGTCCAGTTCGGCAAGGACCGGACACTCGCAACCGGCACCCGGACGCTGCAGGTGGCCTCCGGCAATCAGCTTCCATCCGGCGTCCAGCTCTCGCTCGCCGGGCACATCCACCTGGCGGAGGCGCTAAGCTTCCCGCCCGGTTCCGGCCGGCCGCCGATGTTCGTTGTCGGGAACACGGGCACCGAGCTGGACTCCCCGCTGACGGTCGAGGTGCCCGGCATTGACATCGGCGGCGTACCGGTCGCCAACGGTCGGGTGACATCGCTCTTCGGCTACATGACGCTCGAATCGGGCAACGGCATCTGGACGGCCACCGCCCGCGATGCAACCGCCACGCCCCTCTGGGCCTGCGCGGTGCTCGCGCAGAGCGCGGGCTGTGCGCCATGACACGCTCTAGGACGATGCCTTCGTGTAGGAATAGTCGTCGCAGGCCAGCGTGAAGCCGAGCGATTCGTAGAGCGCACGCGCCTGCGGCGTGGCGAAGGCGACCTGTGCCGTGCGCGCGCCGGCATCGCGCAACGCGATCAGCGCGGCGCGGCAGGCAGCACCCGCCAATCCGCGCCGCTGGTGGTTCGGATGGGTGCCGACCGGTTCCAGCAGACCTGCCGCGTTCTCCTCGTCGATCCACGCCGCGCAGAACGCAACGACGTCGCCGGATTCGGTCTCGACGATCTGGTCGAGTTCCTGGCGGTAGGGCCAGGTGCGGCGCACGCGCTCGTACATCTTGCGGGTGACTTCGGATGGCGCAAACGCGGCACGATGTGTCTCGACACGGCCGATGATCCGCTGCGCGGTATCGACGGTCGCCAGCAGATAACCGGGCGGGACAGAGGGTTCCACGAGCGTTGCCAGCTCTTGCGCGAGCACGCCGCCGCCGTCCTCATCGCGCGTGAAGCCGTTCCGCTCCAGGCCTGAGGCAAGCGCACGATCCAGCGTCGAACGCCCGGGCAAGACGCCGTAGGTGGAGATGGAGCGCATCGCATCACCGACGGCGATCGCCTCGCCCGCCATGCCTTCGACGGTCGCGAGCATCTCGTCGATCAGGTTATCGGTCGCGGCCTCGGGCGCCGCGAAAAGATTGAAGCCGCCGCTCGATTGGAAGAAGGTCCATCCGATCAGCGCATCGCCTTCTTCCCACATGCGGATATCGAGCCCGAGCTCGCGATGGGTGTGGGCACGGACGATCCAGGCAACATCGCCGATCCGCATGTCCGTTTGCTCGTACGCGGCCGAGACAAGCGCCTGCATCTTCCGCAGGTCTTTCGCTCCGCGATAGGGTCGAACGATCCATTCCGACATAGAAAGATCCGTTCACGCGTGCATGGTCCCCGGTTGGGTCCACGCTGAGATCCCGTTCAGCCAATCCTGCCACGTCTGCTTCGCAGCTTCGCCCCGAGGAGCCGCGCGTCGACTCCCACCCCTGCGCTGAGCATCACCCCTCCCCTGAGTGCGATATGGACTTCCGGGAACGCACGACGGAGCGGTTGCCTTCGCTTCTCAAGCGTTTCACCGGTCGCGCCGATCGTTCCGTCGCGATGGCGCAGAACCGGACGTCCGGAGCCGCGGGGCGCCTTCGTTCGCGGCCCACAGTAGCCTCTGTGGGCCGAACTCGTTCGGCGGACTTCCGCAACGTGCGTCGCACGCTCTAGTCCGCGCTGACCAGCTCCTCGCCCTCGTCCGGGGCGTGGACGGTGGCCCGTTTGCGGGTGAATTGCTGTTGGTAGAGGCGGGCGTAGAGGCCGTTGCGAGCGAGCAGCTCTTCGTGCGTGCCGCGCTCGACGATGCGCCCGACCTCGACGACGAGGATCAGGTCGGCGGCCATGATCGTCGAGAGGCGGTGCGCGATCGCCATCGTCGTGCGGCCCTGCATCAGCGTC
>JAICKJ010000143.1 GCA_025928015.1 Thermomicrobiales bacterium
ATGAGGGCACAGCAACCTGCCTCGTGTGAAGGATGAATGGAGCCGAACCGATCATTCTGCCGCGCTCGCGTGCCGCTCCCGGAGCAAGGCAGAATACACGTTGTCACTGGACACTCGCAACGACGGACCGGCCCTCACCGTGGATCGCGCGGCGTCCCCTCGCCGCGTCAGCGATCGAAGCGCACGAGATCGGCGAAGCTCTCACGCGCGCGGATCAACCGCGCCGCGCCGTCGTTGACCATGATGGCCGCCGGGCGCGGCGCGAGATTGTAATTGCTCGCCATCGCCAGGCAATAGGCCCCGGCGGCGGGCATTGCGAGTAGATCGCCGGGCTCAACCGGCGGCAACTCGATGTGGTCGATCAAGATATCTCCCGATTCGCAGTATTTCCCCGCGATCGTGATGGGCGCGGAGGCTCCGCTGCCGCACCTGTTCGCGATCTCCGCGTGGTATTGGGCACCATACAACGTCGGGCGGATATTGTCCGCCATCCCACCATCTACCGATACATACGCGCGAACCCCCGGAATGGTCTTGGCCGCGCCGATCGTGTAGAGCGCGACCCCGGCCGGCCCGACGATCGAGCGGCCCGGCTCGACGGTCAGCGCCGGCAACGGCAGGTCCCACCAGGCGCAGCGCTCCCTGACGGCGCTGGCGATGGTGCCCGCCCAGGCGGCGACATTCGCGGGTTCCTCGCCGGGCAGATAGGCGATGCCATATCCGCCGCCGGGCGAGAGCTCGCGTATCGTGACCCCGTGCCGATCCCGCATCGCCGCGGCGAACGCCAGCAGCTCATCGATCGCCTCGACGTACGACCGTGAGTCGAAGATCTGCGAGCCGATGTGCGCGTGATAGCCAGCGAGGTCAAGTCCAGGGTGCGCCCGGACGGCCGCGACGGCCCGCTCGGCCTGTCCGGTCGCGATCGGGAAGCCGAACTTGGAATCGGCCACGCCAGTCGCGATCTTTTCGTGCGTGTGGACGTCGATGGACGGATTGAGCCGGAGCAGGACGGTGACCGGCGTCTCACGCTCGCGAGTCAGCTCGCTCAGGAGCGCGATCTCGTGCGCATTGTCGACCACGATCCGGCCAATGCCGGCCGTCAGCGCCTGGTCCAGCTCGGCGCGGCCCTTGTTGTTGCCGTGAAACGTGATCTCCGCCGGGGCGAAGCCGGCGTGCAAGCCCGCGTAGAGCTCGCCGCCGGAGACGACGTCGAGTCCGTACCCTTCGCTTCGTAGCAATTGCAGGATCGCAGTGTTCATGAACGCCTTGCCGGCGTAGACGACGTGTGTCCCAGGATAGGCGCGGGCGAAGGCGTCGCGGACTAACGCTGCGCGCCCGCGCAGTGTTGCCTCGTCATAGATGTAGAGCGGCGTGCCGTATTCGGCGGCGAGGTCAGTCAGCGCCACACCGCCGATCTCCAGTGCTCCGTCATTTGTTCGTCTGGTCGTTTGCGGCCACAACACGCGCGTTCTGCTCCCCAATCGTGTGACCGGTCCGTGCCGGCCATGTCCCGAGCCCCCGCGCAGTGTACGAACGACTGCGGCCGGCGACAACGCGAGCTCCCGCCGTGGCGCCGGAAGATGGGTTGTCCGGGATGTATAATGGACTGTGCGGGCCCGCCCGGCGATCACGCCACACGGCGCCCAATTGGCTGTCCGGAACCTGGCAAGGACGAACGCACGGTGTTTCCCCTGACTCAATGACGTAGCTGGCCAGTTCCTGTGACATCCCCGGCGTGCATGCGCCGGCGGATGCGCTTGCGTTCACGCTCCGGCCCGTCGTCGTCGATTCAGCAGAGGAAAGTGCTTCCCATGCCCGCGTCCGTGCTTCTCAACGTCAACGATCTCGCCAAGACCTTCATCACCGAACAGATCTTCTCCGGCGTCTCCTTCCAGATTGCCGAGAAGGAGCATGTCGCGTTCGTCGGCGTCAACGGCGCCGGCAAATCGACTGTGCTGCGCATCATCGCCGGCATCGAGCATGCCAACGCCGGCGAGGTCGTCAAGATGCCCGGCTGCCGCATCACCTACCTGCCGCAGGAGACCAACTTCACCAGCGACAACACGGTCAGGGAGGAGGCGCGGCTGGCCTTCGCGCCGGTCCTCGCCGCCGGCGAGCGGATGCGCGAGATCGAGCACCTGATGGCCAGCGACGACCACGATCTCGACCCGCTCTTCGCCGAGTATGACCGCTTGCAGGGCCGATTCGAGGCCGCCGGTGGTTATGACATCGAGCACCGGACCGACGAGGTCCTGCAGGGGCTCGGCTTCACCGCCGACCAGTTCGACGATCCGGTCGCCCAGCTCAGCGGCGGCCAGAAGACCCGCGTCGCGCTCGCCAAGGCGCTGCTCGCCGACCCCGATCTGCTGCTGCTCGACGAGCCGACGAACCACCTCGACCTCGAGATGCTGGAGTGGCTTGAGAGCTTCCTGCGGTCCTGGAACGGTGCCTGCCTGATCGTCTCCCACGACCGCTACTTCCTCGATCGCGTCACCACCCGCACGCTCGACCTCTCCTTCGGCCGTCTGGAGGACTACCCCGCCCCCTACGCGCGCGACCTCGTGCTGCGTGAGGAGCGGATGACGCGCCGGATGAAGGAATATGTCGAGCAGCAGGAGTACATCGCCCGGCAGGAGGAGTTCATCCGCAAGTACGGCGCGGGCCAGCGCTATCGCGAGGCCCGCGGCCGCCAGAAGAAGCTCGACCGGCTGAAGCGGCTGGAACGGCCCCAGGAGCACGAGCGGCTCAATCTCCGGCTGGGGGGCGCGCAGCGCTCCGGCCGGGTGGTGTTGCAGACGGGCCGGATGAAGGTCGGCTACCGGAACGACGACGAGACGACGCAACTGATCGAGACGCCGGAGCTGACGGTCGAGCGCGGCGATCGGATCGGTCTGCTCGGCCCGAACGGCAGCGGCAAGACGACGCTGCTCAAGACGCTGACCGGTGAGCTCCCGTCCCTCAAGGGCGACTTTCTCTACGGCACGAACGTCAAGCCGGGCTACTATGCCCAGTCGCACGAGCAGTTGCGCGGCAGCGGCGCGGAGACGCCGCTCACGCTGATCCTGCACACGTACTCGATGAGCGAGGAGGCGGCGCGGACCTATCTCGGCCGCTTCCTCTTCACCGGCGATGATGTCTACAAGCGGCTCGACGCGCTCTCCGGCGGCGAGCGGTCGCGGCTGGCGCTGGCCGTGTTGCTGCTCCAGCAGGCGAACTTCCTGATCCTCGACGAGCCGACCAACCACCTCGATATCCATGCCCGCGAGACGCTGGAGGAGATGCTCTCCGACTTCGACGGCACGATCCTCTTCGTCTCCCACGACCGCTACTTCATGGACCGGATCGCGACGAAGTTGTGGGTGGTCGAGGACGGCGGTATCACCGTCTCGCTCGGCAACTACACCGACTACCAGCGACGCCTCAGCGCGATGCAAGATGAACCGGAGCCCGTGGAGGAAGCGCCCGCGCCGAAGGAGGAACCGGTCCCCGAGCCGGCGTCCAACGGCGCAGTCGAGCGGACCGCCAAGGGCAAGCCGCGCAAGCGATCCGACGCCGGGCTGCAGCGCTCGCTGACCCAGGCGGAGCGGGAGATCGGCAAGCTGGAAGGCAAGCTGAACGAGATCAGCGACGCCCTCTCGGTCGCCAGCATCGACAAGGACGTCGAGGCGGTCAGCCGGCTCGGGGCCGAGTTCGACCGGGTCCAGTCCGAGTTGGACGACGCCTACGCCCGCTGGGAGGACCTGACCAAGGACGCCGAGTCGCTGATGGCGGCCGCGAATGCCTGACGAGGTCCGGCGGCCGTTCGTGCTCGGGGTGACCGGCAACATCGCCTCAGGCAAGAGCACGGTGACGGCCGAGCTGGAGCGCCTCGGCGCGACCGTCTTCGACGCCGACGCTATCTACCACGAGCTGATCGCGCCCGGGCAACCGTTGCTCGGGCGCATTCGCGACCGCTTTGGCGATGAGGTGATCAATCCCGATGGCTCGCTCAACCGGCGGGCACTCGGCGCCATCGTCTTCTCCGACCCGGAGCAGCTTGCCGCGCTCGACCGGCTGACCCACCCGGCGGTGATGGCCGAGACCGACCGGCGAGCCGCCGCGGCGGCGACGCCGGTGGCGGTGATCGACGCGGTCAAGCTGATCGAGAGCGGCCACGCCGACCACTGCGACCAGGTCTGGCTGGTGACCGCGCGTGCGGACCAGCAGGTGACACGACTAAGCAAACGTAATAGACTCAGCAAAGATGAGGCGAAGAGCCGGGTCGCCGCCCAGCCGCCGCTGGCGGAGAAATGCCAGCGCGCGGACGTGGTGATCGATAACAGCGGCTCCATCGCCGAGACGCAAGCGCAGGTGCACGCCCACTGGGCGGCCCTGCCGCTCCACGCACGGACCGCGCCGGTCGGTCCGGAAAGGAACCGGGATTCATAATGGGACACGGGCTGCAAAACGGGAATGGCCACGCCAAAACGAATGGCGCGGCCAATGGCCAGCCGCACGAGATCGATGTCTATTTCGACTACGCATGCCCCTACGCGTGGGGCACGCAGCGCTGGCTCTATCAGGTCAAGGAGCAGCTCGGCGACGATCTGAAGATCAACTGGCGTATCTTCCCGCTGGAGCAGGTGAACGCGCCGGACGCCGACTTCAAGGTCTGGGAGCGGCCGAATGACGGGAGGAGCAGCACGTTGCGCTCATTCCAGGCCTTCGCCGCCGCGAAGAGGCAGGGTCCACAGAGGTTCCGGAAGTTCCACGCCGCGCTCTTCCGCAAGCGGCACGTCGAGGGCCGCAACCTGGCCGGGCAGCAGGTGCTGGAGGCCGCCGCCACCGAGGCCGGGCTCGATCTCGAGCAGTTCCGGAACGATCTCCAGTCAGATGAGGTCTTCGCCCAGATCGAGCAGGACTTTGTCGAGGGGCAGCAGGAACATGGCGTCTTCGGCACGCCGACGATCATCTTCGAGAATGGCCTGGGTGCCTACTTGCAGATGAACTACACCGACCTGCCCGACGACCCGATGACCTTCTGGAACCAGTTCGTCGACATCACCGCGAATACGCCCGAGGTGATCGAAATCAAACGCCCGTCGAAAGTGTACTAGCGGCAAACGGGAGACCCGACGTATTCCGGGGCCAGCCCGTTTCCCCTTGCCAATCCGCCCCGCCCGTCATTCTGAGCGAAGCGAAAGCCTGTCCTGAGGAACCGAAGGAAAGCTCCCGCCGCGGCGGCTTACGCAGCCAACAAGAGCGCCCATGCAGGCAACGACGAGAGAGATTCTTCGCGCTGCGGAGCTCGGAATGACAGGCTGGGAACTGGCAGAAATGACGGCGGTTCGCCGCGTATACTGCCCGGATGGCGACCACTACCACATCCACTGACGCCATCAACGATTTGACGCCGCCGGACAAGGTCGCGCGCGTGCGCGCAAAGGTGCTCGCCTGGTGGCACGCCAATCGGCGCGACCTGCCCTGGCGGCACACCCGCGATCCCTATGCCATCCTCGTCTCCGAGGTCATGCTCCAGCAGACGCAGGTCGACCGCGTCATCCCCTACTACGAGCGCTGGCTGGCGCAGCTTTCGAACGTCGAAGCGCTGGCCGCGGCGCCGACGGCGGACGTCATCCGCGCCTGGTCGGGGCTCGGCTACAACCGGCGGGCGGTCAACCTGCAACGGACCGCCCAGGCGGTCGTGCACGAGCACGGCGGCGTCTTCCCGCGGGATGTCGAGACGTTGCGGCAGCTGCCCGGGATCGGACCCTACACCGCCGGCGCGATCGCCTGCTTCGCCTTCGGTCAGGACACGGCCTTCGCCGACACGAACATCCGCCGGGTGTTGCACCGCCTCTTTGCCGGCGTCGATGTGCCGCGGCCGTCGCTGACTGGCCGGCAGCTGGCGGCGCTCGCCGAACGGGTGCTGCCGCGCGGGCAGGGCTGGGACTGGAATCAGGCGCTGATCGAGTTCGGCGCGCTCCAATGCACCGCTCGCAAGCCGCTCTGTCTGGTCTGCCCGCTGCGCGAGGAGTGCGCCGCCTGGCCGGAGATTCAAGCCGCCCTCGCCGCGCTGCCGAAAGGTACCCGGCTCAAGCGGGAGGCGCCCTTCAAGGAATCAAACCGCTACTTCCGTGGCCGCATCGTAGAGACACTGCGCCAGCACGAGGCCGAGCCCGGTCCGGCTGGGATGACGCTGGACGAGATCGGTCCGAGGGTGCGCGAGAACTTCACCCCGGCGGATGTCCCCTGGCTCTACGAGGTCATCGAGGGCCTCGCTCGCGACGGCCTCGCCCGCGTCGCCGAGCCGGACGCGACCTACGACGCCGGCGAGGACGTCCCGGTCGAGTCCCTGCGCGTACGACTGCCGTAGGGCTGAATATCAGTGCCCCGACATGTCCATCGGTAGCGGCGTCGTGATCTCCGGCTGGTTGCGCTGCTTCAACATGCCGTTCATCGCGTCGATCTCGTTCTGCTGACCGTTGACGATCGTCGTGGCGAGCTGGCGGATTTGCGTCTGGTCCGACTTCTGCAGGATCGCCTCGGCCATCGCCACACCGCCCTGATGATGGCGGATCATGAGCTGCAGGAAGAGCACCTCGGCCTGCGGCACCGGCAACGTTTGAAGCTGGTTGACTTGATCGGGTGTCGCCATGCCGGGCATGAGCTGGCCGGCCGGCACCGGGTGCCCCATCCAGGCCATCGCCGGGTCGTTCCCGGTCGCGTCCACGCCCCAGACGTTCAGCCAGCCCTGCATCATGCCGATCTGCGAGGACTGCGTCAGCACCATGTCGGTCGCCAGCGACTTCAGCGCCGGGTTGGACGTGCGGTCGTGAATGATCATCGCCATCTCGACCGCCTGATTGTGGTGGGTGATCATGTCGCGCAGGAAGCCGGCCTCGGCCGAGTTCTCACCCGGGAACTTCGGGATCGCCTGGTAGATGAAGATGGTGGCACCGATCAGGAGCGCGACCAGGACGCCGAGGACGATGTAGTTCTCGGTCCGGGTGCGCCCCTGCCCCGTAACCGCGGTCTCTTCACGGTGCGCGGCGGTCGTGGCCATGGTCATCTACTCGCGGGCGTCGAAGCGGCGGCCGGCATCGTCGCCGCGCCCTGAATGGGCTCGGTCGTGCCCTCGATCTCCGGCGTGCCCGGCAGGCGTGGCTGCTGCTGCGGCACGCCGCTCTCCATCGTCGTGTTCACACCCATCGTGCAGAGCGCGCCCAGCTCCGGCGTGTACTTCGGGTTGAGCCGGTATTTCTTGATAAACTGCTTCAAACGCGGGTCATTCGCCCCACTGAGCTTGATCTGGTGATCCCATGATGAGGCGATCACCGGCGCGTTGATACCCGGATAGGGGCTGACCAGGATGTACGACTCCTTGGCGATGTCCTTCAACGTGTCGATCTGGTCTTGCGGCAGGTTCGGCTGATAGGTGATCCAGACCGTGCCGTGCTCCAGCGAGTGGACCCCGTGCCAGTTGTAGAGCGGCTTGTCATAGAAGCCGCAGTTCTGCCAATACTGGTTGTGATCGCCGCCAACCGGGGGAATGACCTCGTACTGCACCGCGCCCTGGACGTGGTTCCGGGCCGCGTTATCGCCGCCATAGGTCGTGACGGCCTTCTCCATCGCGCTCGTCTGCGTCCGGTTCCAGATGCCGAAGCCGATCGCGGCGAGCAGCGCGACGACGATGACCGCCGATCCGACGCGGATCATGGTCTTGCGGCGTCGTTCGCGCTCGGCCAGCTTGATGCGCGCGTCGCGCCGCTTCTGGACCATCTCCGCCCGACGTTCAGAGCGGGCCGGATGGGCCTGTCCCGCGTGAGAGCCGGTCCGGGATTGGGCAGCGGACGGCGAATCGGCCGCGGCTGACTGCTCGTCGCGCTGGCCGACATTGCGGTTGTTCTTCTTCGCCATGCGGGTCGTGAATCCCTCTGTCAACAAGCGAGTGCGTCGCCGGATCGTGCCCGCGCGGTTACGGTGAGCGCGGGTTTTCCAGCGATCGATGATACCATCGGAACCATCTCGGCCAATGCGGCGGCAGCGCGCGTGGAGCACACGATTATG
Source organism: Thermomicrobiales bacterium (assembly GCA_025928015.1). GTDB lineage: Bacteria > Chloroflexota > Chloroflexia > Thermomicrobiales > UBA6265 > JAICKJ01. Next base: position 8,050 of record JAICKJ010000143.1, read on the forward strand.
TTCATGCCGGCACAGCCATTGCCAACCTCGACGCCCGTGCCTGGCTACGCCTTCGGCTTCCTGACCGACACGACGGTCTGCATCGGCTGTAAAGCGTGCGAAGTCGCCTGCAAGGAGTGGAACCAGCTCCCCGCCGACGGCTACGACTTCACCGGTCAGAGCTACGACAACACGCGCGATCTGGGCGCATCGACCTGGCGGCACGTCGCCTTCATCGAGTGCGACGCGGCCAATACCGCGCCGCCGTTGCTCGAATCGATGATGCGGCCGGAGGGCGGGCGCGTCGCCTGGCTGATGATGAGCGACGTCTGCAAGCACTGCGAGCGGGCTGGCTGCCTGGAGGCGTGTCCGACCGGCGCGATCATCCGGACCGAATTCGGCTCGGTCTACATCCAGCCCGATATCTGCAACGGCTGCGGCTACTGTGTGCCGGCCTGCCCGTTCGGCGTGCCGCAGGTGAGTGAATCGCTCGGCATCTCCCGCAAATGCACGCTCTGCTACGACCGCCTCGCCGGCGGGACCGAGCCCGCTTGCGCCAAAGCCTGTCCGACCGATTCGATCGTCTTTGGGTCACTGGATGAGCTGCGTGTCCGGGCCGAGGCGCGGGTCGCGACGTTGCGAGCACAGGGCATCGCCGAGGCGCATATCTACGGCGATGAGTACGAAGGTGGCACTGGCGGCATCGACGGACTGCACTCGCTCTTCGTCCTGACCGCGCCGCCGGAAGTCTACAACCTGCCGGCGCGGCCGGAGCTGCCCAGCCGGCGGGTGCTGCCGGGGTTGCTCGCGACCGGCGCGATGGCGCTTGGCCTCGGCGTGGCGGTCGCGACGGCGTTGCGGGGAGGGGGAACGTGAGCCGGTGGCGGAAGAGATTGCGGCAAACGGGCCGCGCTGGCCTCATGCGCGGGGCTAAAGCCGCCGCGCTCAACCTGCGAAGCCGGCTGAAGCCGGCTGGCGTCACGCGGCGGATTCCACCGCTGAGCGGATTGGCGCCGATAGCAATCGTCGCGCCCGAGGTTGAAGTGTCGGCGGCGGAGTTCGGGGTGGTGACGGGGGTGACGACGCCGGTGGTGCACAAGTCGCACTGGCGGTGGCTGATCGTGGGGTACTTCTTCACCGGCGGCGTGGCGGCGGGCAGCCTGGCCATCGCCAGCATCGCCCGCCTGGCCGGCGGCGATGACCGGGTTGTGCGGGCCGGGCGCTACGCGGCGCTGGTCGCGTTGATCCCCAGTCCGCCCCTGCTGATCCTCGACCTCGGCCGGCCGGAACGGTTCTGGCGGATGATCGTCCACTGGAACCGGCGCTCGCCGATGTCGCACGGCAGTTGGGCCTTGCTCCTCTTCAGCGCGGTCTGCGGCGGGAGCGCGCTGCATGAGGCGGCCTGCGACGGCTTCTTCGGCCCGGTGCTGGCGGACGGGCGCGGCGGCAAGTTCTCCGACAAGACGCTCGCGGTCCTCAGCCTGCCGCCGGCGCTCTTCCTCGGCGGGTACACCGGGATCCTGCTCGGCGCGACCGCCGTGCCGCTCTGGGCGCGGCTGAGCCGCTTCCTCGGTCCGCTCTTCCTCAGCTCCGCTTTCGCGACCGGCGGCGCGGCGACGATGCTCGCCGCGCGACTGCTTGGCGACGGGCACCCTCCAACGCTTGGCCGCGCCGAACGGGTGATCGGCCTGGCGGAGATCGGCGTGCTGACCGCCGCGTGCGCGGCCGACCCCGCGGCGCGGCAGCTCCTCGTCGCTCGCCCGGCATACCGGCTCGGGCTGACGGCATCGGTCCTCGGCACCATCCTCGGTCCGCGCCTGAGCAATCGCGCCGCCATCGCCGGCCCGCTCATGACCCTCGCCGGCGGTCTCCTCCTCCGCGCGGTGGTCGTCTTCGCCGGCAACGCCTCCGCCGACGAACCGGCCGCGACGTTCGCGATGACGACCCGGTAGTCTCCTCCCGCAATCTCGCAAGGGTAACCGGCCGTAGGGGCGGACGGATGTGTCCGTCGGCCTCGCCGCCACCATCGGTCCCGGCTGCCAGCCCGCCCCAGCATGACGAGAGGGAGCGCTGCGCGCGGGGATGCTTCGGGCTTCGCCGCTCAGCGTGGCGTCAACAGGGGCTTCCAGAAGGCAACGGTCGTTCGGCTGGGCAGGGCC
>JAICKJ010000033.1 GCA_025928015.1 Thermomicrobiales bacterium
CAGCGGCGTCCTCGTTCCCAACCACACCCGTCCGCCCCGCCACTCCAGTTGGTCGTCATGCTGACCAACGGGAAGCATCCCCGCGCGCAGCGCTTGCCCGCCCCCGTCATGGTGAGCGCAGTCGAACCATCTCCTGCCGCAGCAGCTGTCCGCGGCGGCGGCCCGGCTTCGCCGAGGGATTCTTCGACAAGCTCAGCAGGACGGGGAAGGGGATTGCGAAGAGGGAAACAACCTGTTGGTGATGGCGGGCGCACGCCGTGCGCCCCGACGATCCGCACCCTCATCCTCAGCCCGGTTCACCGGGCTTTGTCGCCCTAGCCCGATCCCTTTAGGGCCGGGCGCCTCTGCTGGTCGGTTGCCCTTTCCCATACACCCCCGGCAACGCCCGGTACTCCACATCTCCATACCCGAACGCCGCCGGCCCGATCACCCGTAGCGCCGTCTCCGTCCGCAACGCCGCCGGCGCCGGGATGCCGAGGACGGCCACCCGCAAGCCGTACCGCACCAGCTCCGTCGTCACCGGCTCGGCCGTCTCCGCGTCGACCAGGCAAATCAGGTCCGGCACCACCGCCAGCACCTCGCCGTCCGCCGTTCGCGCGATCAGGTTCTCGTTCTGGAAGTCGATCGCGACCGTCCGGCCCTCATCGGCGCCCAGCCCTTCGATCGTCACCTTCCCCCGCGCGAAGCCGCCGAGCAAGCGCCGCTCGACATCGACCACCTTGCCGGTGAAGAGCCGCCGCCCGCCGGTCACGCCGAGCGCGGCGGCAATGACGTCTTCGTGTCGTTCCCGCGCCGCCAGGATCGTCCCGCCGAGCCGGATCGCCAGCGAGAGCGTCCCGCGGATGACGGACCGCTTCAGCTCGGTCCCGGACATGACCGGGAAGGCGTATCCGGCCGCGCCGCCCATCTGGATCGTCACCGCCCGGGCGTAGCGCTCCAGTGTCGTCGCATCGTCGATCCGGTCGAAGAGGACGACGTGCCCGTGGTGGTTGCTCAACGCGCCGGGCGTTGGGCGGACGCCGTCGATCGCGTAGGTCTCCATCTGCAACTCGGGAAAGGCGCGGCCCATGCCGTCGCCGTCGATCACCGGCAGGCCGGTCTGCGCCGCGACGACCATCGGCACCGTCGAATTGCTGCCGCCGATCTCGCTCGGCGCCAGGTGCGTGAACTGCCGGCCGAGGTGCCGTTCCAGCGCGCGCATCGCCCGCACCGACTCGTCCGCCCGGCGCGGCCGCTCGACACTGACCGTCGGCGAGCCCATGCCGCCGACCGAGACAACCAGCGCATCGTCCGGCACCTCCTCGGCCCCGACGACCGCGATCCGCGCCCCCTCGCGCACGAATTGCCGCGCCATCAGCTTCCCGAGGTATGGATTCCCGCCCCCACCCGTCCCGAGAATCCCGGCCCCGATCGCCAGCCGCTCCAGCGCCTCCTCGTCAACCACCCACCCCATTGCGTCCCCTTCTCCCGAATCCCGCTCGCCGCGATAATCGCCGCAACGATACGGCATCCGGCGGGGATCGTCGCCGATCGACAATCGCCATTCTGAGCGGGCGGAGCCCCGAAGAATCCCCGGCGAAGCCGGTGCGCCGCAGCGCACAGTGCCGTCAACTGGGCGGTCGTGGTGGCGGGCAAGCGGCGATCGACATGAATGAAAGGTCTATGATGAGTCTGCGGATCGGGATCGATGTCGGCGGGACGAACACGGACGCCGTGCTGATGGACGGCGCGACCGTTCGCGCCAAGCTGAAGACGCCGACGACCGCCGACGTCACCAGCGGCATCACGACCGCGCTGGCACATGTCCTGACCGAATCCGGCGCCGGACCGGGCGCGATCGCCGGCGTCATGATCGGCACGACCCACTTCACGAACGCGATCATCGAGCGCCGCCACCTCGCCCCGACCGCCGCCATCCGCCTCGGCCTGCCGGCCGGTGAGTCGCTGCCGCCGATGGTCGACTGGCCGGACGACCTGGCGGCCGCCGTCGGCGGCTCTGTGACGATGGCCCACGGCGGCAACGAGTTCGACGGTCGCCCGATCACGCCGCTCGACCGCGACGAGCTGCATCGCATTGCGCATGAGATCGCCGGGCGTGGGATCACCGCCGTCGCGCTCTCCTCCATCTTCTCGCCAGTCAACCCCGGCGCCGAGGAGCGCGCGGCGGAGATGCTCCTGGAGGAAGCGCCCGGTCTGGATGTGACGTTCTCGCACGAGATCGGCCAGATCGGGCTGCTGGAGCGCGAGAACGCGGCGATCCTCAACGCCTGCCTGCGGCCGCTGGCGCGGACGACCGTCGCCGCCTTCCAGCGGGCGACCGCCGGCTTCGGCATCGCCGCGCCGCTCTACCTGACGCAGAACGACGGCACACTGATGAGCGCGGACTTCGCCGCCCGCTACCCGGTGCTCACCTTCGCCTCCGGCCCCTCCAACTCCGTGCGCGGCGCGGCCTTCCTCTCCGGCCTGAGCGATGCGCTTGTGCTCGATGTCGGCGGCACGACCTGCGACGTCGGCATGCTCGTCCAGGGCTTTCCGCGCCGGGCGGCCCTGACCGTCGCTATCGGTGGCGTCCGGACCAACTTCCGCATGCCGGACGTCCACTCGTTCGGCCTCGGCGGCGGCTCGATCGTGACCGAGGACGCGGTCGGCCCGCGCAGCGTCGGCTACCGCATCGCCGCGGAGGCGCTGGTCTTCGGCGGCGATACGCTGACCGCGACGGACATCGCCGTCGCCGCCGGCCGCGCGGAGATCGGCGACCCGTCCCGGGTTACTGGCCTGGACCAGGCGCTCGTCGAAGGCGCGCTGGCCCGGATCGACGCGCTGGTCGCGACCGGCGTCGACCGGATGAAGACGAGCGCGGCGCCACAGCCACTGATCGTCGTCGGGGGTGGCTCGATCCTCGTCGACCGCGTGCCCGGCACATCGCGGATCGTGAAACCGGACCATTTCGAGGCGGCCAACGCCGTCGGGGCCGCCATCGCCCAAATCTCCGGCGAGGTCGACCGCGTCTTCACTCTCGAGGGCCAGACGCGCGACCAGGCCGTCGGCCGGGCCCGCCAGGAAGCGGCCGACCGCGCCATCACCGCCGGCGCCGCCCCGGAGAGCGTCGAGATCGTCGACGTCGAGGACATCCCGCTCTCGTATCTGCCCGGCAACGCGACGCGGATCAGGGTGAAAGCGGTGGGCGATTTACGATTGGGGTGAGCGATCATGCTCGTTCTTACGTGTGGCGGAGGCACTTCGGATGAGATGTAGATGATGGGGGATCGGGAGGATGACCCAATAGAGCCGTGGGAGCTTCCGGGAAGGCGATTGAGGCTCCCACGTGAACTTCAGATGCTCTTTGGTTGCGAAACACAAGTGGTTGGCGTTTCAGCGCGCAAGCTGCAGCTCATGAACCAAGAGCATTCAGCGGATCGCCCGTACTTCGATCGCATGCAGGAGATTCTGGAACATTACGAATACTGGGGATGGTCACTCAAGAATCCGTCGGCAATTGAGCTCTATGTTCGTATCGACGGAATCTGGTTTACCGAGGTCGTCTTTGCCCCCGGCGACAATTCACGGATCTGTTCCATAGGAACGATGCATCGTATCGACAGGAGAAAGATGCATCGCAGGATCGTGAAGTATTTGAATCGCAGGGAGAGAGGGTAGTGGGCTTCGCCCGGACGGGAAAGGACCGGGATCTCCGCGAATCGCGGCATGAGTCCCCATTTACTCACCCCGAAGCCCGCTACTGATAGTGTACTTGGCAATGCAAGGTTTGTTTGGGTCAGGGCGTTGGGCGACTTCCCGACCTTCGAGTGTGCTCAAACCGCTGGAGCGATCTACGTGTGACCAAGTTGCTGGAAACCAACCGCCTCATCCTGCGCCGCTTCACGCCGGCAGACGTCGATCATCTTTTCGCGCTGGACAACGATCCCGAGGTGATGCGCTACCTCAACGGCGGCGAGCCGGTCGCGCGGGAAGTCGTCGCACATGAGATTCTGCCGGCGTTCATCAGGGCGTCCGAGGGTGATGATTTGCTCGGGTACTGGGCGGCGAGTGAGAAAGCCACCGGTGGCTTCGCCGGGTGGTTCAGTCTGAAACGGCATGACGACGCTCCGCCGTCCGAGGTTTCACTCGGTTACCGGTTCCGAAGGGCCGCGTGGGGTCAGGGCTACGCCACTGAAGGGGCACGGTACTTGATCACGCTGGCGTTCGCGCGGCCGGACATTCAACGCGTCGTCGCCAGTACGTACGAAGACAACGCCGCCTCCCGCCGCGTAATGGAGAAGCTCGGGATGACGCACGTCCGCAACTTCCGCCTCACCCCGGATGACCTGGCCAACGCCAGCTTCCACACCGAGTCGCAGGAGGTCTGGGCCGGCGACGAGGTCGAATACGCGGTGACGAAAGGAAACTCAACATAACGGTGCGCAGCGCCTCGGTCCAGCGCGATCACGACGTGAACTCCAGCCACTCGCCGTCTTCGGGGATGCGGAGGCGGTCGCGGATCTCGGGCGGCCAGTGGGTGGCGGCGTAGTCGCGCAGGTCGGTTCGGGTGAGGAGGCAGTGGTTGATGGCGTCCATGTGGACCGCCACGACGGTCGCCTCGGGCGCGGCGTAGAGGACCCGCAGCACATCCTCAGTGCCCATCGTGATCGGCTCGCCAGTCAGGAACCGTGCCGCGCCGGCGTTGACGACCACTGCGTCCGGCTGATGATTGGCGATCGCATGATCGACGTCGTAGCACCAGACGGTGTCGCCGGCGATATAGAGCACCGGCTCGCCCGGCGCGGCGAGCACGAAGCCGGAGACCGGGCCGAGCTGCTCGGCCACCTCGCCGGTGCCGTGCTGGCCGCCGGTGCGGCTGATCGTGATGCCCTTCCAGACCGTCCCGGTCGCGACCGGGCGGACGTCGGTGAAGCCGTCGCCCTGCAGGCGCTGGGCGTCTGCCGGCTGGCAGAAGAGCGGCCGGTCGTGCGGCAGCTTCTGGGCGGCGGTCGGGTCGTAGTGGTCCTGGTGGAGGTGCGTGACGATGATCGCGTCCGTGTTCTCGACCGCTGCCATTGCGTCCGCCGGCAGTTCGACCAGCGGGTTGGGCCGCTGGTTGGGCGTGTTGGCGATCGCCGGCCGCGCACCGGCCGGATCGAGCATCGGGTCGACGAGGATCCGGCTGCCTGCCAGGTCGAACATCAGGGTCGCGTGTCGCACGAGTTGCAGTCTCATCGTCGTCCTCTCCCGCTATGCGCCGGCCGGGTCACATGCCGCGCTTCGTACAATAATCGCAATCAGGTGGCCGGCATCGTGCGATTCGCGTCGGTGTCAGGTTCGTGTCGCCCGGTCAAGGAGGTGAGGGAGTGGAGTACACATGGTGGCAGCGCGGGATCATCTACCAGATCTACCCGCGCTCGTTCCAGGACAGCAACGGCGACGGCACCGGCGACCTGCCCGGAATCATCGAGCGGCTCGATTACCTGCAGTGGCTCGGCATCGAGGCGATCTGGCTCTCGCCCTTCTATCCGTCGCCGATGGCCGACTTCGGCTACGACGTCGCCGACTACTGCAACGTCGATCCGCTCTTCGGCACGCTGGACGACTTCGACCGGCTGGTCGCCGGCGCGCACGAGCGTGGTCTGAAGGTCATCATCGACTTCGTCCCGAACCACACCTCCAATGAGCACCCCTGGTTCGTCGAGTCGACGTCGTCGCGCGACAATCCGAAGCGGGATTGGTACATCTGGCGCGACCCCACGCCGGACGGCGGCCCGCCCAACAACTGGCAGAGCCTCTTCGGCGGTCCCGCCTGGACGTTCGACCCGACGACCGGGCAGTACTACCTCCATTCCTTTCTCAAGGAGCAGCCGGACCTCAACTGGCGCAATCCGGAGGTCCGGAGGGCGATGTTCGACGCCCTGCGCTTCTGGATGGGCCGCGGCGTCGATGGCTTCCGGGTCGATGTCATCTGGCTGCTGATCAAGGACGCCGAGTTCCGCGACAACCCGCCGAATCCCGACTACGATCCGGACGCGCCGCTGATCGAGAACCGCTACTTCGAGTACATCCCGGCCTACTCGCAGAACCGGCCGGAGGTGCATGAGGTCATCCGCGAGATGCGCGCGGTCGTCGACGAGTATCCGGATCGCGTGCTGATCGGCGAGATCTATCTGCCGTTCGACCAGCTCATGCACTATTACGGATCGGATGGGTTGATGGAGTGCCAGTTGCCGTTCAACTTCAGCCTGGTGCTCCATCGCTGGAACGCGCGAGGATTCGAGCAGGTCATTCACGACTACGAGAGCTTGCTGCCGGCGGGTGCCTGGCCGAACTGGGTACTCGGCAATCACGACCGCCCACGGGTGGCGACACGCGCCGGCACGGCCCAGTCACGCGTCGCGCAGATGCTACTGCTGACGCTGCGCGGCACGCCGACGATGTACTACGGCGACGAGATCGGCATGCACGATGTCGACATCCCGGAAGACCGGATCGTCGATCCCCAGGGGCGGCACGATCCCCGGCGCAGCCGCGACCCGGAGCGGACGCCGATGCAGTGGGACGACTTGGAGCACGCCGGCTTCAGCACCGGTCTGCCCTGGCTGCCCATCGCGCGGGACTACACGCGGGTCAACGTCGCGGCCGAGCAAAATGAGGCCACGTCGGTGCTCAGCCTCGTCCACGCCCTGATCGCCCTGCGGCAATCGACGCCGGCGCTGGCGATCGGCAGCTATTCCGGGTTCAAGGCCGATGGCGACGTGCTCGCCTACCTGCGCGAGCACGGCGACCAGCGCTACCTGATCGCGCTCAACTTCGGCTCCGCGACGCAGCAACTCGATCTCGGGACCACTGGCTATCAGGGCGAGGTCGTTCTCGGCACCTATCACGACCGGGCTGGCGATCGGATCACCGGCGCGGTCATGCTGCGGCCGGACGAGGGGATCATCGCCCGGGTCCAGGCACCGTTGGGGGCGGTGAGGGACGAGGCGGTATACTTGTGAGATCGGGACCTGATCGATTTGCCTCGCTTCATCGTGTGATCCGCACGAAGGCAGCGTCCTCCCATGTCTCCCGATCTCCTCTGGGCTGGCCGTCCTTCCGCTCCCTCCCTCATTGTCGGGCGATCGGCCGAGCGCGCCCTCTTGCGTGAGCACCTGGCACAGGCCGAGGCCGGATCCGGCCAGTTTGTCATCCTTGGCGGCGAAGCTGGTATCGGCAAGACGACACTGGCACGCGACCTGGCGGAGACAGCGGAAGCGCGGGGTGCCCGGGTGCTGACCGGGCACTGTTATGACCTGATGGCGACACCGCCCTATGGTCTCTGGCGGGATGTGGCCGACGACTACCTGCCAGAAGGCGAGCTGCCGCCGCTGCCGCGCATCCAGGACGGCCAGTCGCTGGACGGCATTACCAACCAGGCGGAGTTGTTCCAGCTTGTCCGGGTTTGCCTCGACGCGCTCGTCGCCGGAAGCACGGCGGTCCTGATTCTGGAAGACGTGCACTGGGCGGATCCGGCCAGTCTGGAGCTTTTGCGCCACATCGGATCTCACCTGGCGGGCCGATCGCTCCTGATTGTCGTGACCTACCGTGTGGACGAGCTGACCCGGCAACTCTCCTTCTATCATCAGCTCCCCGCGCTGGTGCGCGAGACGGGCGGGCTCCAGCTCAATCTCCGCCGCTGGTCCTTGGCCGACGTCGATTCGTTCCTGGATCAGTCGTTTGGTCTGCCGGTCACGGAGCGGGAACGATTGGCCGCATATCTGGAACGACACGCGGAAGGTAATCCCTTCTTCGTTGTCGAGTTGATTCGTGGCCTGATCGATGAAGGGCGGCTGCACTGGTCGGACGAGGGCTGGACGGTGGCGGCGCTCGATCAGATCGTGGTTTCCGCTCTGCTCAGGCAGGTCATCGAACGGCGATTGACGCGGCTGGGTGAGGAGGCGCGCGAGCCGCTTCAGATGGCCGCCGTGATCGGCCAGGATATTCCGTTCGATCTGTGGATGGCGGTGACGGGCCAGGAGCAGAACCCGCTGCTGGCAATCGTCGAACGCGCGATGGAGGCGCATGTCTTCAGTGTGCGTCCAGACGGCACGCACATCCGGTTCGTCCATGCGCTGACCCGGGCGGCGATCTATGACTCGATCCTGCCGCCGCGCCGACTGGCGCTGCATCGGGCGGTGGCCGAAGCGCTCATGGCGTCCGGCGAACCGGCGCCGGATGCGGTTGCCTATCACTTCACGCAGGCACGTGACCAGCGCGCGCCCGCCTGGTTGATCCGGGCCGGCGAAAGTGCCCAGCGGGCCTATGCCTGGCGCACGGCCTATGAACGGTTCGCCGCCGCGGCCGAGTTGCTGCGCGGCGTTCCCGGCGAGGAGTTGACCAGAGCTCGCCTGCTCTACCGGTGCGGCCGTTTGCTCCGCTATTCCGACGCTGGGCACGGGATCGCCAGCCTCCACGAGGCGTCGCGCCTGGCCGACCTGGCCGGCGACCGGGTGCTGGCAGCCGATGCGACTTATTCGCGCGGCTTGTTGCGCTGTTTCGCCGACGACTGGCGGCTCGGGTTGCGGGAGATGAGCGCTGGCATCGAGGACCTCGAAGCTCTGTCGCCGCAGGAAGGCCAGCTCAATTGGACGCTCATCAACTGGATGGCGGACGCCCTGCCGATCATCGACCTGCCGGAGTCCGGCGAGATCGATCCGGCCGCTCATGTCCTTGCCGCCGCCGGGGTGAATCACCGTCGTGGCGGATTGCCATGGTTCCTGGCGGCCTCGGGTCATTTGATCGAGGCGCGGGAGATCGGCGAGGCGTTCCTGCGGCACGTTGACGGTGTTGGGTCGGGTCCGTTGGTGATGTCCGCGACCGGCCATTGTCTCTTCGGCCTGGCGATGGTCGATGCCGCGCTGGGCGACGTCGGGCGGGCTCGCGAACGACTGAAGCGAGCCCGGACGATCTACCGGCGCCTCGACCACCATGCCGTGATCGCCTTCACCTGGCTGGTCGAGCTGCGGGATGTGGTCATTCCCTTCCTGACGACCGACCTGGGTGAGCGGCGACAGGCGGCGGATGGCGCACGCGGGGCCCTGGAGCAAGCCGGTGGCGCGTTGCTCTCGGCCGTGCTGGCACGAAGGGCGGAACTGGCGTTGTGTCAGCTGGATGGCCGCTGGGAGCAGGCCCGCGCCATCGTTGCCAGCTTCCCGGAGAGCGGGAACTACGAGCTGCGGCGGGAGATCGTCACGACGCTGGCGCCGGTCGCCTGGTGGCAGGGCCGGCCGGAGGAGGCGTGGGAGTACGTGCGCGAATGGCTGCCGCTCGGGCCGGCGACGCCGCCCGGTGATGTCGTCCTGCAGGACGGCCTGCTCCTGCAGCGGCTGGCGGCGGCCATGTCATTGGCGGCGGGGAAGCTTGACGATGCGCGCGCCTGGCTGGAGGCGAACGGCCGCTGGCTGGCGTGGTCCGGCGCGGTGCGCGGCCGGGCCGAGCACGAGACGCTCCGGGCGCGGCTGGAGCTGGTTGGCGGGTCGCTGGCACAGGCGCGGATGCATGCGGACGCGGCATCTGCCGCGGCGCAGGCGCCAATGCAGCCGCTCGCGCTCTGCGGCGCGCGTCGGGTCGCCGGCATCGTCGCCATGCGCGAGGGCGACGGCGTGTCCGCGCGGTGCGAGTTGACCGAGGCGGTCGCGCTGGCCGACGCCTGCGGCGCCATCGATGCGCGGATCCAGACGCGCATCACGCTCGGCCGCTTGCTGATGGAGTCGGGCAAACCAGACGAGGCGCGGGCGTCACTGAGTGCCGCGGCGGCCGACGCCGTCCGGGCCGGCGCCGCGCCTGCGGCGCAACGGGTCGAGGCGATGCTGGCCGTGCTCGATGCGCGGACCGGCGATGGCGAGCCCGACATGCTGACGGCGCGTGAACGTGAGGTGCTGGCGCTGGTCGCCAACGGGCTGACCGACGCGGAGGTGGCGGAGCGGCTCTTCATCAGCCCGCGTACCGTCGGCCAGCACCTGCGCTCGATCTACGGCAAGCTGGAGGTCACCTCCCGCGCCGGCGCGACCCGCTACGCCGTTCAACACCAGTTGGTCTAGCCTGGTCCAGGCGGACGGAAGATCGAGCCGGTCTGCGTAGTTCTGCGCAGGGTGACCGGAGGGCGAGCGCCGCGGGGATTGCGTAGTTCTCTGGATGGGCGCGGCGGACGGCGGGCGATAGCGTGAAGACGGGTCATGTCTGGCATCCGTCTCACCATCACCCGCTGGAGAAACCGCCAGCGGATCGGAGGACTCGCAGATGTTCCGTCATGGCATCCGCACGCTGTTGGGAGTGCTGATGATCTGTTCGCTCGCGGCGCTGGCGATCCAGCCGGCCGCGGCTCAAGCCGACCAGGCGGGGGCGCAATCGCTCGATCTGCCCTGCGCGACCGGCATCTCGTTCACGATGCTCGGGCAAGGGATGCCGCAGACCGCGCAGGGCCAGGCGCTCGTGCAGCTCGAGCTCTATTTCGCGCCGGGCGGCTCGCTGAAGGCGCACACGCATCCCGGCGCGCTGGTCGTTAATGTGGAATCGGGCACACTCGGCTTCACCATGATCGATATGCAACAGGGCCAGATGCAGATCTATCGCAAAGGCGAGACGACCGCCACGCCGGTGACGGCGATGGGCGCCAACCAGGAGATCACGTTCAACCCGGGCGACTGGTTCGTCGAGGAGGGCATGGTCCACAGCGCCCGGAACCTGGGTGATACCCCGGTCAAGGTGCTGATCTCGGGTCTGATCCAGGCTGGTCAACCGCTCGTTCAGTGCGCGTCATAGCGCCAGCACACCGAAACGCCGGCAACCGGCGCGAGAGGAGCAACCCTCATGGCAACGACAGTCGCCGGGACCCAATCGACCGACCGTCTGCAATCCGCCCTGAACAAGCTTGCGGATTCCGTGCGTGGCCGGCTGATCCGCGCCAGCGATCCCGGCTATGAGGAGGCGCGGCACGTCTACAACGCGAATATCGACCGGCGGCCGCTGGCCGTGCTGGAATGCGCCAACACCGCCGATGTCATCGCCGGCGTCAATGTCGCCCGGGAGGAAGGGCTGTCCCTCTCGATTCGCGGGGGCGGACACAATGTCGCCGGGTTCGGCACGAATGACGGCGGTCTGGTGCTCGACCTCGCGCCGATACGCAACGTCCACGTCAATCCCGGCCGGAAGCTGGCGTACGCCGGCGGCGGCGCGACCTGGGGCGACGTCGATCACGCGGCGTGGCCCTTCGGATTGGCGACGCCCGGCGGCATCATCTCGACGACCGGTATCGGCGGCCTCGGGCTCGGCGGCGGCTTCGGTCACCTGACGCGCCGGTTCGGCCTGGTTGTCGACAATATCCGGGCGGCCGATGTGGTCACCGCCGATGGCCGGCTGGTGCATGCCTCGGCGGACGAAAACCCCGACCTCTTCTGGGCGCTTCGCGGCGGCGGCGGCAACTTCGGCGTCGTCACCGGCATGCAGCTCGCGCTGCACGAGGTCCCGACCGTCTACGGCGGCCCGATCTTCTACCCGGCGTCAGCGTGCGGCCAGGTGCTGCGCTTCTTCCGCGACTTCATGGCGGATGCGCCGCGCGAGCTGGGCGCCTTCTTCGGCTTTCACATCGCGCCGCCGGCGCCCTTCGTGCCCGAGCACCTGCACGGCCATACCGCCTGCGCGATCGTTGTCGCCTGGACCGGACCGCTGGAGCAGGCGGAGGCGGTGATCAAGCCGATTCGCGAGGCTGGCCCGGTCGCGCTCGATCTCGCCGGTCCGCTGCCGTACCCGGCGCTGAACAGCCTCTTCGACGCGCTCTTGCCGAAGGGTTTGCAGCACTACTGGAAGAGCGACTTCGTGACGGAGCTGAGCGACGAGGCGATCGCGGTCCACGAGGAGCATGGGCCACAGGTGCCGACGTTCCAGTCGCTGATGCACATCTATCCGCTCGACGGCGCGGTGCATGACGTCGCGCCGGACGCGACCGCGTTCCGCAGCCGCGACGTTAAGTTCACTCACATCATCGCCGGTATCGACCCGGAACGGGAGAACATGACCGCCCGGCGTGAGTGGGTCCGCGACTACTGGACCGCCCTGCATCCGTATTCCGCCCCTGGCGGATACGTGAACTTCCTGATGGAGGAGGGAGACGACCGGATCAAGGCGTCGTACAAGGAGAACTACCCGCGGTTGCAGGCGATCAAACGCGCCTGGGACCCGGGCAACCTCTTCCGCATGAACCAGAACATCCCGCCGGCGGCGAGCTGAGCCGGTGTTCCCGCGACTATCCCTTGACCGCGCCCGCGGTGAGCCCCCGCACGAGCTGGCGCTGGAAGATCGTGAAGAGAATGATGACGGGGATGGAGACGACGACGCTCGCGGCCATCATATCCGGCCACCGGTCCTGGAACTCCCCGATGTAGGTCAACACGAAGCCGGGCGGGATGGTGCGCATATTGGGGCTGCTCGTCAGCGTCAAGGCGAAGAGCAACTCATTCCAGGCGGTCAGGAACGTGAAGAGGCCGATGGCCACGACCCCGGGCGCAATCACCGGCAACAGCACGTCATAGAGCGCGCGGAGGCGACTGGCGCCATCGACGCGCGCGGCCTCTTCCAGATCGGCCGGCACCGTATCGCAGAATCCCTTCATCATCCAGATGCTGAATGGCAGGGAAAAGGCGGTGAAGGCGAGGATCAGCGCCTGGTAGGTATTGAGCAGGTGAAGCTGTCGGAAGAGCGTGTAGAGGGAGATCAGGATGGTCACGTACGGGAACATCTGCGTGGCCAATATGAGGAGCACGAGCGAGCGCGCGCCCCGGAACCGGAAGCGAGAGAGGGCGTAGCCGGCGTGGGCGGCCGCGATCAGCGTGATCACGGTCGTGGCGATGCCGACGATGAAGCTGTTCTTCAGGTACTGAACGAAACCGGCATGATCTTCCGGCAGGATGCGATAGCTGTGGAACGTGATCGTGTGGGGGATCCAGGTCGGAGGATTCTGGAACGCTTCGAGTTGTGGCTTGAGCGAGGTCGAGATGAGCCAAAACGTCGGGAAGAACGCATAGACCATCAATATCGCCAACGCGACGTACAGAAAGAATCGGCCGATCCGCTTCCGTGTTCTCGGGGTCAGGGCATGGACACTCATTCGACGCCCGCCTTCCCTTCCATGATCCGCACATAGAAGTAGGTGAAGACGAGCAGCATCAGGAGCCAGACCGTGCTCATGGTCGCCGCCCGGCTGATTCCCTGCTCGATAAACGCCGCCCGGTAGATATGGATCACCATATTGTCGGTCGCGACGCCCGGTCCGCCGTTTGTCATTGCCCAGATGATGGCGAACTCGTTCAGGCTCCAGATGAGCGACAGCGTCGTGACGACCGCGATGATGCCGCGCAGACCTGGTAGCGTCACCAGCTTGAAGCGGGCGAACGCGCCGGCGCCATCGACCTTGGCGGCGTCGAAGAGGTCTTGGGGCAAGGTCTGCAAGCCGGCGAGGAGCATGAGCGTGAAGAACGGGAAGCGGTTCCAGATCGCGGCGGTGATCACCGCGACGCGGGCGAGCGTGCCGGTGCCGCCATACCAGCCCAGCGGGTGTGGCACGGGCCGCCAGCCGAAGAGATTGATCGAGGTCAAGACGTCATTCACGATGCCGTACTGGGAATTGAACATATAGAAGAAGAGATAGGCGACAACGACATAGGGAATGACCCACGGAATCAGCGCGAGGCCGCGCCAGAGCGTCTGGAACCTGATCCGCTCGTTGAGGATCAGCGCGAACGCGAACCCGATCACGAAGGAGATGACCGTCACGGCGACGCTGAAGAGAATGCTGAAGCGGACCGCGTTCCAGAAGCCGAAGACCGGGTTGGTGAGGATGTTCTTGTAATTGCGCCAACCGATCCAGTGATTGTTCAGCGGTTCCGAGAGATTGAGTGAGTGGAATGAGAGCCAGATCGTGTGGGCCACGGGATAGAAGATGACGACGATGAGGAGCAGCAGCGCCGGTGCCAGCAGGATCCAGGCAAGCAGCGGCCCCTCCAGCGCCTGTCCTGGCGCGGGCATCCCGAACCGCGACCGCGTGGCCGGCTCGTCCTGGTAGCTCGTGGTTTGCTCGGCCACGATCCCTCCGGCAGCCCTTGCCTGAACGGCGCCGCGTTCGACAGGGCATCGGACGCGGCGCCGTTCAGGGCCTCGGCCTAGCTGCTGTATACCGTCTTGACGGCGTCGTTGAGCTGCTTCAGCCGCGATTTGACGTCCGCGCCGCCGGCGATCTCCTGCAGCGCTGTGACGATGAAGGTCGCGGCGGTGCTGTACCGGGGGCCGTAGGCCGGCGGACGCATCGTCGGAATCACGTCGTTGATGAACGCCTGGTCGATCTTGTCCGCGTACGACGGTCCATACGCGGCGTTCGAGTTGTAGCTCTTGATCGGCAGCATGCCGCCCTGCGGGATGAGGAACGTCTTGATGACCTCCGCGTTCGTGGTCAGGAAGCGGATCAGCTTCCAGGCCAGATCCTTGTCCTTGGCCTGCGAGGACATGCCGAGATTGTGGATATCGGCGGCGGTCACCGGTTTGTTGCCCGCTTTCAGCACCGGCGTCGTCGTGACTTCGAAGTGCTCATTGACGGCGGCTTTGGTGCTCAGCTTCGGATTGGTGTTGGCGAAGATGCCCGAGAGATAGGGGCCGTCGAGCTTGAACGCGATCTTGCCGTTCGCCATCAGCTCCCGCTCGGCCTTGATCGCCTGATCCGGCGGGGTCAGCTTCTTCTTGACCAGGTCCTGAAGCCATTGGAAGGCGGCGACCGTGCCGTCGTCGGCCCAGTTGATCGTCACGTTCCCCTTGCCGTCATCGACCATCGGATTCCCGCCGAAGGTCCAAATCCACGGCCAGAAGCCGACGAGCGCGTACTCGGTCTTGGAGATATCGATCCCGATCGGATAGGCGTCCGCGGGCAGCTTGGCGCGCAACGTATCCATCTGGGAATTGAGCTCATCGATCGTCGTCGGTGGCTTGGCGGGGTCGAGCCCGGCTTGCGTCATGAGGTCCTTGGCCGACCAGAATCCGTGCGGGGTGATCGTCCAGGGCACGGCGTAGAGCACCCCCTTGTACGTGCCGACCTCGAAGCTGTTGGGAAAGGCATCCTTTCGATAATCGGGCACGGAATCGGCGAACTTGTCGAGCGGCGCCAGTGCCCCGGCGCCGCCGAGCGCGTAGGGCCAGTTGCCGCTGAGCTGCATGACATCGGGGGGATTGCCGCCGTTGGTCATCGTAGTGAGCTGTTGCAGCACCTGATCAAACGGGATCGCGATGTTGTTGATGGTGACGCTATTTGCCTTCGCGAACGCGGCCAGCGCCTTGTCGATGTTGGCCTTGGTCGCGGTTTCGGCCGAGGCCCAGTTCGCGAAGGAGATCGATTCGGCGGCCGCGACGGACGTCAGGTCCAGCGCGCCGGCCGTGCCGGCCGCGGCCAATCCGAGTCCAACCGCGCGGGTGAATGCCCGCCGTGACATCCGCCATCCTGGAACATGCTGGAGATCATCATCGCGTCGGGTCATGAGCGAACCTCCTTTGATCCTGCGCGGCCACGCCGTGCTCCGGTACACCACGCGCGATCGAGGTCCGCGGTCGGGCAGAAGCTGGCCCGGTCACTCCGCGCATCTCCCCCGCGTTTGCGCTACATCGCGACGGTGTCATCATCCCGGATCGCTCGCAAGATGCTGGCCGGCATGAGCGCCACCTCGCCGTCATCCCGCGCGTGGCGGTCATGCCGGTGGACGGTCACCAGTGACGGAAGCGCGACGATCCCGCGCGGGTTGTGCCCGTTCCGCGACGTCCACGCTTCACAGTTGACCCATGACCGCGTTTGACCCGGGTAGGTGCCCTATTCCGCCGTGCCGGTGGGCAGGCGGTGTTGATTCCCGCGCGGCAGCGCCGCTTTCCAGGCGCGCCAGCGGGCCGGCCAGGGGTTGCGCATCTCGGCCGGGAGCAGCGTGCGATAGTTCCCGGCGATGGGCCGGAAGAAGATTGCCATCCCCCGCAGCAGCGGCCAGGGCGGATTGCTCGGCCGGACCTCGTGGCCGAAGTGCGGCACCAGCACGACGATGGAGAGCAGCGCGGGGAATCCCTTCGCGCTCAGCACGGCCTCGTGATCCAGCTTGTAGAGGGTTTCGAAATACTCCTCGGTGTGGAGCGCGGGCCAGTAGTCCTCGGCCACGACGGCCGGCTCGTCATCGTCGTTCCAGCAGGAGTGCCGCGTGTTGCGCGGGATGACAACCCGCCGGCCGGCCGGGACGACCTGCTCCGTGTCCTTGATCTTGACATGGAGCGTGCCGGAGAGCACTTCGAGGCAAGTTTGTTGCCGGGGATGGAGGTGTTCGGCCTCGATCGGGCCGTGCGCGGGGTGGGTCGTCTCCACCCGCAGATGACCGCCATGAGTTTGCGCTGATGTCTGGAGAAAACGCATCGATTGGCCGGTGAGCGGATTGACGATGGTTTGATTTGGCTGGGCCATGTTCGATTCCTCGTCCGGGATGGGCATCCGGATTGCCGCGCCGTGCCACGCGCTTCCCTTCCCGCGCCTGGCCGGCCGGCAGTCTCTCGTGCCCGGTTGATGTCCTGATTGCTCGGTCAGTTTGGCGGAGCCATCCGGCGGCGGGGCCAGCCGGTGCTCCTTTGCGGATAATACACCTCCCGGCGCGCATTGACAGGCGGAATTGGCTCCGCTACGTCATCGGCCCGGCGCGGGAAAGAGGAGGCGGCCCGGGCGTGATGTGCGGACGCGGTAGAGGACGCCGGCGCCGGTCGTGACGTAGAGCGTGTGCAGATCGGCGTCGCCCCACGTGCAGTTGGTCGGCCGGTCGACCGGCACCGGATGCGTCTCCAGCACCTCGCCTTCAGGGCTGAAGACGTAGATCATCGGGCCGGGGCCGCTCTGCTGCCAGCCGGCGGTAGCGACGATGTTCCCGTCGCGATCGAGGCACATGCCGTCGATGCCCCGGTGCGGGTAGAAGATGTGCAACACGGAATACTCGCCCAGTGAGCCGTCGTTCTCGATCGGATAGGCGCGCAGCTCGCGCTTCTTGCCCTCGCCGTACTCGCTCTGCGCAACATAGAGCGTGCGTTGATCCGGTGAGATGAGGAGGCCGTTCGGCCGCGTCGTGTCGAAGGTGACCCGATGGATGGTCCAGGTGTCGCCGGGGCCGGGATCGGCGCGGAAGACCGACTCGTGGTCGAGCTCCATCGTCTCCCGGTCGTCGGTGTAGCGCGGATCGGTGAACCAGATGCGGCCGGCGGCGTCGATCGCCAGATCGTTGGGGCTGTTGAGCCGCGTCCCCTCGAACGCATCGACGATCGTGACCGTCCGATCCGGCTCGTAGCGGACGATGCGCCGGCCGGCGCCCTCGCAGGCGTAGAGGTGCCCTGAGCGGTCGAACATCAGCCCGTTCGCCTCGCCGGTCTGCTCTCGCCAGACCGTGCACTGGCCGGTGGCCGGGTCGTAGCGATGGATCAGGCTGGCGTCGCACTCGGTGAAGAGCAGCCCGCTGTCGTCCCAGGCCGGACCCTCGATCAGGTGCGGGAAACGCGCCAGCTCCTCGAATTGCCACTCAGCGGCGGACATGGATCTGCTCCTCCCTCGTTACCAACGCGGGATGACCCGCTCCCAGGCCGGATCGACGTGCTGGCGCATCTCCGCCACGTCGTCGCGGATGCGTAACCCGCACTTCTCGTAACGCTCCTTGCCGCGCGCCAGCGCGTCGCGGTCGAGTTCCACGCCGAGGCCGGGGATGACCGGCACCTGGATCTCGCCGTGCCGGATCGGCACCCGGCCGCTGGCGACGATTTCGTCCGCCGCATCCTGCCAGGGGTAGTGGGTGTCGCAGGCGTAGGTCAGCTGGGGCGTCGCGGCGGCGACGTGGACCATCGCCATCAGCGAGATACCGAGGTGGCTGTTGGAGTGCATGCTGAGGCCGAGCCCGAACGATTCGCACAACTGCCCGAGCTGAATGATGGCGCGGAGTCCACCCCAGTAGTGGTGATCGCCGAGGATGACCTGGGCGGCGTCGGTCCGGACCGCCTCGGCCGCGTCGGCGAAGGACATCACCGCCATGTTGCTCGCCAGCGGCAGGTCGATGCCCCGCTCCAGCAGGCCGCGGCGGACGGCGGCCATGCCGGCGATCGTCGGCGTCGGGTCCTCCAGATATTCGAGGCTGTCGGCCAGCGCCTCGCCGACGCGGATCGAGGTCTCGACCGTCCAGGCGCAGTTCGGGTCGATGCGCAGCGGGACGTCCGGCCCGAAGGCCTCATGCAGGGCGCGGATCGTCGCAATCTCGTCCTCGGGCGGCAACACGCCGGCCTTGAGCTTGAGGCTCTTGAATCCGTACTCAGCGACCATCTGCTTGGCTTGCGCGACGAGCGTCTCCGGTGTCAGCGCCTCGTTCCAGGGGTCCTTGCGGGGCTCGTCCCACTCCGCGCCACCGCCGCCGGCATGTTTGTAGAAGAGGTAGGCGGCGAATGGCACCGTCTCCCGCACGCGGCCGCCGAGCAGCTCGCAGACCGGCACCTCCCAGGCCATGGCGATGAGATCGAGCGCGGCGACCTCCAGCGCGGCGAAGACCCGGATCGGCACGTCGATCCGGCCGCCCTGGGCCATCGCCGCGTCGTCCGCCGGCTCGTCCGGTTGGACCGGGTCGGCGCGGGCCATCAAGTCCTGGCGGAGCCGGGCCAGGTCGAAGACAGACCGGCCGATGACGAGGTCGCGGGCGCGGTGAAAGTCGAGCAGCGCCTGCTCGCCGCCGTGCGCCTCGGCGATGCCGGTGATGCCGTCCTCGCTGGTCAGCTCGATGACGAGCCGGAGCGCGTAGGGCGCGTGGCGGCCGAAGGAGCTGCGCAGGGGCGGGTCGGCGATCGCGACCGGCGTCACCTTGAGGTCCTTGATCTTCACGCGGACTCCTTCTGGTTGGCGCGAGCGCCGAGACGGATGCGGTTACCGTCATCGTACCGGCAGAACGGGGGAGTGCAATGCCCTTGGCCGGAAATTCGTAGGTTGTCATTCTGAGGCCCGCAGGCCGAAGAATCTCTCCCGACATTGCCGTCATGGGCATTCGTGTTGGTTACGCAAGCCGCTGCGGCGGGAGATTCTTCGTTCCTCAGAATGACAGCGATGGGGATTGGCGGGAGGAAACGGACGTCCTGCGAGGAAGACGCCTGGAGATCGCTCCAACCATGGGTCAATCCGCGGGCGAGCGCAACGAAACCGGACCCGTCTGCGGTACCGGCGCCCGCTCCATGCCGCCGAATGCGAGCCGGATGCCAGTGGCGCCCACCCAGAGGTAGAGGAGCAGATTGAGCGCCGAGAGCGAACGGTAGGTGAGGTGCGCGCGGAGGTCCGGGATGGCGAGGAGCGGGAACGACTGGTCGTAGACGAGGTAGAGGCTGACGAAGAAGGGGGCCGTCAAGCCGGCGATGAGCCAGCGCAGCCGACCGAGTGCCGGGAAGGCGACGAGGATGGCCGCGAATGGCAGCGCCGGCAGCAGGTAGCGCTCGTGGATGCGCGTCGGCAGCAGGTAGAGGGTGAGGGTCGCGAAGAGCAGTCCCCAGATCAGCGCGATCCGGGCGCTCCGAAGTCGCCAGCATGCGACATAACAAGCGGTCAGGGCCAGCGCGGTCAGGATCATCGCCAACGACCGGGCGGTCAGGCCGAAGACGCGCGTGGTGAGGTCGGTCGTCTCGATTTCCGTGTGCCCCTTGATGAACCCCCAGAGGTTGAAGGCGCCCGCGACCGTCGGCGTGTGCCGGTCGACGGCGAACATGACCCGCTCGGCCAAATCCCAGCGCAGCCCCATGCCGGGCAGCCCGACGTCGAACGGGTAGGAGATCGCCACCACGACCAGCACGCCGAGGCCGCAGCCGGCGAGCGTGCGCGTTCCGAGCCGGCGGATTTCGCCGCGGTTGGGGCCCAGCCCGTGTTCCCGGACGGCGAAGATCAGGAGGATCGGCGCGAGGGCGATCAGTTGTGGCTTGACCAGGCAGGCCCAGGCGAAGAGCGGCCAGGGGAGCACCGTTTGACCGCGGAGGAGGAGCATGACCGCGAGCATCAGGAGGGCGAGCGAGAATGCATCCCACTGGCCCCAGATCGCCGAGATGAAGATGACCGCCGGATTGAAGAGCCAGCAGGCGGCGGCGATCAGCGCCACCCGGTTGTCCGGGCCTGGCCGCAATCGCCGGACGATCGCATAGATGCAGCCGCCGATGACGATGTCCGAGACGCCACCGACCATCTTGAGCAGCCAGTCAAAGAGATCGCTGTCGATGCGCGCGACACCGAATGCGGCGGCGAAGCCGCGTCCGAGCGCGGCGAGGACGATGACATCGCCGGGCAGGTGATCCGGCTGCGTCCCGGTGCTGAAGGTGTAGAAGGTGGCGAGGGGATGGGTCGCGAGGAAAGTGGCCCACTCCTCGAAGGCGTTGAGGTCGAAATAGAAGCCGCCGAAACAGGCCGCGCCCATGCGAAGCAGCAACGCCGCGCCGAGCAGGAGCGCGAGCGCGCGTCTGCCGGGCCTGAAAGCCGTCGAGACGAGGGCGCTCACATCGGCGTGCCCAGCCGGGCCAGCAGCGCCGCGCTGGTCGCCATGCCCTGCCAGACGCGGTCGAGACTGTAGGACTCGTTGGGCGAGTGGTTGGCCTGGGGCGGGTCGCCGTAGGGGACGAGGAAGGACGGGATACCGAGCGTCTGCGTCCAGGTCGCGTCCGGCAGGCTGCCGCCGACGAGCGGGATGTCGATCGGCCGTTTTCCGAAGCCACGCTCGATCGCGTCCCGCACCACCTCGGCCAGCGGGTGCTCGACCGGTGTGAAGGAGGGAATCATGCCCCCGTCCAGCCGCGCGACGGCGACATCCGGCGCGTGCTTCGCGACGTGG
>JAICKJ010000008.1 GCA_025928015.1 Thermomicrobiales bacterium
GCGCGATCACCGTGCCCGCGACACCGCTCGCGGGCACCGGACCGCTCACCTCCCGCGAACGCGACGTCCTCCGCCTCGTTGCCGTGGGATGGACTGACCGGGAGATCGCGGACGCCCTGTTCGTCAGCCCGCGCACGGTCAACGCCCACGTCGCCAGCATCCTCGCCAAGCTCGGCGTTCCCACCCGCCGCGCGGCCGCGGCGCGGGCGCGAGACGAGGGCTGGCTCCCAACCGACGACCAGCCCTCTGGGAATACCTAGTCCCGCCCCCCACCGCGATTAGGTAGCTTCTACCGATGTGCCGGCCGGCAGCCGGGCGCATGCTGGCGCCACGACTGATCGACAGGATCGGGTCAGCGACACGCCACCGCACGCAGAGGAGTCCCCGATGCCATCACCCACGGAACAGAGCGTCTCTCGCCGTACCGCCATATCCGGACTGGGCGCATCCGGACTTATCCTCGCCCTCGCCGGCGGGAGCCTCGGCTTATCCCTGGCCACGAACAGCCAGGCATCCGCCCAGGACGTCCCCGCCGAATTGGCCGATCACCCGATGGTCGGTATCTGGCTGGGAGTAACCCCTGACGGTCCGAGTCCGGCCTTCATCATGGCCGATGGTGCCTTCCTCGGATCATCGGCGCCAATCAGCAAAGGCGCCGACGGCACGCTCACCTTCCTGAGTCCACAGAATGGGATCTGGGCACCTGATCCTACCACTGAACGGGGGATTCACTTTACCTCCGTCCAGAACAGGCACGACGCGAGCGGGGCCTTCACCGGTACGGTCACCGTCGATGGCTACCCGGTTGCCAGCGAGGACGGGCAGCGCTTCTACGACGACGGTACCCGCGTGCGCGTCACGCTGCGCGACGCCAAAGGAGCGGTGACGATGGTGCTCGGGGCAGATGGCTCGTTGCCACCGGTCTATGGCAACCGCATGGCGGTGGGTGCCCCGGGCTTCCAGAAAGCCACGCCCACAGCGGGAACGCCCGCGAGCTAGTCCAGCACAACCCATCGCGGCGACGCTCACAGCCGGCGCGCCGACCTCCTGGTGAACGGCGTTACTGCGGCTCCCGGAAATGCGTAGTCCTTACGATGCGCCGACGCGGGCGGCGGCGTACGATGAGCGCGGGATAGAGAGGCACCATTGCATAGACCGGCGCCGGCGTCACCTTAGCCGCGACGGTCCCCCATGCTATGGGTCCTTTGGGGCCGGGTCACACGAAGTGTCCTCGACTGAAGGGAGCCATTGCCATGGTCGATCATCTGGACATCGCTATCGCCGAATATCATCGGTGCGAACTCCGTCAGATCGCGGCTCGCTGCCACATCACCGCAAATCGTGAGCTTGTCCATCCGGCCGAGGTGCCCTCGGACGCGGAACGGCGCTATCTGCTCACCTCCCTCGCCGAGCTGTGGATGGCTCCGGCCGTCACGGAAGTCGAGTTCGCCGATCCACTCGGGGTGTGGTCGTGGGGCTACCCCCGTCACCGCAGCCGCTGGTGGCCGGAACGGCGCGCAGTGCTCGATTGGGGCGCCTGGACCGTCCTGGTCCTCATCAGCAGCTATGTCCTCATCGTCGGCGGTTGAATCGCGGCCGCGGAGGGCTGTTCCGGCCGCGCCATGGGAGAATCCGATGAAGTATCTCGTCGTCGGTCTCATCTTGCTCGCTGGCCTCGCCGGCCATTCGCCAGCGAAGTCCCCCGATTCGCTGCGCGCCTCTGCGTCGGCCAGATTCTTGGTCTCCGCCGCTGGCGTCGAGACCAAGGTGAGTGTCTTTGTTAATGAGGCGTCATCATCATCCCGAGTCGGACTCTCGATCCATCAGACCACGCATTCCTGCATCGGCGGCGTCTGCCAGGAGGTGCCGGTGATCTCCGGCTACAGCTACCAGGATGTGCTCCCGATCGACGCGCTCTTCGATCGCTTCCTCGGCCATGCATCGGTGCACACCACGGTCACATTCCATGACGATGTCGCGAACACCGATGTCCCCATCCGGGTGGATGTCGTGTGGACCGCGAGCGGACCGCCTATCTGCGATTCCCTGTACGCCGAGGACGGATGCCAGCGTGTCGCGATCGTTATTGGCGAGGTGGCAATCGGTCCGCTGCGACTGGTCCCCGGACAGACCGTGCCAGACGGCCGGATCGCGTGGCGCTTGTGGCACCTGCCCACCTCCTCTTCCTATTGGCCTTGATCGCTCCTGTCCGCTGGCCAGGTTGCCGGCCCGGCACAGTCGTAGAGCAGCACGCCGTCGCCACAGGGAGTCTGTATCCGTCCGATGGTGGCGACGACGATCTGGCGCTTGCCCGGGATGTCGGCGAAGAGCGGCCTCAACTCGTTCCACGACGGTCTGGGCAACGCCGCCAGATCCGGCCTTACCCAGGACCGCATCAAGCGAAATACGTAGGTCTCACGATGCGCACTCTCCCCGCGCGACGCGATGATACGGCCTGGACCACGCTCATCAGGCTGGAGCTCACGTCAAGTGGGGTGAGGCGATGATCAAATATCTCGTCGTGGGGTTGCTCCTGATCGCCGGCCTCGCCGGTCACGCCCCGGCAATGTCACCAGCGTCGTCACTCGGCGCCGCCTCGGCGCAGTTCGAGCGCACCTCCGCGGGCATCACGACCCGGGTCGATATCCAGATTCAGCGGTGGTCCACTATCGCCCGGGTCGGGCTCACCCTCCGGCAAGACCGGGATTTGTGCGTTGCCGCAGTGTGTCGGGAGGCGCCGCTCATCTCCGGATCGAGCTGGCAGGAGGTGCGTCCCGCCGACGTGGTGATCCATCGTTCGCTCGCCTCCGCCGCCGCGCACGTTGTGATTCCTCTGCATGATGACGTCTCCGGCGCAGACCTTTCCGTGCGTGTCGATGTCGTCTGGACGGCGACCGCGCCGGCGCGGTGTGACACCGTACGCGACGCGGTGGAATGCGCGCGGCCCGCGAGCGCGAACGGGGAGATGACGATCGGCGCGAGTAGGTTGATTCCTGGCCAGAAGAACCTGGACGGGTGGATCGCCCAGCGGGACCGGCGTGAGGCAGACCCCAGCTCCGTGCGTTGACCGTCCGCCGCATCCGGTGGCAGGCATACCTATACGCTCATCGAGCGACAACTACGCAATCTGTACGATGTCGCGCCGCGGCGCATTCTCTATGATCGGAGTCGGGATCAGACCTGACTGCCGTATCCGCTCCTGGCATCGCCGTCGGCGCTTTTGAGGGGTCCCTGGGTCCCGGGTCGTTGCGCGCGGACGCTCCATGAAGGGAACCCTGCCATGCTCATCGTGACCAATTCCCTGGACACCGCCATGGCCGAAAGCCATCGGCACGATCTGCTTCGCATCGCGGCGGACACCAAACGGGGTACAGACGTGGCACAGGATGTTGACGACCAGGCCGCCGCACCGCTGATTGCGGCGGACCGGCGACTCCTGTTCAGCTCGCTGGCCGAGATGTGGGAGACCGCCATCGTGAGCGAGGTCGAGACGGTCGATCCGCTCGGGGTGTGGTCGTGCGGCCTGCCGCGGCGGCCGCTCCCCCTGCCGGAGGCGCGCACGTTGATCGACTGGGGCGCCTGGCTCATCGTCGTCGCGCTGGTCAGCGGATATCTCGTCCTGGCCGGCTGAAGCATGGGCCGCCACTTCCGCCACCGTCAACGCGACTGGGCCTGGTGCCAAGCGGTTTCCACTCGCACACGTTGACAGGACGCATGCCAAACACCCATGATCCGGGTGGATTTCGTCGGCCACCCGGACCATGCCCATGCCCGACTCAGCAGCCATGCGGCGTCTGCCCCCTTCACCGCTCACCAGCTTCATCGGCCGCGAAGAGCTCGAAGCGACCGTCATCGGCCTGCTCCGGCGCCCGGAGATTCGGCTGCTGACGTTGACCGGTCCCGGCGGCGTGGGCAAAACCCGCCTCGTCCAGCGCATCGCCCACCAGCTTGCCGGGGAATTGGACGATGAGGTTGTCTACGTCGCGCTTGGGTCGCTGAGCGATCCGGACCTCGTGCCGGCCGCGATCGCCCAGGCGTTCGACCTGCGCCCGGGCGGCGAGCTTCCGCTGATCGAGGCGCTCATCCGCCTACTCGACGGGCGCGCGACAGTGCTCGTGCTCGACAACTTCGAGCACCTGCTGCCAGCCGCGCTCGCGATCGCCGAGCTGCTCCAGGGCTGCCCGGAGCTCAAGATCCTGGTGACGAGCCGGGCCGCGCTGCGCCTCTCCGGCGAACAGCGCTTCCCGGTGCGGCCAATGGCGCTGCCCGACCCGGCGCAGGACGCCGATCCGGATCACGCCGGGCGGGCCGAGGCGGTGCGACTCTTCGTCGCCCGGGCCAGCGCGGTCTCTCCCGACTTCGCTTTGACCGCGACGAACAGCGCCGATGTCGCCGAGCTGTGTCGCCGGCTGGATGGGCTCCCGCTGGCGATCGAGCTGGCGGCGGCGCGGGTCCGCGTCCTGCCGCCGGCCGCGCTCCTGGCCCAGCTCGACGAGCGCCTCCGGCTCCTGGCCGGCGGACCGCGCGACCTGCCTGCCCGCAGCCAGACGATGCGTGCCACGATCGCCTGGAGCCACACGCTGCTTTCGACCGATGCGCAAACCCTCTTTCGCCGGCTGGCCGTCTTTGCCGGCGGCTGCACGCTGGACGCCGCCGAGGCGGTCGCGGGCGCCACTCTCGCCGACGCTGCGCTCGATCTCCTCGATGAGCTCGTCCAGCAAAGCCTCTTGGAGCAGATCTCATCACCAGACGAGCTCTCCCGGTTCGCGATGCTGGAGACGATCCGCGCCTTCGCGCAGGAGCGGCTCGCCGAGCAGGGTGACGAGGGCGAGATTCGGCGGCGTCACGCAGCGTATTACGTCAATCTCGCTGAGATGGCCGAGCGAAACCTGGTGAATCACTGGGGCGAGGGATGGCTGGAACGCCTGGCGCTGGAGCAAGACAACCTGCGCGCCGCGCTCCAGTGGACGTTCGACCACGATGGCACACTGGCGCTGCGCCTCGTGAGCGCGTTGCTCCCCTTCTGGTTCTTCCGCGCCGAATTCACCGAGGGACGCGCCTGGGCCGAACGCGCCATCGCGCTGCCGGGCGACCTGCCGGTGTCATCGCGCCTGGCCTGCCAGGTGGTCGCCGCCTCCTTCGCGCGCATTCAGGGTGACACCGACAGGGCCGCCCTCCTGATCACGGAAGGGCGGGCGCTCGCGCGCGCGCACGATGATCGTGACACCCTCGCCAAGTTCACCTTCGAGCAGGGCAATGTGGACGAAAACGAGGGCGATTACGCGGCGGCGCGCGCGTCGTTCGAGGACGCGCGCGACCGCTTTCGCGCGCTCGACGAGCCGTTCTGGCTGGCCGCGGCGTGCGAGTCGCTTGCGGACGTAGCGGGCGCGCTCGGGGAGCGAGATCTGGCCGAACACGCGATCGCCGAAGCGGTGGAACGCTGGCGGGCGCTTGGCCACCCGTGGGGCATCGCCTCGGCGCTGCGCACCGCAAGCGACCTTGCCTTGGCACGCGGTGACGACGAGCGCGCGGGCGCGGCGCTGCGCGAGAGCCTCGCCTTCCACTGGTCGCACGGGCACCGGTGGAACGTGATGTGGCGGCTGGAGAACCTGGCCAGCCTGCCCGACGCCGATCCCACCACGGCCACGCACATGCTCGGCGCCGCTGGGGAGCTGGCGCGGCAGCTCGACACGCCGCTCGACCCGGTGAGCCAGCAACACCACGAGGCCGCGACGGCACGCGCCCGCGCCGCGCTCGGTGAGGCCGCGTTCGATGCCGCCCTCGCGGCCGGCCGGGCGATGCCGCTGGCCGATGCGGTGGCCGAAGCGCTCACACCGCCCAGCGTTGCGCGGCCGGTCAAGGCTGAGCCAGCACCCCATGGGCTCACACCGCGTGAGCTCGAGATCCTGCGCCTGGTCGCCGCGGGCAAGTCCAACCGGCAGATCGGCGAGGCGCTCTTCATCAGTCCGCGCACCGTGGCAGTCCACATCACCGCCATTCTCGCCAAGCTCGACGTACCGTCACGCACCGCGGCGGCAGCGGCCGCCCACCGTCTGGGCCTGACCTAGGCACTCCTCCGCGCATCTACGCACTTTGTCGTACTCCGGCGCCGCTCGATGCACCGGGCGATTACGAACATCCTCCGATGTACCGCCACGTCTGCAGGTTCACGTTGGTGCCGTGCCCGGTCCGCTGACCGGGCACGGAGATCGCCGCCATGCGACGGAGAGGAGATCGACCATGACATCGCTGCATGTCGGGGCTTCAGTGCGAACCATCGTCGCCGTCATCCTGTTCGGATTCGGAGTAATGGCCGGTACGGCCTTCAACGCCGTCGGCTCGCCGACGTCGAGCACCTCCTGCGCGACCGATACGCGAGCGCAGGCCGCTCATGATCCGACCTGGGCGGTGCCCCCGCAGGGCACGGGTCGCCCCGGCGAGCCCTTCTAGCGCGATGGACCGCTTCCATCACCCCTCAGGCGCTGGCCCCCGCCGCCTGAGGGGCGCCACCGCGGGCACAGCGCCCTTCTGGCGACGCAGATGGGTCAGTGTACGTAGCGCGGCAGCGACCATCTTCACGCAAATACGAAGAGTTACGGATGCGGCGCCGGGCCTCCACGGCGCAGCATACGGAGCGGGATTGATGACAGCAAAATTCCGCCGCGGGCTGAACCCCTGGCGTCCCTGAAGCGAGGAGGTCACCATGCTCATCTCCCATGCCGACACCATCGTCATCGACGCTCACCGGCGCGCCCTGATCGGCGAGGCGATGAGGAACCAGGCGCTGGAGTTGGAGCGCGACGGCAATCGGACGACGATCGCTCTGCCGCGCCACCGCGACTGGACCGGACGGCTGCGCGGGTTGGTCGTGCGATTCACCGTCCGAATGGAACACGCCGGCCTCGCCTGAGGCGCGGCAACGAGGGGGGCGACGATGCGCCATTCCATCCTGCACATCTGTCTGGCGATGCTCATCGTTGGATCGTTCACGCTGAGCGCGGCGAGCCGGCCGCATCTTCATGATGTGCGCTTCGCCCAGGCCGAGAAGGAAAACATGGGCCCGATGCAGTTGGCGAACGCCTGGATCGACGGCCAGCGGCAGGCACGCGAGGACCCGAACCTGCTCGCGGACGACGCGGTGCTGGAGATCGCGGGCATGGCTCCCATTGAAGGCCGGCAACCGGTCGTCGAGTTTACGGACGGCTTCTACGGCGCGATCGGCGACCGGACGATTACGGTCGAGACCGCCATCGCCGACGGGAACGAGGTCAGCGCCCTGCTCGAGGTCGAGGGGCGCCACACCGGCACGCTCTTCGGCGTCCCGGCCACGGGCCGACGGGTTGACTTCACAGTGATGGGATTCATCGATGCGAAGAACGGCCAGATCACCCGCATCCGGGTCGTGCTCGACCGGTACGGGCTGCTGCAGCAGATCGGCGCGGTCCCCGCGCCGTCCGCCGTGAGCACCGCGTAAAGCAGGCCGATTTCTCTCACACGGCCGCCGCTCAAACGTTTTATGACTGAACGCACGGACGGATCGAAACGCCGGCAAGCTCCTCCGTCGTGAATATCAGAACCACGCCTGGAGGTGGCTCACATGACCGTTGGATTTGGCAAGCGTTACCTGGTGATTTCCGTCCGCATCGAGCGGGCGCTGGGCCGCACGGTCGAACTGCCGGACGCGGTCGAGGCGACCGACGCGGAGCTGGCCCATCTCGGCCGGCACGACCCGCGGCTCGACCGCCGCATGGTCGAAGCCCAGCTCGGCACCTACGGGTTCCGTCCGATCTCCTGATCACACAACACGCACACGATTCCGCGGCACTCCCGAAGTTCGGGAGTGCCGCGGTGCGTTAGCGGGTCATGCCCTGCTCGCCCTGCCAGCCCATCTCCCAGAAATCGAGCTCGTAGCGGCTGGAGGTGACGAAGGCGCTCGCCACGCGCATCAGGGCGTCGTGCGGCAGCTCCTGACAAACGCGGTCGGTCTCCTCGCGGCACCAGGCCGCGAGATTGGCGAACTCC
Source organism: Thermomicrobiales bacterium (assembly GCA_025928015.1). Taxonomy (GTDB): domain Bacteria; phylum Chloroflexota; class Chloroflexia; order Thermomicrobiales; family UBA6265; genus JAICKJ01. Next base: position 8,023 of record JAICKJ010000008.1, read on the forward strand.
GGATCGGCATAGGTCCGGATCCAGCGGGCGAAGCGCTCGTCGGCGGGCATGCCCCGGGCCGCCAGCCGCTGTCCGACCTCGCTGTAACCCCACATGCAGGGCAACAACGCGCCGAGGAGCTCGGAGAAGTCGCCGGTCGCGGCGGTGCGAAGCAGGAAGTCGGTGTAGGCCCAGGTGATGGAGGATTTCTGCTCCTGCTCCAGATCGGCGACGGTGACGCCGAACTCGGCGACGTACGAGCGGTGCAGATCCATCTCGGTCGCCAGCGTTTCGTGAAGCAGGTCGCTGAAGCGGGTCATGGTCGCCAAATCGGGCGCGCGGACGACGCCGTAGGCGAAGGCGCGGGCGTAGTCGATCAGGTAGAGGTAGTCCTGCCGGAGCCAGAAGGCGAAGCGCTGCGGATCGAGCGTGCCATCTCCGATGCCACGCACGAACGGGTGCGCATGCTGCGCCTCCCAGAGCGGATCGGCGATTTGGCGGAGGTGCGCGGAGAAGATTGGCAGGTTGCCGCGGTCACTCATCACCAGATCCTCCCACTGCGTCCCCCTCGCGCAGGAGCGCAAGGAGCTCGGGCGGGCTGACGATCTTCACGCGGTCGATTTGGTGGAGATCGAGCAAGTCCCGGTCCCAGCTCACGAGGTAATCGGCCTCGGCGACGACCGCGTGGGCAATCAGGTAATCGTCCTTCGGATCGCGTGTCACTTCGGAATACGGTGCGGGAATTGGCTGGACCAACACGGCTCGAGCGCGAAGCCACTGGATCAAGGAGCCAGCAGACGCAGGACTAATCCGGGCAGCGAGATCAGCCCTCGTGCTGAGTTTCCGGTTCAGCTCCTCCACGACTCCGGGCACATAGAGCAAGATGATCTCACCGGTGAGCGCCAGACGCAGGATCGCGCTCGTGGCCGAGCGCTCCGGATGCGCTGAGATCAGGTAACTAATGAGGACATTCGTATCGAGGAGTATCCTCATGCGCTCCGCCGGTGCGCGTGACCTGACTCCCGTCGTTCTCTATCGATATAGTCCTGAAAGAGCTCGCGGGAGAGCCTGACCGCCATGGCAATCGACTCTTCCTCGCTCAAATCCTGGTTCCGGGCGCTGATTTCCTTTTCAAGCTCATCAAGACGCTGCAGCGCTTCGGCCCGGTCCCGCGCTTTTCTCATCTCCTGGAGCTCGTAGTAGTCCGCGACAGGGATAAACGCCGCCTCCGGCTTGCCGTGACGCGCGATGATGACCTCATTCCCTTCTCTCACCTGTTCAAGGATGGCTCCGAACCGGTTCTTCGCCTCTGCTGCTGATACCGTCTTCGTCATGATCGCCTGGCTCCCTCGTGAACACCCGCGACCGGAGACCCGGCCACATTTTGTCTATTGTATTAGCCAAACTCTTGGTCAACAACCGCGGTGGTTCACCGCCGCGATGTGGTTACTGTTCGGCGTCGCCGGTGAGGTAGCGGCGCCAGGGGAGGGCGAGGCGCTCGATGACGGCCACCAGCGCGAAGAGGCCGATGCCCATCAGGGCGAGGATGACGATCGCGGCGAAGACCCGCGCCGTCAGGAACTGCGCCGCCGCGCGTTGCATCAGGTAGCCGAGCCCGGCGCTGGCGCCGACCAGCTCGCCGAAAACGGCGCCGATCACGCTGAAGGCGATCGCGATCCGGGCGCCGGAGAAGATCGACGGCAGCGCCGCCGGCAGCTTGGCGAGCCGGAAGCGGGTCCAGCGTCCCGCGCCGAGCGAGCGGAGCAGCGAGAGCATCTCGCCGTCGGCGGCGCGCAGACCATCGACCGTGTTGACGGCGATCGGGAAGAAGCAGACCAGCGCCGTGATCAGCACCTTCGGCAGCAGTCCGTAGCCGAACCAGATCAGCATCAGCGGCGCCAGCGCGACCATCGGGATCGTCTGGCTGGCGATGATGAGCGGGTAGATGGCGCGCTCGACGATCCGTGAGGTGTCGATCGCCACGCCGGCGGCGAGGCCGGCCGCGAGCGCGAGCGCGAAGCCAAGCGCGACCTCGATCAGAGTCACCCGCGTGTGGTGGAGCAGCAGCGCGTGGTCGGTCCACATCGTGTCCGCAATAGCCGACGGCGGCGGCAGCATCCAGCGCGGCGTCTGGGCGATGCGGACCGCGGCCTCCCAGATCCCGATGAGCACCGCGAGCACGAGCAGGGGCCAAATCCAGCGCCGGACTGCGGTCATTGGGTCGCCCCCTCGCCTGGCATTCTGGGTCCACCGTCATTTCGAGCCTGTCGAGAAATCTCTCCGTTTCGAGCGCATGCGAGCGCCGGCCACGGTGGCGGATCGTGGTGGATTGGGAAGAGCACACCGGGATTGTCCTTGAATGAGAGCACCGCTGCGGCGGGAGATTTCTCCTTCGTCGAAATGACAGCGAGGAGATTGGCGGACGGCAACGTTAGTGCTGCGGGGCATGCGCTTCGCGCGGGGATTCTTCGATCTTCGATCTCAGAATGACGGGAGGCGAGGGTGCGACATGGTGGGCGTCGATGCAATCGGGTCATCGCGCGCTCACTCCGTCCGCATTCCCGCGCAGCAGGCCGAGCGCGTCGAGCAGCGTCGCCCGGTGTTTCAGGAAGGCCGGCGAGGTGACGATGTCGCGCTGACGCGGCCTGGGCAGAGCGATCGGCTCGACGTGGGCGACGCGGCCGGGGCGCGCGGTCAGGACGACGACACGGTCGGCCAGGTAGACCGCCTCATCGACGTCGTGCGTCACCAGCAGGACGGCGCGCCGCTCGCGCTCCCACATCTCCAGCAACCACGTCTGCATCGCCACCCGGTTGAGAGCGTCGAGGGCGCCGAAGGGCTCGTCGAGCAGCAGCAACGGCCGCTCGGCGAGGACGGTGCGGAGGAAGGCGACGCGCTGCCGCATGCCGCCGGAGAGCTGCGCCGGCCAGGCATTCTCGAAGCCGGCGAGGCCGAACTCCGGGAAGCGGGCGCGGGCCAGCTTGCGCGCCTGCCGGCGGGGCGTGCCGTGGACCTCCAGCGCCAGCGCGGCGTTGTCGACCGCCGAGCGCCAGGGGAGCAGCAGATCGCGCTGCCGCATGTAGGCGGTGCGGCCGAGCCGCTCCTGCGTCTCGGTGACCTCGCCATCGAGCAGGACCCGACCGGCCGAGGGCGGGTAGAGCCCGGCGACGATGTCGAGCAAAGTGCTCTTGCCGCTGCCGGACGGGCCGATCAGGGCGACCAGCTCGCCGTCCTGAACGGTCAGTGAGACATCCTGCAACGCGACGAGCGTCGTTCCTCGCTCGACGTAGGTCGCGGAGACGCGGTCGAGCGTCAAGCGCTGTAGCGTAACGGTATCGTGGGTTGGAGATTGGGTGTGCGACGCGGTCTGCAAGCGGACAGCCTCCCTGCGCCGGTATTACCCGGATCAGGTGGAACGGTCGGCGACGGAATGACGGTCGCCCTCTCAGCCCGGCTCCCCCGAGCCCCCGTAGCGTGCCTCGATACGGCGCGTTCGCCGGGCGATCGTCGCCCGGCGCGCCTTTCGTTCATTGTACCCGCCTCGCCAGGCGTCGCCCTGCTGCCGTATCGCCGGCCAGATCGCCTTGGCGACGAGGACCGGGCCGCGCAGGTTGATGGCGATCACCTGGTCGAACTGCTGGACCGTCAGCTTTTCCAGCCAGCAGGTATGGCCGATCGCGGCGCAGCTGACGGCGACGCGGATCCGCCCGAAGCGGACGAGCGCCGTTGGCACGGCGCCGCCGGCGGAGCGGACCACCGAGCCGATTTACAATGAAACGCCGTTCCACTATTCTGACCCCTGGTTGGCCATGTCGAACCGGTGGGCACATGATGAGGAGCGGTCGGTGAGCGAGATCGGGGTCGGGGTCGTCGGGTTGGGGCAGGGGCGATCACATCTGCGGGCGTTCCAGGCGCTACCCGGCTGCCGGGTGGTGGCGGTCTGTGACCAGAAGGCGGACCTCCGCGCCCGCGTCGCCGCCGAGGCCGGCATCGAGCGCGGTTACGGCTCATTGGATGAGCTGTTGGACGACAAGCGCGTCGATCTCGTCGTCATCGCCACACCCGATCATCTCCACGGTCAGCATGTGCTGCGCGCACTGGAGGCCGGAAAGCATGTGCTCAGCGAAATCCCGATGGCGACGACGATCGACGAGTGCCGGGCCATTATCGCGCTGACGGACAGGACCGGTCTGAAATACCAGTTGGGCAATCAGGTGCGCTACGCCCACTGCCTGCAAGATGTCGCGCGCCTGCTGGCGGCCGGCGACCTGGGCGAGATCTTCTACGGCGAGGGCGAGTATCTGCACGCGCTCGGCGACGACATCTGGAAGCGAGAGCCCGATCACTGGCGCGTGACCGGCGATCGGCCACAGACGACGCTCCTCGGCGGCGGACCGCACGCACTGGACACGTTGCGCTGGCTGATGGGGGTCACATTCACCAAGGCATCGGCCTTCCACGCCGCCCAGCAAACGGAATACGGCACGACGCACACGACGGTGGCGATTTTCCAGGCGGCCAGCGGGGCGACGGCGAAGGTCACCGTCTCGTATGCCATGGCGCGACCCTATTGCCTCTACTACTCGGTCTACGGGACGGAAGGCACATTCGAGCGCACGCGCCAGCAGGGCGAGCCGGGTGGCCTGACGACCAACTATCTCTACCACAACAAGCTGACGGGCACCGCGCAGATGATCCCCGTCACGCTGCCCAACTGGACGAACCCGCGGCTCGCCGCGACTGTGTCGGCGGCCGGACACGGCACGATGGAATACGAGCAGGCCCGCGATCTGCTGGCCGCCATCCGCGAGGATCGCGAGCCGCCGCTCGGTCCGCGGGAGGCGGCCGCCTCGATCGTGCCGCTCATCTGCGCCATGCAATCGGCCGATCAGGGCGGCGGGCTCGTCGATATCCCGGACCTGGGATAGTGCCAGCCTACGGACGTTCCTGTCCGAAGAAGCCGAGGCGCGCGGAGATATCGGCCGCGGCATTGGCCACGTCGGCGATGTAGCGGCTCATCTGGTCGTGCTCGAATTCCATGCGGACTCCGGAGATGCTGATCGCGGCGATGATCCGCCCGGTGCGATCCCGGATCGGCGCCGCGACACAGCGCACGCCGAGATTCGACTCCTCGTCGTCCAGGGCGTAGCCGCGCTCCCGCGAGCGCTCGATCTCGCGCCGCAGGGCACCGGCGTCAACCAATGTGTTCGGGGTCTTCGCGGTGCGCGGTTGCTCAAGATAGTCCGCAAAAAGCGATTCATCCAGCCCGGAGAGCAGCACCTTGCCGAGACCGGAGAGATAGGCGTCCTCACGCTTGCCAACCTCCGCCCAGAACCGCACCGGCCGGTCCGGCGCCACGACCTGCACGTGGACGACATCGAAGCGGTCGAGGATACCGAGATTCGCGGTCTGGTTCGTGTGATCGGCCAGCCGCTGCATGATCGGCTTCGCTTCCGCCTCCAGCGATGTGCTTTGCAGGTAGGCGCTGCCGATCTCCAGCGCCTTGACCCCGAGCCGGTAGCGGTCGGAATCCGGGACGTGTTCGACGAAACTGCGGCTGGCGAGGACCGAGAGCAGCCGGACAATCGTTGGCTTGGGCAGATTCGTCGCGGCGGCGAGGTCGGCGACGGAGTATTCGGGGCTCGCGGGGGTGAAGGCTTCGAGCAGGTCGAGACCGCGTTCGAGCGCCCGGATTTGGTAGGTACTCCGCTCCGCTGTCGTTTTCGTCGCCATGCGCTTATCCCTCTTCCAATTGCCGCGGACACTGTTGCCATCTGTACCATGACCGCTTGCACGAAGATCGTCAGGATTGCTTCGTGGAGCGGGCGTCAACCGACCCGGTAGCGCGCGACGGCCGCCTCATCCAGCTCCACGCCGAGCCCGGGCCCGCTGGGCGGCCCGGCGACGCCGCCCGCGACCGGCAGTGGCGGCTGCACAATGTCGCCTTCATAGAAGAAGCGGCTGATGATGTCACATGGAATTCGCTCGGGCTTGACCGACGGAAGGGCGACCGCGAGGTGAATCATCGCCGCCTGCGCGATGCCAAGCTCCAGGTTGCTGCCGATCGTGCAGGCGAGCCCGGCGGCGGCGGCGACACTCGCGATCGAGGTCGCTTCCCGGATGCCGCCGCCCATGCCGACGTAGATCGAGAAGGCGTCGGCAGCCTCGGCGGCGACCAGCGCCAGGGCGTCCTGCGCCGTCGAGAGACTCTCGTCAGCGATGACCGGCACCGCGCTCTGCAATCGCACTCGCGCCAGCCAGCGGTGATCGCCCGCCGGCACCGGCTGTTCGATGAAGGCGATACACTGTTCGGCGAGGCGTGGCAGCAGCGACGTCGCCGTCGCGACGTCCCAGCCGCCATTGGCGTCGATACCGAGCAGGACGTCGTCACCGACCGCCGCGCGCACCTCACGAACGCGTCGGAGGTCGCTCTCCGGCTCGATGCCGACTTTCACCTTCATCGCGGTGAACCCCTGCTCCACCGCCCAGGCCGCCAGCTTTGCCGCCTTCACCGGCTCGAGGCCGGAAACGGAATACTTGGTCCGCACCTCGTCCCGCACGGCGCCGCCGAGGAGGACGTGCAGCGGTTGCCCGGTGACCTTGCCGAGGATGTCCCAGAGCGCCATCTCGATCCCGGCCCGGGTGAATGGGTTGCCGGCCAGGGCGCGGCGCATCTCCTCCGCGCGAGTGGTGATGGCGAGTGGGTCCCTGCCGGTCACGATAGGCGCCAGCACTGTTTCGATGAAATGCGCCGCGCTCACCTGATCCTCGCCGCTCCAGACCGGCGTGCAGGAGACCTCGCCCAACCCGGTGATGCCCTCGTCGGTGCGCACCTGGAGGATGAGAAATGGGGAGGTCGTGTGCTTGCCACGGCCGCCGACGGTCGCGCGCTCAGGCACGATCGGAACATTGATGGGCGTCGTATCGATCGCCGTGATCTTCATGCGTAGGCAACCTCGTGGACGGTCAGCGCCGGGTCCAGCGCCCGCTCGAACGCCAGGCAGAGCGCCAGGCTCTCTAACCCGGCCCGTGATCCCGGCTCGGGTGGAACACGGCTGCGAACCGCCTGCACGAACGTGTCGAGCTGGTGGCAGAAGCAGGAGGGGATCCACTCCTCGTCGAGCGCGACCCGCTCGGTGCCCGACTCGCTCTCCAGCACGACTTCGCCCTTGGCTTGATCAAATGTCGCCATGCCCTTCGGACCGATAATGTTCCACTCGCCCGGCGGAAAGGTTGGCAGGAACCAGCCGATCTCGACTCGCGCCTCGTGTCCGCCCGTGAACGCAATGAGCGCGCCGTTGTAGTTGGGGCGCGGAAACTCGGGCCGCGTCGTCCGGCTCCAGCCAGCGATGCGGGCCGCGCGGTCAGAGAGCAGATAGTGCAGGTGGTCCATCGTGTGGGCGCCGTCGTGGATGCAGGGCGCGCCGTGCGCGAGCGTCGCCATGATGCGCGCGTAGTGCGCCGGATTGCCCTCCGGGTCGTACGTCTCGTCGAAGACGCCGATGCGGAGGGAGAGGGGTGATCCGAGCCGATCCTCCGCGATCCAGCGGCGGAGCGTGCCGAACATCGGTCCGTGGCGCAGGACGAAGCCCACCTGGACGAAGTGATCCGACGCGCGCTCCGCCTCGCGCACCGCGTGCGCCTCGGCGAGCGTCAGTGCCATTGGCTTCTCGCAGAGCACGTCCTTGCCAGCGCACAGGGCCGCGATCGTCAAGGCAGGCGTCACCCAGGGCGGGGTCGCGATGACGACCGCATCGATCGCCTTGTCGGCGAAGATCGCGTCCGGATCGATGACCACCCGGCCGGCGCCGAATTGCGCCGCGTTCTCGGCACGTTCCGTGACCGTGTCGCAAACCGCGGCCAGGCGGACCATCCGGTTCGCCCGGATCGCCGGCAGATGGCGGTGCATCGCGACATCGCCGCAGCCGATGACGGCGAGATTGACCAGTGCCGTCATCCGGCGTGTCCGGCGGTAACCGGGGCGCCGTTGATCGCGCGGTCTTCCCCGGCGGCCAGATTGGTCAGCCGGAGCGCGTCGTAGGACCGTCCCCAGATGTGTTGGAGGCTGGTGGCGCCATCGGCCACCGCGCTCGTCCCAGCGGGCAGCAGCACGGTCAGCTCGGGGATCGGCCGGTCGGCGCGCAGCGTCCAGCCACCGTCTCGGCGCGCGAGCGCGAGCGCCCGGCGCGCGTCCGTCCAGGCTGTCCAGGCGTCCGCGCTGATGATCGGCACGTTCAGCTCGCGGGCGTGGCGCCAGTTGTCCTCGATCAATGGTTGCGAATAGGTCGCGAAGCTGACCGGGTGTGAATTGACCGTGACCGGCGTGAAGTAGCGTTGCGCCGCGCGCTGGATGATGGCATTCGTCTCGTTCCGGGCCCGGCCGAGCATCCAGTTCATGCTCGCGGAGTGAGTCGGGTTGATCAACGCCTCCTCGGTCCAGGCGCTCGGAATCTGGTAATGGTCGATGATCTCGCCGCTCTCCTCGACATAGGGCAGCAGCCGGCCGGAGCCACAGAGGAAGCCGACGGGGAAAGGCGGCACGCAGAAGTAGTTCGCCTCGGCCCGGATGCCGAGCGCGGCGTGGAGCCGGGGCAGCTCGTGGTAGTGCGCCCAGCGGATGCAGTGATTGCGGATCGTGTTCACCGGCCGGCCGTACTGCTCCCGATGCCGCTCGACGTTCGCGCGCACCATCTCCGGCACCCACAGCGTCTGTGGCGCATCCGGCGCCGGTCCACCTTGCGCCTCACTCTCCGTGGCCGGGTGGACGGAGAAGACGTGCCCCGCCTGTTCCCACCGGTCCAGATGGGCGGTCGTGAGATAGCTGTTCGGGACGACGTAGAAGGTGCATGTCGCGTCGTACTGCTTGAGCGTGTCGATCATGTGCGTGAACTGGTCGATCGTCGACCAGTCATCGTCGCTGGTCTGGAGCAACGCGCTGCGTTGCTCGGGATTGGGGTAGTACCAGATGCGCGGCTGGGGCGCGAAGGTCTCGATCACGCGGCCGAGGACGGCGGTGAGGATGTCGTTCTGGGCCGTCTGGAGCTGGCGCGGATCGAGGGTGCCGATGAGCAGCTCGTGCGGGCGCAGAATCGTGTCGTTGGCCCGCACGAAGGTGTCATCCAGCTCGGGGTTGCCGAACCGGAGCCGGGCGACGGCCCTGGCCAGGTCGAACGCGACGAGCACGGCCTCGCCATCGCCGATCCGGAGGTGCGTGATGCCATCGGTGCGGGCGAAGGGATCGTCGCGATCGGTGACGGTCGCCAGCGTGGTCGCGCTCGCCGGCGCGCTCCACTGGATGCTGGGCACGACCACCTGCACCGGATCGAGCGGCAAACCCGCGAGCAGATCCGACTCGCCGAAGGTGAGCCAGCCCTGGCGGATCGCCGCGTAGGACGGCGCGCAGCCGAGCCGCTTGAGCAGTACCGTGTCGGGCTGCAGCGCGATCAGCCGGCCGCCCCCCTGGAGATGCGCGACGATCGCGTCGCTGGTCGCGGCCGGCAAATTGGTCCGCGGCAGCAGGATTGTCTCGGTCGATGGCGCGGCGAGCCGGGCCGGCACATCGGCCGCATCCACCGCTTCGACGTCCAGGAAGCCTTCGAGCGTGAGCAATTCGCGCAGGAACTGGCTGAAGCGGCTGCTGGGATCGGCCGGATTGTGCACGAGAAGCACGGATAGGTTCCTTTCGCGTGAGGGATTATCCCTTGAGGCCCGTGAAGACGACGCCCTGGATGAAGTAGCGCTGGGCGACGAAGTAGAGCGCGACACAAGGGATCGCGGTCATCACCGAGGCGACCATGAGCAGGTTCCACTCGGTCGAGTTCGTGCTCTGGAAGAGCTGGAGACCGAGCGGCAGCGTGAACTTCTCCGTCGTGTTCAGGTAGATGAACGGGGCGAAGAAATCGTTCCACGAGGCGAGGAACGAGAAGATGGCGACGACGCCGAGGGCGGGTTTGGATTGCGGCAGAACGACGTCCCAGAAGATGCGCCACGGCCCGGCGCCATCGACGCGGGCGGCGTCGTCCAGCTCGAGCGAGAGCCGCAGGTAGAACTGCCGGAGCAGGAAGATGTTGAAGGCCGAGCCGCCGATCCAGGCCGGGACGGTCAGCGGCAGGAAGGTGTCCAGCCAGTGCAGCTCGCGGAAGAGCACGTAGGTCGGGATCAGTGTCACGTGATAGGGGATCATGACGGTCGAAAGCAACACGAGGAAGAGGACGTCGCGGCCGGGAAAGCGGAGCCGGGCGAAGCCGAACGCGACCAGACTGGCCGAGACGACATTGCCGGTGGTGGCGAAGAAGGTGACGACGGCCGAGTTCCAGTAGAAGCGGCCGAAGGGGATTTGCTCGAAGACCGTGCGGTAGTTGCTCCAGCGCACGGGAGTGGGGATCCATTCGGGCGGGATCGTGAAGATCTTCCCCTGGTCCTTCAGGCTGGAGGAGATCAGCCAGACCAGCGGCGCCATCAGCAAGACGCCGACGACGATGAGGATGAGGTAGATCCACCAGAACTCTTTCAGGTGCCGGGAGAGGCGCAGGCTCGCCGGCTTGACGCGCACCTGTGGGGATTGTTCAGCCTGGAGCAACATAGGCAACGAACTCCTTACCCGGAGACCACGACGGCCATCGCTAGCGCTTCTGGCGCGCCTCCCCTTCGTAGTAGACCCAGTAGGACGAGAAGCGGAACGTGATGATGGTGAGCACGAGGATCACCATGAAGAGCACCCAGGCGATCGCCGACGCGTAGCCCATCTGGAAGTTGTGGAAGGCATTGTTATACAGGTAGAGCACGACGAAGAGCGTGGCGTAGCGCGGGCCGCCGCCGGTCATGATCAACGGCTGGGCGAAGACCTGGAAGCCGGCGATGATGCCGAGGATCAGGTTGAAGAAGATCACCGGCGACATCTGCGGGATGGTGACGGTGACGAACTTGGCCCAGGCGCCGCCGCCGTCGAGCGCGACCGCCTCATAGAGATCGGTCGGGATGCCCTGCAGCCCGGCGAGGTAGATCAGGGTCGGACCGCCGACGCCCCAGAGGCTCATCAGGATCAGTGACGGCAGCGCCCATTTGGTGCTTTGCAGCCAGAGCGGGCCGTCGATGCCGACGCGGGCGAGCAGGCCGTTGACCAATCCGTAATCCGGGTTGAGCAGCCAGAGCCAGAGCATCGTGCCGGCGACGATCGGGACGAGATTGGGCAGATAGTAGATGGTCCGCCAGAAGCCGACGAACTGGACGCGCTGGTTCATGAGGAGCGCGACGAGGAAGGAAAAAAACAGCGTCAGCGGCACGCTGAAGAGCACGTAGAGCGACGTCACCTTCATCGATTGCCAGAAGAGGTCGTCGTGGACCAGCTCGCGATAGTTCGCCAGGCCGGCCCAGGTGGGCGGCTGCACGACCGCGTAGTTGGTGAGGCTGAAGTAGAACGACGCGATCACCGGACCGAGGATGAAGACGAGGAAGCCGACGATCCACGGCGAGATGAAGAGATAGCCCGCGATCGCCTCTTTCTGCCGGTGATTGAGGCCACGGCTCCTCGGGATCGTCGCCGCCATCGGTGCTCACTCCTTTCGCGGACCGTCCCGGCCGGGAAGCGGCACAGCGGGAGATGGTTCTCCCCATGTGCCACGTCGCTTCCCTGAGCCAGTCGGTACCGTCCCGTCAGCTCTTGCGCTTGGCGAAGATCGCGTTGATGGCGCTGGTCGCTTTCTGGGTCGCGCCCTCGACCGTATCCTCACCGGTCCACATCGGCTGCAGGTTCTGCGTCGCGGCGTCCCACCAGGCCGACGCGTCCGGCGTGGTGTAGTAGTTGTGGCTGTCCTTCTGGAAGTCGCCCAAGGGCACTTCGATGTGCTGCGGGGCGTGGATTTGCTTGAACTCCGGGCTGTCGATGATTGACTTGAAGCCGGGCAGGCCGAGCGACATCATGCCCTTGGCGCCCTCCGGGCCGCCGAGGTATTTGGCCAGTGCCCACGCCTCGTCCTTGTGCTTGGTGGTGCTGAGGATGCCCCAGGCATTGGAGCCCATCTGCACCTTCTTGATGCCGGTCTTGGCGTTGACCGGCATGTCGGCCCAGTCCCAGTCGAAGCCGGAGGTGCGGATCGCCGCCTCGTCCCAACTGCCGCCGAAGTAGAAGCCGACCTTGCCGGCCATGAAGGGATTGACCTCACCGGTCGCATTGGCCGGCGGCGGCACCGGCATCGCCTTGTCCTTGTGGATGAGATCGACGATGTATTGCAGCCCGGCGCGGGCCTCCGGGGTATCGAGCGTGCACTTGTCCATCGCCGCGTTCAGCACCGTGCCGCCGGCGCCGTGGATGAAGGCGCAGGACCAATACGGTGGCGCGATGGGCGAGATATGCATCCCGTACTGCTTCTTGGAGGCGTCGGTCAGCTTGACCGCCATCGAATGGAGATCGTCCCACGTCCAGTTCGCCGCCGGCATCTCCAGGCCCGCCGCTTTCAGCAGCGTCTTGTTGACGTAGAGCATCTGGCCGCCGGCGTAGAGCAGCGTGCCGTAAATGCCGCCCTTGTAGCCCCAGTCCTGGTCGAGCGGATACCAGAGATCCTTCGTCAACTCCGGCGACTTCTCCAGGTATGGCTTCAGGTCGAGGAACATGCCGCGCGAGGCACCGGGCACGACCCAGTCGGCGTTGATCAGCGAGAGGTCTGGCGCCTGGCCGGCGGCGTACTGGGTCTGGAGCTTGTCCCAGTACTGGGCACTGGGCTGGATGTTCAGCTTGACGTCGATGGTCGGATTGGCGGCGGTGAACCCGTCGATGACCTTCTTGAGCGTGTTTTGCCAGTTGTCGTTGATCTGGTAGATGTTGAGGTTGATCTTCGTCTTGTCGGCGGCGCGCACATTGGAGATGCGGCCGGCCAGGCTGACCGCAGCGGCCCCCACTGCGAGTCCACCAGCGAATGTCCGGCGCGAGATGCGGTGCTTCATCGAGGTCATGACTACGCTCCTTTGCCTCCGGGGCGAACGCCCCGCGTCGTTGGCCGACCGAGTTCAATCCCGCGCGGGTGCATTACTCCTTTCCGTGGACACGGAGCCCGATGGCGTCGCGGCCACCTCGTCCCAGACGGCGCGCCCCTCGGCGAACTTCGCCAACCCCAGCTCGTGCCGGTCCCGATAGTCCTCCAGCACCGGTCGCCAGACCGTCTGCATGAACCCCAGGAGGTGCTTCGGTGAGATGTGGTCGCGACACCAGCGGACGGTATCCGGAAAGTTGTCGTCGGCAACGTCGCAACTGCCGGTCGGCACCTGGTCGAAACCGCCCCGTTCCAGTTCGAGATAGGCGCGGAAGGGCGTGGTGCGCGTGCGCCTGAAGCCAGGTTGCGGCTCGCAGAGGGGGATGCCGCGCCGCTCGGCCTGGATGCGGTCGATGTTCAGGTCGAAGTTGTTCCAGTAGTACCAGTTGCTCTGGACGACCGAACGGGGCATGCGATCGAGGAAGTCGTCGAGGTGATCCCAGATGTAGTCGGACCAGATCCAGGGCCGGCTGCCCGCCGTTTCGACTTCGTTGACGAAGAACAGGAAGTCGCGCCACCAGAGATCGTGTTGCCGGATGGTGACGTACTCGTAGGTCGCCTGGTGCGGCTGCGTCTCCTCGTCGTAGCCGAGGTGGAAGTAGCGCGGGCCATCGAAGATCTGGCAGAGCTCGGCGATCAGGTCGTGGCAGACCTGGTAGTAGGTGGGCGTCGAGATCATGCGGTGGTAGGGACCGAGCCAGAGGTCGTGCCCGGTCGAGAAGTTGAGCTTGGGGATCAGCTCGATGCCGAGGCCCTTGAGCCGCTTGATCTCGGCCCTCAGCTCGGCCGGCGTCCACGCGCCGTCGACGGCGATCTCGGGATGCGAATCATAGCGGACGCCATCACCGATGCTGAGGACGATGGCATTGCCGCCGGCCCGGGCAATGCGGCCGGTGAGCTCCTCCCACATCTTCGTGTCGAAGCGCAGGTAGGGACGGTGGCCGAGCTCGTGGTTCGTCGTGGTGGCGAACCAGTCCGGATCGTCGCGGTCGGAGTACGTGTTGTACCCGAGGTGGAAAAAGTTCGCCCAGATCAGGTCGTTGCCGGCAATCGCCATGCGTGCTCCTTCATCGGCCGCCGATTATCGCAACATGAAACGTAGTTTCATCGTATTGCGCAGCCGGTCGGCTGTCAATCACCCGTTGGGGGCCGGTCAATCCAGACCGAGCAGCGGCAGGCTGTCGCGGTGGACGATCGCCTCGATCGCCTCTTTCGGGATGCGCAGCGCCTTGGGACCGGGCGCCGCATCGTTGACCGCGTGGAGCAGACGCAGTGTCTCCGCCGGCGTCGAGGCCGGAAAATCGGAGGCGAAGAGCAACTTGTCGAGCACGCCCCACTCCATCGCCGCGCACATCGCCTGATAGAAGCCCCACGGGCGCAGCACCGCGCCGGAGATGTCCGTGTAGACGTGGGGGTGCTTGCGGACGACACAGATGGTGTCGAGATAGTAGGGGTGACCGATGTGCGCCATGATGACGCGCAGCTCGGGTAAGGCCGTCGCGATCCGGTCCATGTGACGGGGGTGGGCGTAGTCGAGGTCGGCGAACTGGACCGGCGAGGTGCCCTGGTGGAAGAGCATGGGCAACCTATGCGCCTCGGCGTAGGCGTAGATGCGAAAGGCGTTCTCGCTCAGGGGATCGACATTCTGGTAGTTCAGCCCCAGCTTGATGCCACGCAGGCCGAGATCGCCGGTGCCGCGCTCGATCTCCTCGATCGCGGCGGGGTCGTCCGGGTGGACGGAGAGAAAGCCGATGTATTTGTCCGGATGCGCGCGGACGAAGGCGGCGGTCTCGTCGTTCACCTGCGCCGCCGGGCCGAGATACGACTCGGTGATCTGACGCGCGGGCGGCGGGGCCTGGGCGATGTTGAAGCAGATCGCGCGATCGACCGGCGTCATCGCCGCGTCGTACTCGGCCCAGGTGTAGACCGTCGGCCGGATGCCGTGGGGGCTCCATTTGGTGTTCGCGGTCGCGGCGACGAGTTCCGGCGGGACGCGATCGCGGAAGCGCGGCGCGTGCGTGTGGACGTCGATGATCACGGTCAGGCTCTCCCGATGACGTGGCGACCTGAATTCCGGTCTCAGAGGATGCCGAAGCGGTTATAGGCCTCGCGCAGGGTGGCGCCGTGGGCCAGGAAGTCACGCATCTCGTTCTCGCCCGCGACCTTGGCCCGCGCCAGCTCGATCGCCTCCTGTTCGACCGCGTGCGGGATGACGACGACACCATCGACGTCAGCGATCACGATGTCGCCCTCATGGACCAGTACGCCGCCGCAGACGACCGGCTCGCCAAAGGAAATGATCTTGCCACGGCCGGCGGAATCGACCGGGCGCATACCCGTGGCGAAGACCGGAAAGCCCATTTGGGTAATCTTGGCGATATCTCGCGTGTGTCCGTCGATCACGGCGCCCCGGCCGCCGCGGACGCGCGTCGCGGTCGAGAGCAACTCGCCCCAGAGGCAGGTGCGGGTCGATTTGTTGGTGGCGGCGACGAGGACGTGATTGGCGGGGACGCTGTCGATGGCGCGGATTTCCATTTCATACGGATCATCCGGCACAGCGTAGACGTCTGTCGACAGGACCGTGTGGGCGCGGCCGATGAGCGTCGCGCCGGCCCAGACCGGACGGATATCAGCGGTCATCGCCTGATCACGGTAGCCGAGCCGGTCCAGCACGTCGGAGACGACGGCGGTGTAGAGCTCCTGTCCGAGCTGATCGAAGATCGCCGCTTCCGCCGCACTTGCGTTTGCCAGCGTGGTATCTACGTTGGCCACCCTATCCTCCTCGACGACGACCCGCTCCCGGTCACGAACCCCGGCCGCGCCCTGGGCGCGCGGCCGGGCAGTGTTGCATTCGCGAAACACCGTTTCATCATCCCGGCCGGGGCGCGAACTGTCAAGAGGCATGTGACCGGCAACCGATCAGCGAGGCGCATTCCGCAGGATCGGAGAAGCCGCGCCGTGGTCGTCTCGGTAGAGTAGGGATACGGACGCAGTTTGTCCGATTTCCGGCCGTAGAGTGAGGTGTGGCGACGGGGTCCCAACAGGGCTGGGGGATCCGTGACCGACGAGAAGTGCTTCTTTTCGTGAGACTCTTGACCACTAAACAGTTTTCCTTGTAAGATGCGTCGGGCGGGTGGCACCACTTCCCCGCCCGCAGGTTCGATCGCGATGGAGGACGGTTCGTATGGCGCAACGCAACGCGGTCATCGTCGAAGGGTTGACGAAATCCTTCGGCAAGACCCGGGCCCTGGAGGGGATCGATTTCACCGTCGGCGAGGGCAGCGTCGTCGGATTGCTCGGCCCAAATGGCGCGGGCAAGACGACGACGGTCCGCATCCTCACGACCTTGATCAAGCCGGATGGCGGCCGCGCCGAGGTCGCCGGCATCGATGTGCTCAAGCACCCGGAGCAGGTGCGGGCCCGGATCGGTCTCACCGGCCAGTACGCGGCGGTGGACGAGATCCTGACCGGGCGCGAGAACCTGATCATGTTCGGTCAGCTCTACCGGCTGACGCACGCGTCGGCCAAACGCCGCGCCGATGAGCTGCTGGAGCGGTTCGAGCTGACCGATGCCGCCAACCGGACCGTCAAGACCTACTCCGGTGGCATGCGGCGGCGGCTCGACCTCGCCGCCAGCCTCCTCGTCACCCCGCCGGTCCTCTTCCTCGACGAGCCGACGACCGGGCTCGACCCGCGCAGCCGCAACGGCATGTGGGAAGTGATTGGCGATCTCATCAAGGACGGCACGACGGTCCTGCTGACAACGCAATACCTCGAAGAGGCCGACCAGCTCGCCAACAGGATCGTCGTGATCGACCGCGGCAAGGTCATTGCCCAGGGCACGGCCAACGAGCTGAAGAATCAGGTCGGCGGCGAACGGCTGGAGATCACCGTGCCGCACGGGACCGATCTGGAACGGGCCGAGAGCGCGCTGATCAACACCGCCGGCCAGGCCGCGCTCGACGAGGGCGGCGTCCAGATCGACCCGGTCAACTGGCGGCTGACCGTGCCCTTCCCGGCCGGCGCCAAGGGGTTGCCAGTGGCGGTGCGGCAGCTCGACGAGGCCGGCGTGACGCTGGCCGACCTCGCCCTGCGCCGCCCGACGCTGGACGACGTTTTCCTGACGCTCACCGGCCACGCGGCCGAGGAAGGCAACGGCAACGGGCTCAAGGAAGATTCGGAGAAAGCCGCATGAGTGAACACACGCTGACCTCTCCCGCCGGCATCGCGACCGGCGCCGTGTCGCCACCGTTGCGCCAGGTCTCCCGCGGCCAGCTGGCCAGCATCGTCGTCGATTCCGCCCTGCTGGCAAAACGGAGCCTGATGCGGGTGCCGCGCCAGCCGGACTGGCTCTTCGGCGCGACGATCCAGCCGGTGATGTTCATCCTGCTCTTCCGCTACGTCTTCGCCGGCGCGATCCCGATCCCCGGCACGTCATCGGTCGACTACATCATGAGCGGCATCATCGTGCAGGGCCTCGTCTTTGGTTCGATCAACACCGCGGTCGGCCTGTCGGAGGACATCAAGAAAGGGCTGATGGACCGCTTCCGGTCGCTGCCGATGCCGCGCTCGTCGATCCTGCTCGGCCGCATCCTGGCCGACCTGATGCTGCAGGTTTTCGTGACCGCGATCAGCATCGGTGTCGCCCTGGCGGTCGGGTTCCGGCCCAACGCCAATCCGGCGGAGTGGCTGGGGGCGATCGGGCTCATGGCCCTGATGGCGTTCACGCTCTCCTGGATCGGGGCGATCATCGGCCTGACGCTCCGCAGCACCGAGGCGGTGACCTCGATCGGGCTGGTCTGGATCTTCCCGCTGACCTTCGCCAGCAGCGCCTTCGTGATGCCGCAGACGATGCCGGGCTGGCTGGAGGCGTTCGCCAAGAACCAGCCGGTGACGCTGATCATCGACGCGGTGCGCGGCCTGTGGACCGGCTATTACCCGCAGGCCAGCAGTCACACAGCACTCTACGCCGTGATCTGGCTGGTCGCGGTCTGCATCGTCGCCATCCCGACGGCCATCTGGGCCTATGAGCGCCGCATGGCGAACTAGGTCTCTCCCCCTTACACCCTCTCGTCAGGAGACGGCGCCCGATATCCTGGGCGCCGTCTCCGTGTATCCCCGCCGCGCGGGGCTGGAAGACCCCGCGCTCACTCGCGATGAAAGCCGGCTGAAGACCGGCTGGCGGTAATTAATGAGCACTGGCGGTAGCGTTGACATGCGAAACCCCGACGGGGTGTCAGGCAGGGTTACCAGAGCTTGATGGCGTTGCGCCAGGATCATCGAGCGACCGAATGTACCGGGATTCTCGTAACTCACCGCCGGGGATTGGCTCCGTCTTGATCGTGCCATCCAAGCACCAACCGTGATGCTCGTAGAACGCGCGGGCCGGTGCATTCTCCGTCAGCACCGCAACCGGGCCTCACGAAACCTGAGCGCGCTCAGACGGCGAAGGGCGGCAGTCATGAGGGCGCTGCCGATTCCCGTCCGGGCACGGTCCGGCCCGACGTAGATAGCGTAGAGCTCGCCGGAGGTGAATGTTCCGTCGTCATCGCGGCAGGGACCGAGGGAGCAGAAACCAACGATTTCGCCGTCGCGATCGGCAACGAGGGTCGCGGTGCGGTCTCGTGGCGCGATCAACTGCGCGCTCCAGCCCCTCCGGCGGGCTTCGATGGAGAGTCCGTTCAGGAAGGAAAGCGGCAGGTACTCGCGGTAGGCATGCCGCCACATACCAACGTGAATCCGGGCGATCTCCGGCGCGTCTTCAATCCGGGCATCACGAACGCGCGTCACCGGCATCTCCACTCTCCCTATCGCACGTATGGATCAACACGCTTCGTCCGAATCATGGTTGTAGGATAATCCTGATATTCCGATGCTTCCGGTGCGCGCTAGCGGCGGGGCCAATGCGGAGAAGGATGGCCGATGGCAGATGCGACAGTCGAAGGACAGGCGGGCGATCCAGCGGCGATCTGCGACGGCATCATCCGGATGGCGCATCTGATCGAGCGGTTCGCGAATGGCCGGCTGCCGGCGTTCGGCGTGCCGGCCGGGCTCTCGATGGCCCGGGTGCGGCTGCTGACGACCTTGCATCGCGCGGGGCGAATGCGAATGAGCGATCTGGCCTGGGAGCTGGGCGTCACCTCGCGCACGATCACGACGATGGTCGACACGCTGGAGGACGACGGGCTACTGGGCCGACACCCGGACCCGTCCGACCGCCGCGCGATCCTCCTCGCGCTGACTGACGCCGGCGAGGCGCAGCTCGACCTCATCCACCGGGCGCTGAACGAGATCGGCGATCTCGTCCTCGCGCCGCTGAGCGAGCGGGAGCGAGCGGCGCTGGATGGAATGCTCATCCGATTGATCGAGCGCGAGGGGTAGCGCGTCGTCGAATTCTGGCAACCGGTTTGCGTACCTCCGGACCCTGTGTCCGGCTTGCGCTGGAGAGACCGGGCCCGGGGCCCGGAGCTACGAACGATGCGGCGGAACTACATCAGGAAACTGGCGTGAAGCCGTACTGCTGGAGCGTCGCCTGGCCGGCGGGGCTGAGCACGTAGGCGATGAAGGCGTTGGCCAGCGCCGCGTTGCCGCCCTTGACCGGGGCGATCGGGTAGGTGGCGAGGACGTTGACCGGCGCCGGGATCTCGATCAGCTTCACCTTGGCGGTGGCGTCCGGGCTGACGTCGGAGACGTAGACGACGCCGGCGTCGGCCTCGCCCAGCTCGACCTTGGCCAGCACCTCGCGAACATCCTGCTCCTCGGAGACGACGTTGCCGGCCACTCTGGCAACGAAGTCGCCGCCGTAGGCCGCGGTGTCCTTGCCCATCTCGCAGAGTGACTGGCGGGCATAGCGGCCGACCGGGACGTCCGGCGCGGCGAGGACGAGCTTGAGGCCGGGTTTGGCGAGATCGGCGGGCGACGCGATACCGGCGGGATTGTCGCGCGGAACGACGATCGCGAGGCGGTTCTTGACGAAGATCGCCGGCTCGCCGGCGATGAGCCCCTTCGATTGCGCGTCCTTCATCTGCGTTTGATTGGCGGAGGCGAAGAGATCGGCCGGGGCGCCCTGGTCGAGCTGGGTGACGAGCGTCTGCGAGCCGGCGAAGTTGAAGGTGATCTTCAGCCCCGGATGCGCGGTTTCAAGCTCCTTGCCCATCTGCGTGAAGGCGTCGGTGAGCGAGGCGGCGGCGAAGACGGTCAGCTTGCCGCCATTCGCCGGGAAGGCGAAGGCGGCCGGGGCCGGCTTGGTGGGGGATGGTGATGCAGTGGGTGTCGTGACCGAGCCGGCCAGCAACACGGCGCAATCGAATGACGGGGTCGCCGCCACGACCGCGGGTGACGCCAGCGCCAAATCGGCGGTCGCCACGAGTGTCACGATGAGGATCAACCGCGTCAACAGCTTCCGCATCATGCTCCCTCCTTGTCAACAGGGCGGCGGTTCACACCGCACCGCCAATAGTCAGCCGTAAACTAGTTAGTCATTGACTATGACCGACCGGACACGAGAATATAGACTGCGGCTTGGGCCGTCAACGGCTGGAGGTGCGATGCGCGCGGAGATCATCGACGAGGAACACGCACCGGTCGTGCCGGAGAGCCGGCTGCGGTCGCTGGCGGGGGAGATGCTGGTTGCGCCCCCGTCACTGGTCGTGCTCGCGCTGGTGCCGCTCGTCTTCCTCGCGCTGCCGCTCGTCGCGCTGGTCGTCAAGACGCTGCCGGTGCTCGGCGACCTCTCGGCCGAGGGTCGCGCCGACCTCTGGCAGGCGCTGCGGTTGAGTCTGGTCACGACGGCGATCACGGCCGGGTTGATCCTGCTCTTCGGCATCCCGGCCAGCTTCCTCCTCGCGCGGCGGCGCTTTCCCGGCTTGCGGCTGGTCAACGCGCTGATCGACCTGCCGATCGTGCTGCCGCCGGCGGTCGCCGGCATCGCGCTGTTGATGGCGTTCGGGCGCAAGGGCTTGTTGGGCGGCTGGCTGGCCGATCTGGGCATCACCGTCGGGTTCTCGACGGCGGCGGTCGTGCTGGCGCAGTGCTTCGTGGCGGCGCCGCTCTTCATCCGGGCGGCGCGGGTCGGCTTCCAGATGATCGATCCCGACCTGGAGGGCGCGGCGGCGCTCGATGGCGCCTCGCCACTGGCGGTGATGCTGACGATCACGCTGCCGCTGGCGCAACCGAGCCTGATCGCGGGGATCGTGCTGGCCTGGGCGCGGGCGCTGGGCGAGTTCGGGGCGACGATCATGTTCGCCGGCAATTTCCCCGGCGTGACGCAGACGATGCCGCTGGCGATCTACGCCCGCTTCGGCAGCGGCGACCTCACCTCGGCGCTGATCCTCTCGACCGTGCTCCTCGCCGCCTCGCTGCTCGTGCTGCTCGGTGTCCGGTTGATCGGGGACCACCCGGCGACGTCGTAACGCGTAGTCCACTCTGGAGCGCTCGCTCGACTATGCCGCCCGGCCGTAAACGGACCGGGCTACGGCGACAAAGCCCGGTGAACCGGGCTGGGTTGCGAGCAGGTGTGGTGAAATGCGGTGGGTCGTTGCCGCCAGAAAACGCCAGATTGAAATCAGGCGCTCAACGTACGAAGTCCCTTCGGGACTGGGAATCGGCAACGGAATGTAGGGGCGCGCGGCGTGCGTCCGGTTGGACGATCATTTCTGTCCGGTCGGGTAGTTCAGCGCCGCGAGGACATCGTCTTTCCTCAGGATTAGGATAGGTGTCGATCACCCGGTAACGTCATAGCCGTGGACGACCAGATTCTGGATCAGGGTGACAGGAATGCGGGTTCCTCTGACACGTGGTTTGCCAACGAGGACATCTGGCCGGGATTGAGATGCGGCTGTTTCGGCCACCCTGTTCGGTTGTCATCTCATCGCGTCCGCTCTTTGCCTCGCCGCGCCGAATCTCTCCCAGGAGAGCATCGTGCTCCACGAGCTGATACCGCAGTTTACGACTGCGCGGGGAACCGTGGCGGAATGGCGCGATCTGGAGCGCAGCTACGCGGCGTTCGCCCACTTCAAGCGGATGGACTACGAACAACATGTCGCCTATGAGGCGCGGTTGGAAGCGGGGCATCCGGAGATGGCGGCCAGAGCGCGGGAGATGAAGGAGCGGATCCGCGCTCAGCATCCGCCGGGCACACTCACCGAGCCGTCGCCGGAGATGCCATCGGTCTGGGAGTTCGATCC
>JAICKJ010000244.1 GCA_025928015.1 Thermomicrobiales bacterium
ATCGTGGCGATCGTGGCCGGGCTCAATGTCCTGCTCCTTCTGCTCAACTGGCGGACCTTCCGGGTCCGCAATGACATCCCGACCATGCTCCAGGGCATCGTCGGCTTCGCGTTAAGCATCCTGCTGGCGCTGGCCTACGGCACGTTTGGCTTCTGGATCATGGACGAACGGCAGTTCGGGGTCGATTTCGGCTGGCACGATTCGTTCGTCCGGACGCTCAAGCTCTTTTTCGGCATGGCGATGCCGGATCTCGTCCCGCGCACCCGGTACGGCGACTGGTTCCTCGACTCATTCTCGATCGTCGGCGCGGTGTCGCTCCTGCTGGCCATCTATTCCCTCGCCCGGCCGGT
Source organism: Thermomicrobiales bacterium (assembly GCA_025928015.1). Classification (GTDB taxonomy): domain Bacteria; phylum Chloroflexota; class Chloroflexia; order Thermomicrobiales; family UBA6265; genus JAICKJ01. Next base: position 351 of record JAICKJ010000244.1, read on the forward strand.
TGTCTGGCGGCGAAAAGTCCACCCGCGTGAACTGGCCAGGGCGCGGGTGCTCATCGAACGCCACGGCACGTCGCCGCTCGACTTCTTCAAGTTCGGCAGCGACAAGCTGATTTTCTTCTCGTCGACCGGCAAGGGACTCGTCTCCTTCCGCGTCGCGAACTCCGTCGCGCTCGCGCTGGGCGATCCGGTCGCGAGCGACGCGCGGGAATTCCGCCGCGTGCTCGACGAATTCCTCGGCTTCTGCGCCAATAACGACTGGCGCGCGGCCTTCCATCAGGTGCCAGCGACGGCGCTGGCGATCTACGAGGGGGCCGGGCTGAAGTCGATCAAGATCGGCGAGGAAGCGATGGTCAATGTCCAGACCTTCACGCTCGACGGCCGGCCAATGAAGACGCTGCGATCAGGCGTGCGCAAAATCAGCAACATGGGCTTCTGCTCAATGCTCTATGACCCGCCGATCCCTCCCGACGTCGTCGCCAGGCTCAAGGCTATCTCCGATGACTGGCTCGCCTTGCCCGGCCGGCGCGAGCGCGGATTCACGCTTGGCCAGTTCGACGAGCGCTACATCACCGCCTGTCCCGTCATGACAGTGGCCAACGAGGCCGGCGAGATCATGGCCTTCGCCAACGTGATTCCCGATTACGCGCCAGGCGAGACCACCATCGACCTGATGCGTCACTGTCGAGATGCCCCCAATGGGTTGATGGATTACCTGTTCGTCAACCTGTTCGAATACGCGAAGTCCGAAGGCTATACCCGGTTCGCGCTGGGATTGGCGCCGTTCGCCGAAGTCGGCAGCTCAGCCGACGCGCCGACGCGAGAAAAAGCGCTGCGCGCGCTGATCGAACGGCTCTCCTTCGCCTTCTCGTACAAGGGGTTGTGGGCGTACAAGGAGAAGTTTCACCCGGACTGGGAACCCCGGTTCCTGATTTACGAGTCCGAGCTGACCTTGCCGACGACGACCGTCGCGATCGTCCGGATCACCGAAGGATGAGCAGCCGGCGCGGTCATCAACCGTCGCGCCGGCCACTCCCGAGATCACGCCCGCATCAGCCGCATGCCGTTGGCGATCACCAGCAGCACCGACCCTTCGTGAACCAGCATGCCGCCCGCCATGTCGACCTGGCCGACCAGAACTCCGGTGAGCAACAGGCCGACTGTCAGCAACGCGATCGCCAGATTCTGGCGGACCACGCCGGTCGTCTTGCGAGAGATACGGAGGGCGTCGGCGATGCGTTCGGGCCGGTCGGTCATCAAGGCGATATCGGCCGTCTCCAGCGCCACATCGCTGCCGGCGGCGCCCATCGCGATCCCGACATCGGCCGCGGCCAGCGCCGGCGCGTCGTTGATGCCGTCACCCACCATGCCGACGATGTCGCCATCGCTCTCCGCGCGTCCGATCCACGCCAGCTTGTCCTCGGGCATCAGCGAGGCATGCACTTCGTTGATACCCACGGCCGCCGCAATGCCGTGGGCCGTGCCGGCGCTGTCGCCGGTCAGCATCGCGATGCGCCGCACACCCTGGCGCCGGAGCTTCCGGACGGCCTCCGCGCTGGTCTCTCGCACGACGTCGGCGACCGCAATAATGCCGATCAACTCGCCATCGACGGCGACCAGCGTCGCGGTCTTGCCCGCCGCCTGCAACCGCTCGAGCTCGTGTCGACCGTCCTCGCTCACCGCGATGTCCTCCGCAGCCAGGAGCGATGCGGTCCCGACGGCCATGGCATGGGCCTGCCATTCGGCCAGGATACCCATGCCGGGAATGGCGCGACCGGTCTCAGGTTCCGGCACCGGCTGCTGACTCGCCTCGGCAGCAGCGATGATCGGACGCGCCAGCGGGTGCGCCGAGCCGCGTTCGGCGATCGCCGCCCAACGCAACACGTCGCTTCGCGTCAGCGGCCCCACCGCGTGCGCGCCGGCCGGCACGAGCGCTGGCTGGAGCGCGATGACATCGGTCAGGACCTGTTGGCCTCGGGTGAGGGTGCCTGTCTTGTCGAGTGCCAGCGCGGTGATCCGGCCGACCGTCTCGAGATGCTCGCCGCCCTTGATCAGGATGCCGAGCTTCGCGGCCCGTCCGATGCCGGCGACGATCGCGACCGGTGTGGCGATCACCAACGCGCCGGGGCAGCCAATCACGAGCAGCGTGAGCGCCAACTCGATGTTCCGAGTCAATGACCAGGCGACGACGGCCAGCGCGATGATCGCCGGGGTGTACCAGGCAGCGAAGCGCTCGATCGTCCGTTGTGCGGGCGCCTTCGCTTCCTGGGCCTCCTCCACCCGATGGATGATGCGCGCGAGCGTCGTGTCGGCGCCGACACCGGTCGCCTCCAGGAAGAGGACGCCATCGTGGCTGATCGTGCCGGCGAACACGCGGTCACCGGCCTGCTTCTCAACCGGCATCGGCTCGCCGGTGACCGCGCTCTCATCGACTGCCGAGTGGCCCGACTGGACGATGCCATCGACCGAGATCTTGCCGCCCGGGCGGATCATCACCCGTTCGCCGATCCCCACCTCCCAGGCATCGACCTCGACCGGCCCTGCACCACGGACGACCCAGGCGGTGACCGGCGCGAGATCGATCAACTCGGCGAGCGCCGCGCGCGTCCTGCTCATAGTCCGCGCCTCGAGCCAGCCGCCGAGGACGAAGAGGAAGGTGACCGCGGCCGCCTCCCAATACTCGCCGATGACCAATGCGAAGGATGCGGCGATCGCCACCAGCAGCTCGATCGTGATCTGTCGCCGGCGGAGGCCGTCGATCGCCCGGCGCGCGATCTGCGCGCCGGCGACGATGGCCGCGGCGACCATCAGGACATCTGACAAGAGTCCGTCCCACGAGAGTCGGCCCGCGATGAGCGCCACCAGGATCAGCTCGCCCGCCAGGATGGCGATGAGCCGCCGGCGATTCGCCTGGTCGGCCCATTGGCCCCGCAAGAGGTTCATTAGAAGCCCGTCGCTTTCGCCACATAGCCCACGCGGCCGATGATCTCGATCAGGTCGTTGACCGGCGCAATCGCAGGGTCGTGCTCGACGACGATCCGGCCGGTGCTGAAGTGCACCTTGGCACTCGTCACGCCCGGCGTTTGGCCCAGGGCACGTTCGATCTTGCCGACGCACGAAGGGCAGTTCAGATCCTTCGATCGCAGCGTCGTTCGTTTCAGTGTGGTGGTCGTCATGGTGTCCTCCCTGTGATCAGTGACCAACCGTCGTTCTGATTCCAGAGTAGGGACACGCGGTGATTCGTTGAATGATCCAGATCAAATAGCGGAGGGGATCGGCGCCTGACCGGCGATCGCGGCGAGGCGATCAGCGTCGCGGACGGCCACCCAGCCACGGCCACTCTCGATCAGGCCGGAGCGACGAAAGTCGCTGAGCACCCTGCTGACCGTCTCCATGGTCGTGCCGGTCATGTCGGCCAGATCCTGGCGAGAGACGGGCAGCTCGATGATCGCCTGCGGCTGATCCCGTCGTTCCAGGCGGCAGGAGAGGTTGAGGAGCGTCGCCGCCAGCCGGCGCGGCACCGGATAGACGCTGAGCTGCTCGATCGTCTCGTGCGCGGCGCGGAGGCGCCGCGCGACGAGGTCGAGCGTCGCCAGCGCGACGGCGGGATAGCGCGCGAGGAGCGCCTGGAAGTCTGACGCGGTGGCGTAGAGGATGCAGCAGTGCGTTTGCGCAACGGCATCATCCTGATAGACGGCGTCGCCAAGCTGTCCGAGGCTGCCGAAATAGTCGCCGGGTCGGAGGAAATCGAGCAGGACATCCTCGCCCTCAAGCGTCGGACGGGCGATCTTGACCATTCCGGCGGCAACGAGCGAGAGCCGCGCCGCCGGGTCACCGGCGCGGTGGATCCGCTCACCGGGCGCGTACTCCTGCTGGTGGAACGACGTCGCGACGGTCACAATCTCCGACGCCGGTAACACGCGGAAGAAGGGCGTCTGCCCCAGCAGGCGCCGTTGCTCCTCCGGCGTGCAGTGCAGCGGCGCGTCGAGGCCCGGTTCGGCCCGCCGACGGCGCGACTCAGCCATCTGTCACCTCGGCGGTGCGGTCCAGCTTCACGAGGAGCTGGTCGGCCGCCACCAGGTCTCCCTCACGGCAGGAGACCGACGCAATACGTCCGCCATCCGGCGACTCACACACCAGTTCCATCTTCATCGCGCTCAGCGTCACCAGTGCCTGCCCTTTCGTGACCTGATCCCCCTCGGTGACGTGCACTTGGATGACTGTCGCCGGCAAAGGCGCCAGCACCTGCCCATCGCTCTGCTGTGCGTGGGTTCCTGCCGACTTCGCGGGCTTCGGCCCTGGCCAGATTGGCCAGTGTCCACCATTGCCGTAGACGAGGAACGTGCCCTCCCGCTCCACGACCGCGAAACGGACGACACGTGCCTCCGATCCGATGGTCCAGACGCGATCAGGGCCGCGCCACCAGCGCACCGGAGCGGAAATTCCATCGAGCGCCGCCTGCCAACCCGTCGCGTCGCGCCAGATCGTCACCGACATCTCCCAATCAACGCCATGGACGATGATCGTTGCGCGGCCGGAGGCGCGCCAGGGGCCAATCGCCGACCAGGGGTCTGTGGCCACGGATGATGCGCGGTCGACCTGCTGCGCGACTGCGGCAACCGGAGCCATTCCGGGCGGACGCCGGGAACGCTCAATAGTGGCAGCGGTCGTCGTGGTAGTCAGGCCATCGCGGACGGCATCGCTGCCCAGCAGATTGAGGAGCCAACCGATGTTTGTCGTCACGCCGGAAACGACCGTGTCGCATAACGCGACCTGGAGCGCGCTGAGCGCGTCCGCCCGGTCAGCGCCGTGGCCAACGATCTTCGCCAGCATTGCATCGTACGCGGTCGGGACCGTATCGCCACTGCCATATCCGGCATCGACCCGGATTGCGGGTCCGGCAGGCCAGGCGACCGGCCCGAGTGCCCCGGCGGTCGGCAGGAAGCCGGCGTCCGGGTCTTCGGCGTAGACGCGCGCCTCGATCGCATGGCCGCGCGGCTCCGGCGCCTCGTGCGAGGGAACGCATGCACCGGAGGCGATCTGAAGTTGCCATTCGACCAGATCGACGCCGGTCACCAGCTCCGTCACCGGATGCTCGACCTGGATGCGCGGGTTGACCTCGAGAAACGCGATCTCCGCATCCTTGTCGAGCAGGAATTCGCAGGTCGCGATGCCGCGAAGGCCCGCCTCTTTCGCCACACGACACCCGTACTCATGGAGCGCCTGGCGCGTCGTATCGCTGACATGCGGCGCCGGCGCCTCCTCGATCACCTTCTGGTGTCGTCGCTGGAGGGAGCAATCGCGATCACCCAATGCGAAGGCTCCAGCATGGTCGGCCACGACTTGGACCTCGACATGCCGGGGCTGGCTCAACGCCCGTTCGAGATAGATGACCGCACCGGCGCCTGATGCCGCGCTCTCCCGCCGGGACGCCTCGACGGCTGGAACCAGTCCGGCTTCATCCGTGACGAGCCGCAACCCGCGTCCGCCGCCAGCCTCCGCCGGCTTCACCATCAGCGGGTAGCCGATGTCCTTGCCAACCACGCGCCAGTGATCTGGATCATCATCGAGCGGGTCGCTGGCACGGACGACCGGTACGCCAGCGCGTTCGGCGACGGCCCGCGTCGCCAGCTTGTCGCCGCAGAGACGCAACGTCGCCGCGGACGGCCCGACAAAACGGATGCCAGCCGTCTCGCACGCCTCGGCCAGAGCCGGACGCTCACTCAGAAAGCCGTAGCCGGGATGCAGATAGTCCGACCGGGCGCGTTACGCCGCGGCGATGACGGACGTCACGTCCAGCTCCGAGCCGGCCTCGCCGATGAGCTCGAATCGCC
>JAICKJ010000396.1 GCA_025928015.1 Thermomicrobiales bacterium
GCCGGCGCCATGAAGGCCAAGCGGCTCTTGTTCCTGACCGACGTGCCGGGCGTGCTGGACAAGAACGGCAACCTGATTCCCGACATGACGGTCGAGCAGGCCCGCGCACTGATCGCCGACGGGACGATCTCGGGCGGCATGATCCCCAAGGTCGAGAACTGCATCGACGCGGTCAATTCGGGCGTCGAGGCGGCGGTCATCATGGACGGCCGGGTGCCCCACAGCCTGCTGCTGGAGGTCTTCACCGAATCCGGGGTGGGCACCATGGTCAAGCGCTCCTGACCGTCGCTTGACCCCTTTGGCGTCTTGAAATCGTTGATTTCACTGAATATTTAAGCGTCATGGCCATTCGGACCATCCTCACGGCGCCCGATCCGCGTCTCAAGAAGAAGTCCCAGCCGGTCGACTCGGTCGATGCCGAGGTGCGCCAGCTGATGGATGACATGCTGGAGACGATGTACGACGCGCCCGGCATCGGCCTCGCCGCCCCGCAGATCGGCGAGCTCCGCCGCGTGATCGTGCTCGACATCGACCGCGAGGACCTCAAGACCGGCCGGATCCTGATGGCCAACCCCGAGATCATCGAGGCCTCCGACGAGGACGCGACCTACGAGGAAGGCTGCCTCTCGGTGCCCGAGCACTATTCCGATGTGGTCCGGCCGGCCAAGGTGACGGTGCGCTACCTCGACCGCGACGGCGAGACCAAGGAGATGGCCTGCGAAGGCCTGCTCGCGACCTGCGTGCAGCACGAGATCGACCACCTCGACGGCATCCTGTTCATCGACCACATCTCCGCCCTCAAGCGGAACATGATCCTCCGCAAGCTGCTCAAGGCGCGGAAGGAGCAGGAGCGCGACGAGGCCGACGGCAAGCCCGCCAAGTCGAAGAAGGAATCGGCGGCCGCCTGAGAGTCAGGCCAGCGCGGCCGGTTGGCTCTGCAGCCAGTCGCGGGCCTGGATTTCCGATGCGAAGATCTTCATCGGCCGGTCGGCGGGCGCGAGGTTGAGGCAGCGCTGGATGACATCCCGCACACCCTGCGAGCTCGCCACGAAGGCGATCGGGCCGAAGCGGAAGTTGGCGGTGTAGGCGCTCATGCGGGCGCCGAAGCGCATGAAGTCCTCGTCACTGGCGTGCTGGTCGTCGAGCTTGCGGCAATCGAACAGGCGCATGTAGGACAGCGCATCAGCGACGACCATGGCGTCGTAGCACTCCTCGACCTCTTCGATCTGCAGGAAGCCCTCGGCAACGATCGTGACCAGCCGTTGCGGCTCCGAGATGGTCCATTTCAGCGGCATGCTTCTCCCCCTCAGTCTTCCTCTCCCTCGCGAGGGTAGAGGTTAGGTGAGGGGGAATCGACGTGCGCCGCCCCTCACCCGTCCCCTCGCGGGGGAGAGGTGGAAGACTACTGCGCGGCGATCTTCGACGCGGCCGGAGCGAAGGCCTGCTCCATCTCGCGGCGGAGCTTCACCGCGGTCAGGGTCTCGTCCATCGCCACGTCGGCGTAGGTCAGCGACTGGCCGGCCTTGATCGGCTTCAGGAGCTTGACGTTGTGGGCCAGGCCGAGCGGCAGGCTGCCAAGGCCGGTCGACTTCTCTGACGGGAACAGCTTGCCGTAGACCGTGTAGCCGCCCTCGCCGTCGAGCA
>JAICKJ010000328.1 GCA_025928015.1 Thermomicrobiales bacterium
GCGCGGCCGTGGAGCGCGATCCGCTCCTGGTCGCGGTCGGCCCGTCGCTGTTGTTCGGCAGCATCCGTGCCGTGCTTGCGGGCCATCGTCTCGTATTTGATGATCTTGTTCTGCAGTTGGAGCACGCCGTAGTAGAGCGCCTCCGGCGTCGGCGGGCAGCCGGGCACGTAGACATCGACGGGAATGATCTGGTCCACGCCCTGCACCACCGCATAGGTGTCGTACGGCCCACCGACGTTGGCGCAGCTCCCCATCGAGATGACCCACTTCGGCTCGGGCATCTGGTCGTAGAGCGTCATCACCATTGGCGCCATCTTCTTCGTCACCGTGCCGGCGACGAACATCAGGTCCGCCTAGCGGGGCGACGATCGAAAGAGCATACCGAACCGCTCCCCCATGTCGAAGCGGTTCATGGAGGACGAGATCATCTCTATGCCGCAACACGCCAAGCCGAACTGCAGCCACCAGAGCGACGACCGCCGTGCCCAGTTGAAGAGGAAATCCATTGACCCGACGAAGACATTCTTCTCGAACCGGTCATCGATCAGGCCCATCACCCGCTCCTTTCGCGCCAGCCGCGTCCGCCACTGGCACCGTCATCCGTACGACGAGCGATGGACCGCATCCGTGACAGCGCGCACATTTCCGGCGCCCGTAGACAAGCGGCCATTCGGTCGCTATAGTCATGCCCGGGCCAATGACCATCCGTTCGGACGAGAAGGAACACTCCCATGCGGTGCACATCGAGAACTGCAACCGACCTGATGATTCTCGATGTGAGAAGACTGCCGCATGCCCATCGTCAATCTCGGCATCCTGGCTCACGTGGACGCCGGGAAAACCAGCCTCACCGAACGCATCCTCTATGAAACGGGCGTCATCGCCGCGCCCGGCCGGGTCGATACCGGCACCACCCAAACCGACACGCTCGCGCTGGAACGCCAGCGCGGCATCTCCATTCAGTCCGCCGTCGCCTCCTTCCAGCTCGGCGAGCTGAAGGTCAACCTCATCGACACACCGGGGCACACCGACTTCATCGCCGAAGTCGAGCGGGCGCTGCGCGTGCTCGACGGCGTCATCCTCGTCATCTCCGCCGTGGAAGGGGTGCAGTCGCAGACGCGCAAGCTCGCTCAGGCGGTGCGCGCGCTCGGCATCCCGCTCATCCTCGCGGTCAACAAGATCGACCGCGCCGGCGCCCGCACCGACGACTTGCTGGCCGACATCGGCGAGAAGCTCGATCTCCGCGCCGTCGCGATGACAGTCGCCGCCGACGCCGGCAGCCGGGATGCCCGCGTCCGGTCGCGCGCATTCGATGGCGGCGACGAGCGACTGCTGAACCTGCTGGCCGAGGGCAGTGACCAGCTGCTCGAGATCTGGCTGACCACCGGCGGTCAGGTCCCACCAGATGCCATCCGGGATGAGCTGGCATGCCAAATCCGCGAATGCCGGATCGTGCCGGTCTACTACCTGTCCGCGCTGCACGGCCTCGGCGTGGACCTGCTGCTCGAAGGGATCGCTCACCACCTGCGCCCCGCGCCAGAACCGGCGGACGGGCCGCTCCAGGCGATGACATTCAAGGTCCAGCGCGTCCCGCCGGGCGACAAGCTCGTCTATCTGCGCCTGACGGGCGGCCGCCTCGCGGTCCGCGACCACGTGACGCTCCATCACCGCGAGCCTGACGGCACTGTCACGACCGCCGACGCGCGGGTGACCGCCATCGATACGTTCCATGATGGACACGTCGCGCACGCGGAATGCGCGGCGGCCGGCGATATCGTCCGCGTCCACGGTCTCAAGGAGGCACAGACCGGCGACACCATCGGGCGCGAACCGCCCGGCGCGGACGACCACCGCTTCGCGCTGCCGACCCTGGAGAGCGTCGTCGGAGTGAAACGACGCGATCAGACACCCGCGCTCTTCCACGCGCTGACGCAGCTTGCGGAACACGATCCGCTGATCACAGTCCGCCGCCATGGCAACGGCGAGATGATCTCGGTCCGGCTCTACGGCGAGGTCCAGAAGGAGGTCATCGCCGCCACATTGGAGGACGATTACGGGGTTCAGGCGCTCTTTGCGCCGAGCCGGATCATCCACATCGAGCGTCCGGTCGGCATCGGTGAGGCAGTCGTCCACATGGGTGAGTCACCGTTCGTGGCGACAATCGGCTTCCGCGTCGAGCCGGGCCCGATCGGCAGCGGACTGACCTACCACCGCGACCTGGGCTCGACCTTGCCGTCGTTCTACGCGGCGGTCGAGGCGACGGTGAGCGAGACGCTGCGCGAAGGGCTCCGCGGCTGGCAGGTCGAGGACATCGTCGTGGCGCTCACCGAAGTCGGCTACAGCGCGCCGGTCACCGTCGCCGCCGACTTCCGCAACCTGACCCCGCTCGTGCTGATGGCCGCGTTGCAGCGGGCCGGGACGGCGGTGCTGGAGCCGGTCCAACGCTTTACGCTCGATGTGCCGGCGGAGACGGTCGGCGACGTGCTGGCGGCGCTGGTCGTCGCGCGCGGCCTACCAAAGGAGACGGCCAGTCACGGGCAGACCTGCCAGGTCACCGGCACGATCCCGGCGGCGGAGGTCCACGCCTTCGAGCAACGGCTGCCGGGCCTGAGCCGGGGCGAAGGGCTCTTCACCGTCGAGTTCGACCACTACGAACCGGTCGCCGGCGACCCGCCGATCCGCCCGCGCACCGACTTCAACCCGCTCAACCGGGAGGAATACCTCGCTCGCCTGAGCCGGGGGTGACAAACGGCTTGGAAGGCTGAACTAGGAAATGTCCTCGTCCGGAGCGATAAAGTCAGCAATGCCTAGCGCTTTCGCTGTTGCCTTACGCCAATTACCGATTGAGCTAGTCAATGCGGCGTGTTTGGTCATCCATTCCTCCGTTTGGGGTCTTAGAGCGGCGAGCACAGAGAGCAGGCGGTCGATCGCAAACAGGCCGTGATCAAATCCAACGAGACAAAGGTCGTCGACATGTGTTGCGCCAACCACGTAAAGGGCATTGTCATCGGTTGTAGTCTGCCTCATCCCCTCTGAAGTAGGATGAGCTCCCTTACTCATCAATACCCACGAGTCGTAGATAGCATTGAGCGTTTTCGATCGCTCTGGGTTCTGTTTCGTAAACCGGTCCACCATCTCTTTGGAATTCGGAGGCACGTTCTTCGGCGGCTTCTTGTCAGGATGAGACCGCATCAACTCCCGGGCAAAATGCCCTGGCTTTCCAAACCACATCGGCGATTCGAGAGGAAACTGTGCCAGGTAGATGACTTGGACCGCGCTTTCCAACATATGACGTATTCATGCAAAGGCCATGCTGTAGTAGCCGGCGAGCAAGAGGTCCAAAGAAGCCTTGGCCGAACCCACACTCAGCCCTAGTGCATTCGCTTGGATTCCCCAAGCGCTCATTATGTCTCCGGGCCCCTCCTCGCCTAGATACTCCCACATGCCTATCATGCCGCGTCGAAAGAGAGTTAGCCCTCGATACCATAGTGCGACCGCATCTCGATGATTGCGCAATGCGTCCAAAGAGAATCCTCGTTCAAGCTCCTCAAGTTCGTAATAGCCTTCGGTGACATCATCAGGGCCGAAAAGCAACGGTGGTGCCCCCTGCGGGATTGGGCGCATTTGTGGCTCTATCATCTAGCCTCCTCTTGAGGCATTGCCGGCCGGTGTAATGTCAAGCGTTTGTCCAGGACGGAAGCCACTTCGCTTCGGCGGCGAGCATCTCGTCGGTCATCTCATGGATCTGGTCGAGGGTCAGCAGGGCGCCGGTCAGGGGATCGAGCGCGATGGCCTGGTAGATATGCGCC
>JAICKJ010000257.1 GCA_025928015.1 Thermomicrobiales bacterium
CCATCGCTTCGCGGGCGGCACGGACCTCGCCGGGCTACCGCTCGCCTCGCTCGCCGATCTGGAGACCATTGTGATCGACGCGACGAACGCTGGTCGGGCGATCCACGCACAAGTATTCCCGGACGCTGCCGAGGTGCGCGGCAAGGCGGTACTGGTCCGCACGGGCTGGGACCGCCACTGGCGCACCGACGCCTACTTCGCGGGCCATCCGTTCCTGACCGCGGACGCCGCCGGGCAACTGGTCTCGGCCGGCGCGGCGCTGGTCGGGATCGATTCCTACAACATCGATGACACGGACGATGGTCGCCGACCGGTCCACACGTCATTGCTCGGAGCCGACATTCCGATCGTCGAGCACATGACGAACCTCGGCGCCGTGCCGGCCAATGGCGCCCGCTTCTTCGCGGTCCCGGTCAAGATCCGCCGCTTCGCCTCGTTCCCGGTCCGCGCGTTTGTGATCGTTGAGGGTGATTGAGCCCTGCTCTTGCCAATCAGGAGGATGTCATTCTGAGTGGGCGAAGCCGCGAAGAATCTCCCGGCGAAGCCGGTCCGCCGCAGCGGACGACTGCTGCGGCAGGAGATGCTTCGACTCTGCTCAGCATGACGACGAGGGGCAAGCGCTTCGCGCGGAGATTCTTCCCTTCGGTCAGAATGACCGCGGAGCGGATTGGCGAACTGGTAGCAGTGTGCGGCCGAGGCGAGACCTAGTCTGCGGCCACCTTCGCCCCCCAGCCACCGAGGCGGGGGACGTCGGCCATCAGGCGGCGGGTGTAGGCGTGTTGCGGGTCGTGGAGAACCTCCTCGACCGGTCCCTGCTCGACGATCTGGCCGTGGTACATCACGAAGACGCGGTCGCTCAGGTAGTAGGCCTGCCCGATGTCGTGGGTGACGAAGAGGATCGTCATCTGCAGCCGCGCGCGCAGCTCCGACAGGACGTTGAGGATCGTCACCCGCAACGAGGCGTCCAGCATCGAGGTCGACTCGTCCGCGATGACGATCTCCGGATCGACGAGGAGCGCCCGGGCGATCATCACCCGCTGGAGCTGTCCACCCGAGAGCTGGTGCGAGCCCTTCTTGAGCACGTCCGTCGGGTCCAGCCCGACATTGCGTAGCGCCAATTCGAGCCGCTGCTGCTGTTCGGCCCGTGAGAGCTTCTCGTCGGACAGGTCGAGCGTCTTCTTCAGTACCCGGCCGACCGAGTAGAACTGATTGAAGGAGGCGAACGGATCCTGGAAGATGCCCTGGACCTCTCGCCAGTACGTCTTCAGATGCCGCGGGCCATGCAACGCCGTGATGTCCTCGCCGCGGAAGAGGATCTGGCCGGACGTCGGCTCGAGCAGGCGCAGCAACAGCCGGGCCAGGGTCGACTTGCCGCTGCCAGACTCGCCGACGATCGCGACGATCTCGCCCGGATGGATGGCGAAGGAGACGTCGTCGACCGCGCGGACCTCGTTCTCGCCACCGCCGAAGATCCGGGTCAGATGGCGGGCCTCAAGCAGTGTGAGCGGCTCGTTCGACAGTGTCACGCAGGTCTCCCTCGTTCATGGCTTCGACGCGCTGCTTCACCCACCAGCAGGTCGCGTAGTGGCGCGACGTGCCGACCCGCGGCGGCGTCTCCCGGGTGCAAATCTCCATCGCGTGCGGACAGCGCGGGTGGAAGCGGCAGCCGCTGGGCGGATTGCGCAGGTCCGGCGGGCTGCCCGTCAGCCCCTCGATCTTGCGTTTCCGGACGCCCTGCTCCGGCTCCAGCGTCGAGTGGATCAGCGCCCTGGTGTACGGGTGCTCGGGCCGGGTGATGATCTGCTCCGTCGTGCCGATCTCGACGATCTCGCCGGCGTACATGACGGCGATCCGGGTCGCGATGTTGCTGAGCAGCGTCAGGTCGTGGGTGATGAAGACGATGCGGGTGATGACCCGCTCCTCCAGCAAGCGCTGAAGCAGGTGCACGAGCGCCTTCTGCGAGGAGACGTCGAGCGCCGAGGTTGGCTCATCGGCGATCAGCACCGTCGGGTTGAGCAGGGTTGAGATGACGGTGACGACACGCTGGCGCATGCCGCCGCTGAGCTGGTGCGGATAGCTTTGCAGCACCCGCGCCGGCAGCCCGAGCTGTTCCAGCCGCTGGCTGGCGCGCTTGATCGCCTCGCGGCGGTTGACCCGCGAGTCGTGGGCCTTCATGACATCGTAGGCGAAATCACCGATCCTCGACGTCGGGTTGAGCGAGTTCATCGCCCGCTGCGGCAACAGCGAGACGATCTTGCCGCGCCACTCGCGCGGCACGCCGCCCATCTTCTCCAGATCGACTTCCTCGCCATTGAGCACGAGCGAGCCGCCCTTGATCCGCAGAGTCGGCGAGGCGCCGAGCGAGAGGACGGAGGCGAGAGTGGACTTGCCGCAGCCGGACTCGCCGACGATGCCCAGCACCTCGCCCTCATCGAGCGTGAAGCTGACTCCGTCGACCGCCTTGACGGGCGGTCCGGCTTTGGTCTCGTAGTAGGCGCGCAGATCCCGGACTTCCATGGGCGATGCTCAACTCCGGCGAAGACGTGGGTTGAAGACCTCATCCAGACTGGACTGGAGGAGCAACAACGCGAAGGCGATGATCGTCAGGAAGAGGGTCGGCGGGACGAAGGCCCACCATGCGCCCGTGCGCACCGACTCCCAGAGCAGCGCCCAGTGCAGCATGATGCCGAGCGAGACGGAATTCGACGGGCCGAGTCCCAGCATGCTCAACGCCGCCTCCGCCAGGATGCCGCTCGTCAACTGGAGGACGAAGGCCATGAAGATGTACGAGAGCATGTAGGGGAGGATTTCCCAGACGATCAGCGAGGCCGTGTTGGCACCGGCGAGCCGGGCGATATCGACATGCTCGCGAGTGCGCAGGCTGCTCGCCTGGGCGCGGACCGCGCGGGCCGTCCACGGCCAGCTCGTCACGCCGATGACGAGCGCCAGCGAATAGATCGACCGGGTGCTGATGGCGATCGAGAGGAGGATCAGGACGACGATCGACGGGATGGTGATCACCACGTTGGTGATACCCATCAGCGCCTCTTCGACGAAGCCGCCATTGAATCCGGCGGCCGTGCCGATCACCACGCCGATGCCGGTCGCGATCAGGCCGGCGACGAAGCCGATGATGAGCGACGTGCGCGTGCCGAACATGAGCTGGGTGAAGACGCTGTGGCCGAAGTTGTCGGTGCCGAGCCAGAACTTGCTTGACGGTGTGTCGTAGAGCCCGCCGACGATCTGCAGCGGATCGTGCTGGTTGAAGATCGTCGGTCCCAGGATCGCGAAGACGAGGATGGCGAGAAAGAGGATCACGCTGAAGAAGAACCGGCCGGAGGGCAGGGCGCTGAGCGAGCGGAAACGCGCCCGGAGCGCTTCGCCGAACGAGAGGCCAGTGGCCTGCTCCCGTGATTGAGGAAGTACGGCGCTCATGGTCGACTCCTAGCCACCGGTCTGCGCGGTGCGAATACGCGGATCGATGAACCCGTACGCGATATCGACGAGGAAGTTGGCCACCAGCACGGCAACCATGATCAGTAACGTGATCCCCTGGATGACCGGGTAGTCATTCTGTCTGATCGAATCGAAGAGCAAGCTGCCGATGCCGGGATAGGAGAAAACGATCTCGGTGATCAGCGCGCCGCCGACCAGCGACCCGATCGAGAGCGCCAGGCCGGTGACTTGCGGCAGCATCGCGTTGCGGAAGATGTAGCGGACGATCCGGTTGTCGGAGATGCCGAGCCCCTTGCTGTAGCCGACATAATCAGAGCCAAGCTCATAGATCGCCATCGAGCGCATGCCGATCGCCTGCCCGCCGACGAAGATGATCACCAGCGACAGAAAGGGCAGCCAGTAGTGCTGCAAGGCATCGGCGAAGAACCCCCAGCTCCAGTTGGGGGCCCGGTTGGATGAGTAGCCGCTGCCTGGCGGGAAGACCTGAAATTTCACCGCGAGCCCGTAAAGGAGCAGGATCGCGAGGCAGTAGTAGGGCATGCTGGAAAGGAAGAGCGAGCCGACGAACCCGCCCCAATCGAACCAGCCGCCGCGGTAGGCGGCGATGGCGCCGAGCAGGTTCCCGAGCAGCCAGCCGATCAGAATCGCCGGCAACTGCAGCGCAATCGACCAGGGCAATGCGTTGGCAATCAGCGAATTGACGCTCGTCGGGTAGAGCGCGAAGGAGGTGCCGAGATTGCCGTGCACCAGATGCTGGAGGTAGGTGCCGAACTGGGAGATGGCGGGCTTGTCGAGGCCGAATTCCTTGATGTAGGTGTTGTACACCTGCTGCATCGCCTGCACGTCGGCGCCGCCCTGGGCCATCTGCGAGACGAGGGTGTCCACGGGATTGCCAGGGATCATGCGCGGCAGGTAAAAGTTGAGAATCAACGCCACGATAAACGCGACCAGAAACCAGGCGGCCTTGGTCAGCACGTACCTCTGGAATCTCGACATAGTTCCTACCTCGATCCCGGCTGGACCCCGCCTCGAGGTCGTGAGCGCCGGACGCATGCGGTAGACATAGCATACCGCAGGAGTCCGGCGCGCATGATCCGGGCGCCAGAACGAACGCGGAGGCGCGGGTAGTGCCGCGCCCCCGTGGCCGCCGGTCTACCCGGCCTTCGGCTTGAGCGCGTTGAGGTTGAAGACGCCCGCGCCCTTGAACATCGGCGCCCCGCCGCTCGGGTGGGCGTCGGTCGGGAAGCCGGTCCAGGTCGACTCGTTGAACTCGTAGAACTCGTCCGGCCGGTACATCAGCGGGATGACCGGGATGTCGGTCCGGAAGATCTCGTCGAGCTGGCCGAAGAGGGCCTTCTGCTCCGCCTCGGAGGCCGCGGCGGCCTTGTCGAGCAGGTCGGGCACCTTCGGATTGTTGTAGCGGTTGTAGTTCCAGAAGGCCTTCTCGCCGACCTTCGGCACCCCGCGGTTGTCCAGCACATCGCGATAGCGCGCCCACGGAGCGGCCGGGCTGGCGCCCGTCACATACCAGAGGACGAAGTCGAAGTTGCCGGTCTGGACGGAGGACGTGACGACCGGCGCCTCGGGGAAATCGGTCGCGATGTCGATGCCGGCCGCCTTGGCGTTCTGGGAGACGAGCTGCAGCGCCGTCATCCAGTCGGTCCAGCCGTACGGGCACTGGGCCTTGAACGGGCCGAGCCTGGTGCCGTCGGGCAGGACGTAGACGCCGTTCTGCTTCTTCGCCCCCAGCTCCTCCTCCAGGATCTGCTGAGCCTTGTCCGGGTCGTAGGTCCAGCCACTCGCCTTCACCTTGTCGGCCTCGAAGAACTTGGACTCGCCACCGGTCGGGATGATCAGGCTGGCGTTCGCCGGTACCGAGTAGCGGGACATGGCCGTTTCCGCGATCTGCGGATAGTTGATCGCATAGGCCAGCGCCTGGCGCACCTTGGGATTGTCCAGCGGCTTCTTCTGGACATTGATGAACATTAGTGGGATCGAGCCGGGGATATAGTACGGTGGCTCCTTCAGCCAGGTGCCGACCGGGCTCTTTTGTTTCTCCCACATCTCCCAGATTTGTGGGGCGAACTGCTGCGACCAGTCGACCTC
>JAICKJ010000170.1 GCA_025928015.1 Thermomicrobiales bacterium
TCAGCGCTGATCGAATGGGCACTCAAAAAAGCGCCAGTAAAAAGACTGTGGGCGATCCAGGATTTGAACCTGGGACCTCAGCATTATCAGTGCTGCGCTCTAACCAACTGAGCTAATCGCCCGGAGACGAGCCTCTGGGCACCGGAAGTATAGGGTCGGGGCTAGGTCCGGTCAAGGCTGCCGCGAGGCAATCGTGGCCCGCAGATTCGCGGCGATCGCGACGAGCTCATCCGCCGTCGTCACGACCTGCCCACCGCTCGCCTCGATGAAATACTGGACCTGGAGGTTGACGATCGCGCCCTCGTTGTCGCCGGCCAGCCGGAAATCAGTTCTCAGGCCGGAGACCGGCTTGCCGAGCGCGTAGGCGAACCCGATCTCGGCCGCGGTGCCGGAATCCACGTCCACGCCATCGAGGATGGCGAAGGCGGCGTCGCTCGCCCGGATACGCTCTTCATTGCCGAGCCCGAGGGCGTAATTGACCTTTCTGAGCCTGGCCTGGCGTTCGCCATGGTGGACGAGCGCGGCCACCTCCGCCAACTCCTGCTTGAACCGCTTGTCGTCCCACGGATTGTTGACGATCACGTGCTCCGACAGCTGTGCCACCAGATGTTCCATGAACGCCCGCGTCGATTCGGCGAATCCAAGCGGCGAGCAGAGATAGACGACCGGTCTGCTGTCGGCATGCGTCCCCGTCAAAGTCCTCGTCCTCTCGTGGTTGTTCAGCTTTGGTCGATCGGTTGCCAGCCAGCCGGTCTTCAGCCGGCTTTCGACTTCAGTGAGCGCGGGGCGTTCACCCCCGCGCGGCGGAGTCGCGGCGTTGAGGTCGTCCTAATGCCCCAAACGTCGGACGCTCATGATCCGCGGGTGCCAGCTCAGCGAGACGGACTTGAACCGCATCATCAGCATTCGCACCTCGTCGGCGAGGCCCGCGAGATGCGGCTTCTTGATTTTCCACCGCCCCGTCACCTGGAAGATGACGAGCTGGCTATCGCCACGCACATCCACGACCGCCTGCTGGCTCGCCTCGCCCAGCGTCTCCGCCAGCCAGGTCAGCGCGGCGATCAAGGTCTTGTACTCAGCGACGTTGTTCGTGACGTTCATGCCATATTCCCGGCGCTCCACGGGATGCACCGGCGCGTCGTTCTGCAGGATCTCGAACGACCCGTACCCCTTGCCGGGATTGCCGATCGCCCCGCCGTCGAAGACGATCAGAAACGGACCCTTCGCCGGGTCAAGCATCGTTGCCGGCGCGTTCATGGATGGCTGCGTCACAGGTTCCCTTTCGGCTCGTCCAGACATGCGCGTGGCTGAGCCAGGCGGCCCAGCCACGCTTCAACCTGAACGAGTATAGGCGCTAGTGCTCGCTGTGTCCGTTCGCCTCGGCCGCCTTCGCCGCCTCGTCCTTGATCCGCTCGACCAGGTGCGGCGGAACCGGCTCGTAGTGCGAGAACTCGGCGGCGAAGGTACCACGCGCCTGCGTGATCGAGCGCAGATCGGTCGCGTAGCGCTGGATCTCCGCCGCGGGCACGATCGCCTCGATCGTCGTGGTGCCGTGCGTGCCGGAGGTCATGCCGTTGACGTGCGCGCGCTTCGTGTTGAGGTCGCTCATCACGTCGCCCAGATACGCCTCGGGCACCGTCACCTTCATCGCCATCAGCGGCTCCAGCAACGTCGGGTGCGCGTCCAGCACGCCCTTCTTGAACGCCTCCTTGGCGGCGATCTTGAAGGCCATCTCGTTCGAATCCACATCGTGGTAGCTGCCGTCTGTCAGCGTCGCGTGGACGTTGACGACCGGATAGCCGGCGATCGGGCCGGCGATCAGCGCTTCCCGCACGCCCTTCTCGACGGCCGGGAAGAAATTCTTCGGCACGGCGCCGCCGACGACCTTGACACTGAACTCGAAATCCTCTTCCGGCAGCGGCTCCAGTTCCAGAAAGACGTGCCCGTATTGCCCGGCGCCGCCCGTTTGCTTCTTGTGCTTGTATTCGGCCAGTGTCTTGCTGCTGATCGTCTCGCGATACGGCACCCGTGGCAGCCCCAGCTCGACGTTGACCCCTGAGCGACGGGACATGCGGTCGAGCGCGATCTGGACGTGCGGCTCACCCAGCCCGCCGACGATCATCTCGCCGGTCACCGGATCGCGGGAGATCGTCAGGCTCGGATCCTCCTCCTGCATCCTGGTCAGCGCCTGGCTGAGCTTGTCGAGGTCGCTCTTCGACTTCGGATGCACGGCCGTCTCGTAGGCCGAGCCGGGGAAGGAGATCGGCTTGAGCGTCGTCGCGGTGCCCGGGTCCGTGAGGGTGTCCGACGTCGCGACGCTCGCCAGCTTGGCGACGCCGCCGATGTCGCCGCTCCCGACCTCCTCGGCACTGACGTGCTCCTTGCCTTTAAGGAAAAAGACCTGGCCGATCCGCTCCGTCGTGCCTTTCGAGGCGTTCAGAACCTGCGAGTGCGACTTGAACGCGCCGGAGAAGACGCGGAAGAAGTTCACCCGGCCGACGTGGGGGTCGGCCACCGTCTTGAAGGCGAAGGCGACCAGCGGGCCGTCCGGATCGGCGCTGACTGACTGCCCGTCCGCCGTCTCCTCGGTCCGCTCGGACGCGGCCGGGATGAAATCGACGATCGCGTTCAGGAGGGGCTGGATGCCCCGGTTGGCGGTGACCGCGCCGCAAAGGAGCGGGATCACGGCGCCGTCGTTGATGCAGTTGTGCAGCTCGGTGGCGAGCTCCTCGTCGGAGATCGGCTCGTCTTCCAGATACCGCATCATCAGGTCTTCGTTGTGCTCGGCGATCGATTCGATCAGCGCCTGCCGGAAGTGGTCGCAATCGTCCTTCAGATCGTCCGGGACCGGCACGGTCCCGAAGCCGCCGTCCTGGTTGTCGTGAAAGACCGTCGCGGTGTTGGAAAGGAGATCGACGATGCCGCGGAAGTCCTTGGCGCTGCCGATCGGGAATTGCAGCGGCGCCACGTTCTTGCCGAACGCCTCGCGCAGCGACTCCAGCGCTTGCCGGAAGTCCGCGTTGTCGCGGTCCATCTTGTTGACGAAGAGGATCTTCCGCAGGCCGTTCTCCGTCGCCAGCCGCCAGGCCTGCTCGGTGCCGACCTCGACGCCGGCGGAGGCATCGACCAGGATCACCGCGCCCTCGATGACGCGCATCGCCGAGAGCACTTCGCCCAGGAAGTCGGTGTAACCGGGCGCGTCGATGACATTGACCTTGGTCTCGTTCCACTCGATCGGGATGACCGCTGAGCTGACCGAGATCCGCCGGTTGATCTCGTCAGGGTCGAAATCGGAGGTGGTATTGCCGTCCTCCACACGGCCGAGACGTGTGATGGCCTTTGTGTCGAACAGCATCGCTTCCGCCATCGACGTCTTGCCGGCGCCACCGTGGGAGAAGAGGCCGACATTTCGGATGCGATCTCCAGGGTAGTTGTTCATCGTCACCCTCCACGTTCTGTTGTCGTTGCTCGTCGCTACTCCGCGACGAGGCTTCGACCGGTTGTTCGCGCCAGGTACCAATCATTCTGCGAGAATGCCGGCAATGTCGCAACCTTCGTCGAACGTGGAAAGGTATACCGTGAGTAGGGATTTCGGGAGCCTCAAGGAACGACTGCGCGACCTGACCGTCGAATATGCCGCCATCGACGCCGTCTCCGGTCACGAGCAAGCGCTCGTGCGCCGGCTGGTGGCGGATCTGACGCCACTCGTGGACGACGTGACGGTTGATTCCTTCGGGAATCTCGTCGCGACCCGGAGGGCCGCCGAGGGCGCGCCGACCCTGATGATCGCGGCGCATTCGGACGAGATCGGCGCGGTCGTCAAGGCGATCGAGCCGGACGGCACGATCCGCTTCGCACCGATCGGCGGCGTGATCGAGACGTTGCTCGTCGGCCGCGCGGTCAGCGTCAAGGGGCATCCGGGCGTGATTGGCGTCAAGGCCGGACACATCAGCTCGCCAGCCGAGCGGCTCACCGCACCGGCCATGCGGGACCTCTATGTCGATGTCGGCTTCGATGCCGCCGATGAGGTCGCGACGCTCGGCATCCGGGTCGGCGACCCGATCTCCTACGTCGCGCCGCTGCGGACACTGTCGAATCCCGACCGCATCTCCGGCAAGGCGGTCGATAACCGCATCTCCTGCGCCCTGCTCGCCGAGCTCGCAAGCCGCCTCCGCAGGACGAACCTCGGCGCGACCGTCCATTTCGTCGTCGCGGTGCAGGAGGAGGTCGGGCTGCGAGGCGCCCAGATGATCACTCACCGGCTCAACCCGACGGCGGCGATCGTCGTCGATACGATGCCGGCCGGCGGCACGCCGGACGTCTCCGCAACCCGTGACCTCTCGATGGAGATCGGCAAGGGGCCGGTCATCACGCTCATCAGCCAGAGCTCGCGCGCCGGCGCGATCATGCAGCCCGGCATGCGCCGGTTCCTTGAACGGGCGGCCGCTGAGGCCGCTGTGCCGTATCAGCTCGGGCTCTTCTATGGCGGCAACTCCGACGCGGCGTCGGTCCACCTCGTCCGCGACGGCATCCCGACCGGCATCGTCAATCTCGCCCGCCGGTACTCGCACTCGCCGGTCGAGACGGCTGATCTGAACGACGCCGCCAATGCGCTGCTCCTCCTTGAGCAGGCGGCGACCAGCTTCGATGCGTCAGTCGACCTGTCATTCCTGGGCAACGAGGCGCTGGTGGACCAGAAGTAAGCCATCGGTCGTCAGATCGGGATCGGCGACGTCGATCATCTGCGAGTGATGGGCGAAGAGCTCGGCGTAGCCGCCGGTGATGACGACGACCGGCGTGCCGTCCATCTCGGCGCTGATCCGCTGGAGCATGCCCTCGATCATCGCCAGGTAGCCCATCACGACGCCGGACTGGATCGCGGTCGTCGTGTTCGTGCCGATGGCGTGAGCAGGCAGTTTCAGCTCGACGGCGAAGAGCCGCGCCGCGCGGGAGGCCAGGGCCTCGAAGGAGATGATCAGCCCCGGCGCGATGGCGCCCCCGGCGTAGTCGCCCTCCTTCGTCACGACGTCGAAGTTCGTCGCCGTGCCGAGATCGACGACGATCGCCGGGCAGCCGTACTTGTGCCGGGCGGCGATCGCATTCACGATCCGGTCCGTGCCGGCCTCGGCCGGATTGTCGATCAGCACCCGGATGCCGAGGTCGAGCCCGATGTTGACGACGACCGGCGCCACCCGAAGCCGTTCGGTGCCCATCTGGGTGATCCACCGCGTGATCGAGGGCACGACGCTGGAGATGATGACGGCGGTCAGGTCTCGCGGCGCGATCCGGGCCGATGCCAGGACCGGCGCGAGGATGGCGTACCATTCGTCGGGCATCCGGTCGCGCTGTGATGACGCCCGCGCGGTCAGCACGCGCCGGCCGTCGCCCGGGTCGTAGACGGCGAAGATCGTGTTCGTGTTGCCGACGTCGATCGCGAGAAGCACGTCAACCACTCCGGTCCTGGTGACGCATTGGCGATTCCGATGCGGATTCTGGCGCGAGCGCCACCCGTCGCGCGCCTGTCATGAAAGCATACCGAAGGCATGACCGAGCCGTCCCCCGAATTGATTTCCGGCGACCAACCCCGGCCCCGCCGGCCGCCGCTCTCCCCGCTCCACCGGGGCATCCGGCTGCTCGCGGTGGCCTGCCTCCTGCTGCTGCTCGGCGCTGCGGCCGGCATCGTCGCGGAACGCGACTACTTCAATCCCGCCGGGGAGCACCCCCTTTCGGAGTTGAACACCATCCACGGCCTCGTCGATGACAACTACTACTACCGGCCCACCGCCGGGACGCCGGAAGCGGCCTTCCAGCGCGACCTCGAATACAACGCCATCGGCGGCATGATGAGCTCGCTCGATGATTACTCGCGCTTTCTGCCGCCAAAGCAGGCCACAGAGGCGTCCGACCAGCTCGCTGGCGAGTACTCGGGCATCGGCATCAACGCCAGTTTCTCGAAGAGCGGCATTACCGTCATCTCGCCGATGCTCGGGCAGCCAGCGGACAAGGCAGGGGTCAGACCCGGCGATGTCATCGTCGCGGTCGATGGACAGAATCTTACGAAGATGAGCGAGGACCAGGCGCTCGACCTCGTGAAGGGTCCGGCCGGCAGCAAGGTGAAGCTGACGATCGACCGCAAGGGCCACAACGAGCCGCTGCAGCTCGATGTCACCCGCGCGAAGATCGACGTACCGGTCGTCAACTACGAGTACTTCGCGGCCACCAGGACTGCCTGGATCCAGATCACCATCTTCGGGAACAAGACCACCGCGCAGCTCGACGAGGCGCTGGTCAAGGCGTCCGCGGATGGCGCGACCGGCCTCGTCCTCGATCTGCGCCACAACGGCGGCGGCTGGGTGACCTCGGCCCAGGAGGTGATCGGCCGCTTCCTGCCGGCCAGGACCGGCCCGGCCTTCTGGGAGGATGAGAGCCCCGGCCCAGGCGGCGCGGCGTCACTGCCGATCATCAACGGCAAGACGGAAGCGTTCGACACCCCCCTCGTCGTCCTGGTTGACGGCGGCACGGCCAGCGCGTCGGAGATCGTCACCGGCGCGCTGAAGGACTACGGTCGGGCGACGATCGTGGGGGAGAAGACGTTTGGCAAGGGCTCGGTCCAGAAGGTCTTCGACCTGACCGACGGCTCCTCGGCGCGCATCACTTTCGCCGAGTGGTTCACGGCCAAAGAGCACCGCATCCAGGGCATCGGCATCCAGCCGAACAAGGCCGTCAAGGCCGGGAAGGGCACCGGACCGAGCGGTGACGCCCAGATCGACGCCGGCATCGCGATCCTCCAGCACGGGTCTTCAGCGGCCCCGAGCGCGACGCCGCTGGCCACACCGGCCGCCACCCCGGCGGCGATTAGTCGGGAATCAGGTTCCGATGCGCTGGTGATTGGCGTCGTGCCGGAGTTGCTCCCGCGCTGGGCCTGAGCGTTCAGGCGCCCGCGGAGCGCGCGCTCACGTCGTCGGCCATCGGCAGGTGGGGATGCGCCTCGCGCCATTCGGCGAAGAGCCGGTGTAGTCCCTGCACGACCTCTTCCAGCTCCAGCGGCGCATAGAGGACATCCTGAGCGCCCGCCGCACGCGCGTCGGCGACCGAGACCTCCGACGCCGACTCCGCGATGAGCAGGATCGGCGCGTGGGTTCGCGCCACGCCATCGCCGCGGCCCGAGCGCCCCAACAACCGCCGCACCAGCTCCAGACACTGGAAACCGGAGAGGTTGGCGTCGATCAGGACGATGTCAAACTGGCGCAGACGAAAGACCTCCAGCGTCTGAAGACCGGACGCCACGACAGACGTCCAGAACCCGCCATGCACCAGCCCCTCACCCAGAAACTCGCTGAGCGACGCCTCGTCGCTCACGATCAGGACGTGCGGCCGCAAGAAGCTCCGGTGTTGTTCCTTACGTTTCATGGTGCTCCTGTCATCACAGCCGGGCTCGAACCGGCCCGGGAACATAGTAGACTCACCGCGGGCGGATCGTCGCCATCCGCCACTCCGTGAGAACCAGGCAGGATTGTGCCCGACCATGCGACTCGTCGCCGTCGATGATGAGACGGCTGCCTTGCTGCAAACCTACATCGAGCGGCTGCGCCTGCCAGTCGAGCAACTCGCCGTCACCTGCGATCGATCCGTCTACGCCGGGTGGCTGGGCCGTGCCGTGCCGCCGTCCTATGGCGGCGCCTACGCGTTTCTCAGCCGGACCGGGGTGCATGCGATCCTGATCAATACGAAGCGCATCGACCTGACGCGGCCGAAGTCGCTCGAGGTCGTCGTGGCCGAGGAGCTGGTCCACATGCGCGACTGGCTCGACGGCGACCACCGGCGTCATGCCCACCATGGTCACGACCGCATCGCGCACCGCGTGGCCGCGTTGACCGGGGCGACCCTGGAGGAGATCCGCTCGTCATTGATCCCGGTCAAGCGCCGGCCCGCGAAGTACCTCTACGCGTGTCCTGGCTGCGGCCGGCTCGTGCCGCGCCGCAAGCGCGGCCGGTGGTCATGCGGGCGGTGCGCGCCTCGTTTTGACGAGCGTTTCGTATTACGTTTGATTCAAGAACGGTAGGGGGCGGTTTTGATGGGGACGTGGCTGGCGCCACGCCCGCACGTGACAGACAGGTTGGAACTCCGTGCGTTTCTTGCGGCTCGTCGGGAGCGGTCTGAAGGACACCTATTCCCAGTTTCTTCCGCTCGTCCTCTACTCGGTTGTCTGGTGGATTTGCATCCTGCTCGTCATTCCCGGTCCGCCGGCGACCGTGACGCTCTTTTCGCTCGCCGATCCCCGCCGGGCGGCGCAAATCCCCGATTGGGAAGAGGCGCGGACGATCTTTGCCGGCGCATTCAAGCGCTCGTGGCTCATTGCGATTATCTTCGTGCCGATCGAGCTGATCCTGATCATCGATCTCATCTTCTTCGGTGGCAGTCAGGGCCTCGGCATCCTGACGCCCCTCTGGACATTGATGACGATTCTCGTCGCGATCATCGGCATGTACGCCTTCGCCGTCGCCGGAACGATGGAGTCGGGCTGGAAGAACGCGTTCCGCGGCGCATTCTATTTGCTGATCTCGCGCCCATTCCGCTCGCTCTTCCTTTTCATCCTGGTCTTCGCGCTCGAATTCGTGATGCTCTTCATGGTCGTGCCGTTCATCCTGCTCGGGCCCGGCCTGGTCGCGTCGATCATCAACCGGTTCACGCTGGATGGCCTCAACGTCGATGTGCCCGATCCCAACGCGCCGACGGAGGAACGGTCGATCGAGAAAGTCGAGAAGGGCGACGGCCACCGGGGCTTCCTCGCCGGCTGGCGGCGCAACGACGTCCGCGGTCGGGGTTAGCGATCAGTGCGGCGTGGTCCTGACGACATGAACGATGCTACGTCGCCGGCGCTCGATGCACAGGACCGGCGTACCTTGCCGAGTTCGCGGACCCTGCGTCCGAAGGGGTCCGGCCCGACGACTCGCCGGCAGCAGCGCATCCGGCGCATCCTGGAACGCCGCCAGCCGGACCTGACCGTCGTGCTCGAGGACGTCCACGATCCGCACAACGTGAGTGCGGTGCTGCGCTCCTGCGACGCCGTCGGTGTGCTTGATGTCCACGTCGTCTATGTGCATGAGGA
>JAICKJ010000255.1 GCA_025928015.1 Thermomicrobiales bacterium
AAGGCGCCGATCGTCTCCAGCAGATTGATATCGCCCCAGTACTTGACATTCGGGTAGGTGTAGACGCGGCGCGGCATGCCCATCAGCCCGACGATGTGCATCGGGAAGAAGGTGAGGTTGAAGCCGATCATGTTCAGCCAGAAATGCCACTTGCCGAGCGTCTCGCTCAGCATCCGGCCGGTGATCTTCGGGAACCAGTAGTAGATCGCGGTAAGCACGGCGAAGTAGCTGCCACCCATCAGCACATAATGGAAGTGGGCGACGACGTAGTAGGAATCGGTCACCTGCCGGTCGACCGGCGCGAGCGCGAACTGAACGCCGCTGATGCCGCCGATGGTGA
This sequence comes from Thermomicrobiales bacterium, assembly GCA_025928015.1. Taxonomy (GTDB): domain Bacteria; phylum Chloroflexota; class Chloroflexia; order Thermomicrobiales; family UBA6265; genus JAICKJ01. The sequence goes on from JAICKJ010000255.1 coordinate 341, forward strand.
AGGTGAAGATGAAGCCGATCGCGAAGAGCATCGGCGTCTTGAAGCGGATACGTCCGCCCCACATCGTCGCCATCCAGGAGAAGATCTGCACTCCGGTCGGCACGGAGATCATCAGCCCCGCGATGCCGAAGGTCGCCTGCTCCCAGTAAGGCAGGCCGGTCGCGAACATGTGGTGCGCCCAGACGCTGAAGGAGAGCAGCGCGACCGCCGCGCCGGCCGCGACGACGTAGACGTAGCCGAAGAGCGGCTTGCCCGAGAAGACCATGAAGACCTCGGACAGGATGCCGAAGAGCGGCAGGATCATGATGTAGACCTCGGGGTGGCCGAAGAACCAGAAGAGGTGTTGCCACAGGATCGCGCTGCCGCCCGCGCTGGGGTCGAAGAACCTGGTGCCGAGGTGGTGGTCGAAGAGGATCAGCGCCTGCACCGCGGTCAGGGCCGGGAGCGCGCCGATGATGATCATCGTGTTGAACATCGACATCCAGACGAACATCGGCAGCCGGCCCGGCGTCATGCCCGGCGCGCGCTCCTTGATCACCGTGACCAGCACGTTGATCGCGCCGGCGACCGAGCCGATGCTGATGATCGTCACGCCGATGACCCAGTAGTCGAGCGCGTGCCCCATCGAGTAGGGCTGCTCGGTCAGGGGCGTGTAGGCGAACCAGCCGAAGTCGGGCGCGCTGCTGGCGAGGATGCTGAAATAGAGCACGAGCCCACCGAAGAGCAGCAACCAGTAGGTCAGCGCGTTGAGCCGGGGAAAGGCCATGTCGCGCGCGCCGATCATCAGCGGCACGAAATAGTTGGCGAAGCCGAGCACCATGGGCGTGAACGAGAGGAAGATCATCGTCGTGCCGTGCATGGTGAAGATCGCGTTGTAGACATTCGGATCGATCAGCTTGTTCTCGGGCCGGGCGAGCTGGACGCGCATCATCAGCGCCTCCAGGCCGCCGACGCCGAAGAAGGCCGCCGTCGTCACCAGGTAGAGGATGCCGATCCGCTTGTGATCGACCGTCGTCACCCAGCTCAGCAGCCCCTTCGGGCCCGTATCGACGTGCGGTATCCGGGCGGGCTGCGCGGGTTGTCCGGCGATCGAGGCCATCGCTACTTCAATCCTTCCAGCCAGGCGACGAGCGCCTTGAGCTGATCATCCGAGAGCGTCGGAAAGCCGGGCATCAGCACGTGCGGCTTGATGGAGCCGGCGTCGCGGATCCATTGGGTGAGGTTGGTCGGATTGTTGGTCACGATGCCGGTGCCGATCGTCTCGCGGCTGGCGAAGTGAGTCAGATTCGGTCCGATGTTGGCGTTGGCCGAGGTGCCGGCCACGGTGTGGCAACTGATGCAGGTGTTGGCGAGGAAGACTTGCTCGCCCGAGCGCGCCAGCTCGCTCTGTGGCGGCGCGGCCGGCTGCTGATGCTGCTTGACCCAGGCGTCGAACTGGTCGGGCGTGTCGGCGTAGACCCGGAGGCGCATCCAGGCGTGCTGGGCGCCGCAAAACTCGGTGCAGGTGCCCTGATAGTAGCCGGGCTTGTCGATGGTGAAGGCCATTTCGTTGGAGCGCTGGGGCAGCGCGTCCATCTTCCAGCCGAACTGGGGCACCCAGAAGGAGTGGATGACGTCCGATGTCTGGAACGTGAGCTGCAGGGGGCGTCCCGCCGGGACGTGCAGCTCGTTCGCGGTCGTGACGTGCAGGTCGGGGTATTGATATTCCCACCACCACTGGTGCCCGATCACCGTCACGCGCAGCGCGGATGGGGCGGCAGGCGCGCCGATGATGTTCATCGAATGGAACATGAACCCGGCGAAGATGGCGAAGAGGACGACCATCGCGCTGATCCAGGCGATCTGGAAGCGATGGACGTGCCGGTTGGGCCGTGGTGCCGGCGCGCCGGGCCGGTCGTGGTAGCGGATGAGGATGTAGGCGACCGCGATGGCGATGCCGACAAAGATGATCGCGGCGATGATGATGGTCCACAAGAAGAGGTCGGAGACCGAGCGGCCGCGGCTTGTGACGACGTCGAAGCTGTCCACGCCGCTGGTGCAGCCGGCGAGCAGCACGAGCGTCGCGGTGATCACCGCTCCGAGCCAGAGTCCGCGTTGACGGGTCGATCCCCTCACCCTCAACCTCCGCGCTTCCCTGTCCGAACGCACGCGTAACGGCCGGTGAGCGCGGCGCGGGAGATCCCGGCCCCTCTGAACCCTGGTCGTTTGACTCGCGCAACGACTTAAGTGACCGTGCGCAGAATCGTTGCCAAGGGTCTCCCGCGCAAATGCGACCAGGATCGCGTCCATGCGATATGATGAGGCAGGTGGCGGAATCCAGGAGGGGGCGGTGAAGCTCGCCCCGGGGATATGGTGTCGAAACCCGAAACGTCAAGAGAAGCCGGCGGGGCCGCCGGCGGCGCGGCGGATGCGGGCGGCATGTTGATCTTCCCGCGGAAGTCGATGCCGGGCCAGCATATTCCGTCGACGCTCACCACTCTGGTGGGACGCCAGCACGAGCTCGCGACGACCGTCGCCCTCGGCAAGCGTCCCGAGGTGCGGCTGCTGACCCTGACGGGTCCGGGCGGCGTCGGGAAGACGCGCCTCGCGAGCAGCGTCGGCCTCGCACTCGAACCGTTTTTCCCGGACGGCGTCGTCTTCGTCAGCCTGGCCACGGTCGGGCATGATCTCCTGGTCACGCCGGCGATCGCGCAGGCGATGGGCGTCACCGTCGGCGATGAGCGGACGCTGTTCGTCCGTCTCACGCAGTCGATCGGCGATCAGCGCCTCCTGCTCATTCTCGACAACTTCGAGCACGTCATCGGCGCCGGCATCGTCATCGCCGAGCTGCTGTCGGCCTGCCCCCATCTCAAGGTGATGACGACGAGCCGGATGCCGTTGCACATTCTCGGCGAGCAAGAGTTCGCCGTACCGCCGCTCAATGTGCCGGCGGTCTCGCCGCCGCCATCGATCGAGGAGCTCGGGCGCAACCCCGCCGTCAATCTCTTCGTGCAGCGGGCGACCGCGGTCAAGCCTGATTTCGTCCTCACCCAGGCGAACGGGCCGGTCATCGCCGAGATATGTGCCCGACTCGATGGCTTGCCGCTGGCGATCGAGCTGGCCGCGGCCCGGATCAAGATCCTGACGCCCAGCGCGTTGCTCGCCCGTCTCTCCGACCGGCTCACGATCCTGACTGGCGGCGCCGCCGATCTGCCGGAACGGTTGCGGACGATGGTGAACGCCATCTCCTGGAGTTACGACCTGCTATCGCCCGCCGAGCAGCGCATCTTCCGTCGGCTGTCGGTCTTCAGTGGCGGCATCTCGCTCGAAGCCGTGGAGCGGATCGCGCTGGTCGGGCAGGAGAGCGGCGGCAACGGCCGCTCCCAGGTGCCCATCGATATCCTCGATGCGATCACCTCGCTCGTCGACAAGAGCCTGATCCTCCGCGCCGAGGGGACGAACGGCGAGCCGCGCTTCCGGATGCTGGAGGTGATTCGCGAATTCGGGCTCGCCAAGCTGCGGGAGGTCGATGCCGAGGGAGAGATCCGCCGCCGCTTCGTCGCCTATTACATGCAGATCGCCGAGGAATCCGATGCCCGATTGATCGGTGAGCACCAGATCGAGCAGCTCGCGCTGCTCGACGCCGAGATCGGCAACCTGCGCGCGGCGCTCTTTTTCGCCACCGGCAATGATGCCTCGCTCCACGTCGACGCGCTGCGCATCGCCTCCGGCCTCTGGCGCTACTGGTTGACGCGCGGTCATCTCAGCGAGGGCTTGGCCTGGCTGCGGCAGGCGCTGTCGTTGCCGACCGAGATGCCGCCGACCCTGAAGGCCGAGGCGCTGAACAACCAGGGCAATCTCTGCATGGAGATGGGCTCGTTCGATGACGCCCGCGCGCTCTACGAGCAGTCTCGCGTCCTCTTTGAGCGGATTGGCGACAACGACGGCACCGCCAATGAGATGAACAACATCGGCCTCATTGCCTTGATCCAGGGACGGTACGACGAGGCGCGGGCGGTGCTGAACGACTCGCTCAAGATCAGGCAAGACCGGCTCGCGCTGCCGGCGACCCTGAGCAACCTCGGCGATATCGCCCTCTTCGAGGATGATCTCGAAGCCGCCGAGCGCTATCACATGGAGGCGCTGGACATCCGGCGCGAGATCTCCAACACGCGCGCGGTGGCCAGCTCTTGCCACAGCCTCGGGAGCGTTGCCTTCCAGCGCGGCGACCTGGAGGCGGCCAAGCGCTGGTTCCGCGACGGCATGCGGCTCGCCACCGAGCTCGGCGACGCGACCATTCGCGCCTCGATCGAGACTGGGCTGGGCCGCGTGGCGATCAAGGAGGGCGATCTGCCCCGGGCGATGGAGCTCTTCATCCGCTCCCTCAAGACCTGGCAGGTCATGGGCTCGCGCCGCTCACTGACGATGTGCTTCGACGGCATCGCCATCGCCGCCTCGGTCGTTCGTCACGACGAGGCTGCCGCCCAGATGGTCGGCGCCGCGATCGCGCTGCGCGGGCAAATTCACATGGCCGTGCCGGCCAGGATGCGCGCCGACAATGACGCCTTGATCGCCGCCCTGACGGCCAGGCTCGGCGACGAGGTCTACGCGCGCAACGTCAAGGAAGGCGCGCTCCTCTCGCAGGACCAGAGCGTCGAGCTGGCGATGTCGCTGGCGCGGCGTATCGCCGAGCTGGGCCCGATCGCGCCCCCTTCGCCGGCGACGAGGCCGAAGGTGACTCCGTCACGCAATCTGGCGAGCCTCGGGCTCACCCGGCGCGAGCAAGAGGTGCTGATGCTGCTGGCGCAGGGGCTCGCCGACAAGGAGATCGCCGAAGCGCTCTTCATCAGTCCACGCACCGCGATGACGCACGTCGGCAACATCTTGACCAAGCTCGGCGTCAGCAAGCGCACCCAGGCGGTCAATCTCGCGCTCCGCCACGGCCTCGGCGACTTCGACGAAGACGGCGCCAGGGATTGACGCCCCGGCGCTTACGAGGCGAACCGCTGAGCGGCCCGGGCTCGGGCCCGGGCCGCTTCGATTTCGCGGTTCTTGGGCGCCGCCGAAGATTCGAGGGCTGCCAGAAGTTTGGCCGAGACGCGGGCGACCTCGTCCACGGCGGCGTCGAAGGCGGCTTCGTTCGCCTTCGAGGGGCGGGTGAAACCGCTGATCTTGCGGACGTATTGCAGCGCCGCGGCGCGGATCTCCTCGTCCGTGGCTGGTGGATCGAAGTTGTAGAGCACGCGGATGTTCCGGCACATGGCGACATCTCCGAATGTTGTATCGATGGCATCAGGTGATCGATCTGATTCCAGCAGGACGCGCGAAGCGGTCAACCGCGCGTC
>JAICKJ010000098.1 GCA_025928015.1 Thermomicrobiales bacterium
GCGGCCTCGTCCGGGCGGCGCGATAGCGGTTGCCTGCGCGGCAGGCGGCGCGGGTTCGTTCGGGTCGGGGGCCGGTCAGCAGTCACGTCCCGAGGCGCCGGCGAGCCGGCAGCGATCGCGCACGACGGCGATCATGGCATCCCGGCCCTCGGCGCCATACCGGCGTGGATCGACGACGTCCGGATCGCTGGCCAGTGATGCCCGCACCGCTCGCGTGTACGCCTGATTGAGCTGCGTTGCGATGTTCACCTTGCTGATGCCGTGGGCGATGGCTTCGACGAGGAGCGCGTCGGCGACCCCGGACGCGCCATGCAGCACCAGCGGAACCGCGACGTTCGCGCGAATCCGGTCGATGCGGGGCAGATCGAGGCGCGCGGTACGCGCTCTCATGCCGTGCTCGCTGCCGACCGCGACGGCGAGGGCATCGAGCCCGGTGGCCGCGATGTAGTCCGCGGCTCGCGCGGGGTCGGTCATGCCATCCACTGATGAATGGATGCCGTCCTTGCCACCCACTACGCCGAGCTCGCCTTCGATCGCGATGCCGGCGCCATGCGCCCATGCCGCCAATCGCTTCGTCTCCCGGATGTTGTCGTCGAAGGCCATGGCTGATGCATCGAACATGACCGACGTAAACCCGGCCGCGTGGGCCCGTTCGCAGAGCGCGAACGAGGTCGCGTGGTCCAGATGCAGGGCGACGCGACCGGGCGCCCGGCGCGCCAGCTCGGCGCAGGCGAGCCCGACCGGCTCCAGCTCACCAAGATGATATTTGATCGCGTTCTCGCTGATTTGCAGGATCACCGGCGCTCGTTCCCGCGTGGCGCCGGCGACGATCGCCTCGGCGTGCTCCAGGCCGATGACGTTGAAGGCCACGACGCCGAAGCGGTCCCGCTGTGCCTCATGCAGGAGCTCGATCATCGAGACCAGCATCAGCCATTTGCTCCGGACGAGACCTGGCTGAGTCGGTCCCGGAACGCGCCCACCTCCTGCTCGTCGGGATAGTGGCGTTCGCCGCGCTGTGCGACGACATGGGCTGCATAGGCGCAGGCGAAGCTGAGCCGTTCGGTCGGCTGCCAGCCGCGCCGCCGGCCGTAGAGGTAGGCGGCGTCGAAGACGTCGCCGGCGCCGATCGTGTTGACCGCCTCGATCGGCAGCCCGGAAACCTCGATCACCTCTGTGGCCGATGCATAGACCGCGCCGGCGGCGCCGCGCTTGATCACCGTCTCCGCCGCCAGACCCCGGATAGCGTCGAGACCGCGCTCCCAGGAGGAGGTGGCGGTGAGGCGACATAACTCTTCCTGATTAGGCAGGTAGACGTCGACGTCGGGCAGCAACAGGCGGGTTTCCTCGCGCACGTGGTCGCTCCAGCCGCCCGGGTCCCAACTGGGGTCGAAGACCACCGTCTGGCCCCGGGCGCGCGCCATCCGCGCATAGCTGCTCATCTGAAGGGGCGCGCATCGTGGCAGAAGATAGTTCCCGCAGAGGAAGACCTCCGGACAGGCGGCCACGCGCTCGTCGTGACGCAAGGCCAGGCCGGCGCTCATCTCGGCGTGCGCGCCCAGCACGGAGAGGATGCCGCGCTCGCCGTCGGGGCCGACGAAGATCAGGCCGAGCGGTGTCGGCAGGCCCGGGATGATCTCCACGCCCGTGGTCTCCAGACCGAGCGCGCGCAGCGTGTCGAGCGTGAAATGGCCGAAGAGATCGTCGCCGACGGTCGAGACGATGAACGGCGCGATGCCGAGGGCGCGGCACGCGAGCGCGATGTAGCCGGCGCTGCCGGCTAGCTCGACCCGGGAGGTCTCGATCAACAGCTCCTCGTCCCAGGCCGGGAAGCGGGTGACGGGGCCGAGCCATTGATCGACGTTGAGGTTGCCGATGATGGCCAGTGGCCTGGCAGGGTCAGTGCGCATCGAGCACCACGACCTGACTGAGATTGCGCGGCCGGTCCGGATCGAGCCCGCGCCCGAGCGCGCGGAAATAGGCGAGGAGTTGCACCGGCGGGATGTACAGGCAGCACCGGGCGAGGTCGGAGAGCTCCTGGCCAATGACCAGCGAGTGATCGGCGACCGTGGACGCGGTCGGACCGATGCTCATGACCAGGGCGCCCGCGTCCTTGAGGTCCCGCTCCACCGCCTCTGTATACGGATGCTCGCGGTGGCCGTTGAACAGGATCGCCGTCGTTCCCGCACGCACGATGGAGATCGGGCCGTGCCGGAACTCCAGCGGGTTATAAGCCTCGCACGGGATCTGGGTCATCTCCTTGAGCTTGAGGGTGCCTTCCTCCGCCAGCCCTCGATTCGGTCCCAACCCCAGGTAGATCATGAGCTCTTGCCCCGGTATCCCGTCGATCTTTCGGGCGAACGCCTCGAACTCCGGCAGCGCGGCATCCGCGATGTCCGGCAGGCGCGCCAGCTCGGCCCGCAGCCGGTCGTCGCCGGCGCAGATCGCGGCGACGATCTGCAATGCCATGAGCATCGTCGTGAACGAGCGCGTCATGACGACTGCGTGCTCGCGGGCGTGATCAAGCTCGATCGCGTGATCGCAGGCGGCGACGAGCGGCGTCCCGCCGGTGCACGTGATGCCGATGGTCGTCACATTCGGGCGGTGATCGGCGAGATGCGTCGCCGCCAGCAGCGCCTCCGACGTGGTGCCGGAGCGGGAGATGACGAAGGCGACGACCGATTGGTGGCGGGGCACGGTCGAGGCGGCGGAGAGGAAGACTTCGGACGCCGGCACGGCGGCCGAGACGCACCCCGTCACCTCCTGGAATGTTTGGGCGGCTGCCTGGGCGATGTAGAGCGAGGTGCCCGAGCCGATGAAGAGCGCCTGCGTCGCGCGGTCGATCGTCAGGGACCGGCTGATCGCGGTCCATTGCTCCGGCACGCGATCCAGCGCCTCGGCCCAGACCGCCGGCTGGCTCATGATCTCGTGATAGGTCTGATTCATCGGTCAGTCTTCCTCCCGGTCATGCCCACATGCTTGCCGCCACGGCCGCGCCGTGATCCGGGCGCGCAATCGCGCCACGTGCGCCGGCACAACGACGCCGGCGACCTCTTCCAGCGCCGCCGCGGAGCCGGTGGCGACGCCAGCCGCCAGGGCGTCGCAATTCGGCTCACCGCGCGCTCGCGCATCGATGAATCCAGCGAGCAAGGCGTCGCCGCAACCGACCGTGTTGACGATCGGGAGGTCCGGCGGCGGTGCCGCGTGATGGATACCGTGCTGGGAGATCAACGCCGCGCCGTCCTTGCCGAGTGACAGCAGGACGGTCGGTGGCCACTGTGTAGTGGCGCCGGCGATCTGTGTGTGAGCGTAGGCGATGAGCGCGTCAGGGTCGGACGGGCCATCACTCAGCGCCGCCAGCTCGGCGGCGTTCGGTGTGATGAGATCGGCGCCGCTGCCCACTGCCTGGCGCAACGCGTCGCCGCTCGTATCGACGGCGAGAAAGGCGCCGCTGGCCCGCGCGATACGCAGCAGCTCGGGGAAGAACCCGGCGGGCAACCCCGTCGGCAGGCTCCCGCAGACGACGACGAACGCCGCGTCCGCTACCAACGCGGGCAAGGCGCGCAGCAACGTCTCCGCCTCGATGGATGTGATGATCGGACCGGGTTCGAGCACTTCCGTGACGGTCCCGGTCTCCTGTTCGATGAAGGTCAGGCACGACCGTGAGTCGCCCGCGATCCACGTGAACGCGGTCGCGATGCCGGCCGCGCGCAGCTCCCGATCGATGAACCGGCCCGGCTCCCCGCCCAGGAGCCCGGTCGCCGTCACCTCCTGACCCAGCGTGCCGAGGACGCGAGCGACGTTATTGCCCTTGCCGCCGGCCATGGCCCGTTTGCACCGGGCGCGGGTGAGGCTGCCCAGCCGCAGACGATCGAGCAGGTAGGTCTGATCGACCGAGGCGTTGAGCGTGATCGTCAGGCAGCGGGCCATAGGCGCCTAGACCGGGATCGGCGCGCTGGCCGCGTGGACGAACCGGGGCAAGGAATCCGCGTGGACCGTGAGCGCATCGTCGAGCATGGCCGCGATCGATTCGACCGGCACTCGGGCCAGCAGCGGATCGGCCATCAGAGCCTGCATCGCCAGCCCGCGGTCGCCGCTCAAGGCGGCGTTGACGGTCAGCTCCTGCTGGTGGATGCGCTGCCGCAGCACGTCCGCGATGGCCTCCGGCAGCGGTCCGACCCCGAGGCCGCTGACGCCGTAGCCGTGAATCAGGCCGGGGACCTCGACGACCGCCCAGCCGGGCAGGTTCGGGATCAAGCCGTCGTTGCGGACGTTGACCGCCAACTCCGGCAGCGGTTGGTCGCGCACGATCGCGTCGATGATATGGACCAGTCGTTCCCCTTCGCGCGCGTCTTCCAGCAGTTCCTCGTCCAGCGGGGCGCGGCCGGCGGCCTGCTCGCGCAGCGACTCGCGCTCGTCCTCCTTGCCGGCGAGGATGGCGTTGGTCATATCCAGCCCACCCTGTGTGCCATACGCGAGGCGGTCGCCGTCCTTCTCCTTGTGCAGGAAGAATGGGAAGAACTCGGCGACGTGCCGGTCACCGGGCGAGGGATAGAGACCGTAGAGGTCCATCAGCATCGCGCTGACCTTCTGGAAGGTATCGTAGGGGTCGTCCGTGGTTGACGCGGGCGGCGCGTTCTTGCCTGCCTGGATGACCTCCCGAAACGCGGGATAGACGTCGTTGCCGTTGTGCCGCACATCCAGTAGCCAGCACAGATGGTTGACCCCGGCGAAGATGACGTTGAGCTCGTGGTGAGGGACGCCGAGATCGCGGGCCATCACGTCCCGCGTGTGCAGCACGCCGTGGCAGAGGCCGGCGCACTTGATCGAGGACGTCTTGTGGACGCCGCGCACGATTGCCGAGAGTGGGTTGGTGTAGTTGAAGAGCCAGGCGTCCGGGCAGAGCTCTTCCATGTCCTGAGCGATCGCCGCGATCTCGGGCACGTGGCGGAGGGCGCGAAACACCCCGCCGGGGCCGACGCTGTCGCCCACCGTTTGGTAGACGCCGTAGCGTTCCGGGATGCGGACATCGTGCTCCCAGCCCTTCGCGCCGCCGACCGCGATGGTCGTGGTGACGAAGTGGGCGCCGGGCAAGGCCTCCCGCCGGTCGGTGGCGCCCGCGACACGGAGCGTGGCGCCCCGTTCCCGGGCCAGCCGCCGGGCGAGGCCGGTCATCGTCTCGACCGCGTCGGGATCGATATCGACCAGCGCGACCTCGGCGCCGGAGAGGTGGGGGTGAGCGACCAAATCCGCCAGCAGACCCGGGGTGAACTCGGTGCTGCCGGCGCCGATGATGACGATCTTGACATTCGGCACGTCGATCCTCCTGGTGGCTGCCTATTTCATGCCGGCGAGCATGAGCGCGTTCACGATCTGCCGCTGGAAGATGACGAAGACGATGATCACCGGGATCACGGCCAGCGCCGCCGCGGCCATCACGAGATCGTACCGCTGCGCGTGCTGGCTGTTGAAGAACGTCAGGGCGAGCGGGACGGTGCTCTTGTTCAGATCGTTGATCACGATCAGGGGCCAGAGGTAGTCATTCCACGAGCCGAGGAAGGCGAAGACCCCCAGGGCCGCCATGGGCGAGCGGACGAGCGGGAGCACGACGCGGGCGAAGATCGCGAACTCCGAGGCGCCGTCGATCCGCGCCGCCTCGATCAGGTCGTTCGGGATGCCCGCGATGAACTGCCGCATCAGGAAGATGCCGAAGGCGCTGACCATACCGGGCACGATGAGCGCCCACAGCGTGTTGAGCAGGTGCAGGTAGTCGACGATCAGGTAGGACGGGATCAGGAGCACCGGGAACGGCACCATCATCGTGGAGAGGATGAGTATGAACAGGGGGCCGCGCCCTGGAAAGTCGAACTTGGCGAAGATGTAGCCAGCCAGAGAGCTCGTGAACATCGTCAGTGTCGTCACCGCGCCGGCGACGATCAGGCTGTTCCGGTACCAGGTGAGATAGGGCGCCTCGGTCAGGACCGTCTTGAAGGCCTTGAGGGAGGGATTCGCCGGCAGCAGCGTCGGCGGGATCTTGATAATCTCGGCCGACGTCTTGAAGGCGCTGGAGAGCATGAGGAGGAAGGGCAACGTGAAGGAGAACGCGACCAGACCGAAGAGCACGTAGAGCAGGATCGTTCCCACCCGTTGGAGGCGGCGCTTCCGCGCGATGCTCACGGGCGAGACCACGACGAGATCGGCCATCGCTAATACTCCCACCGGCTGCGCAACAGCCACATCTGCGCCATGGTGATGAACAGAACGATGCCCATCAGCACCATCGACATCGCGGAGGCGTAGCCCATCGAGAAGTCCTGGAACCCCTTGAGATAGATGTAGAGCACCATCGTCTCGCTGCTGTGGACCGGCCCGCCGGCGGTCATGACCTGGATGTGGGTGAACTCCTGCATGTAGGAGATCATCGTCAGCACGAGGACGAAGAGCATCGTGCGCTGGAGCAGCGGGATGGTGATGTCCTTGAACCGGTGCCAGGCGCCGGCGCCGTCGACCTTCGCGGCGTCGTAGAAATCGTCCGGGATGCCTTGCAGGCCGGCGAGAAAGACGATGATGTTGTAGCCGAGGTCCTGCCAGACGGCGGCCGCCAGCACCGCCCAGAGGGCCGTGTTCGGATCGGCGAGCCAGGCGTGACCGCTGAATCCCAGCCAGCCGAGCAAGCCATTCAACCAGCCATATTGCGGATCGTAGATGGGGATCCAGAGCAGGGAGACGGCGACGGCCGAGGCGATGACCGGGAGGAAGAAGGCGGTCCGGAAGAGCGCGCGCAGCCAGCGGAGCTGATTGAGCGCCAGCGCTATGGGCAGCGAGATCACGACGTTGACCGGCACCGCGACCAGCGCGTACTTGAGTGTGTTTTCGAGCGCGTTGCGAAAGAAGGGATCGCGCTGAAACGCGAACGTGTAGTTGCGCAAGCCGATCCACGGGGAGACGGGCGCGAGCTGGTTGTAGCGATGGAAGCTCAGCCAGGCGACGATGCCGATGGGCAGCAGCAGGAAGACGAAGAAGAAAATCAGGATCGGCGTCAGCGAGAGGGCCACGAAACGCATCTGGGCCGCGTGACCCGGGGGACGCCGGCGGCGGCGTAGCCGGCCGAAGCCGGCCGCCGCGGACGGTCGTGTCGTGAGTTCGACGGATGTGCCCATAATCGCATCACTCCCCCATGCGTCAGCGCCTGACCATCCGGTGAGCGTTACGGGCCGACCTTCTCGTCGATCATCGCGTTGATCTGCTTCTCCGCCTCCTTGAGCGCGTCCAGCGGCTGCTTCCGGCCCAGCGCCGTGTTGGTGAACGCATCGGTGACGGTCTGCCAGAACCGGTCGCGGTCCTGGACCGGTCCCACCCATTGGCCGGAGGGGAGGACCGCGAAGGATGTCTTCAGATCGGGCGCGACCTGGAGGATTTGCGGGTCGTTCTGCAGGCTCTTGAGCGACGGCACGGTGAAGGTGGCGATGTTCCAGGCGCGGAGGTTCTCATCCTTGTGCATGAAGTCGATGAACTTCCAGGCCGCCTGCTTGATCTCCGGCTTGGCCTTCTTGTTGACGACCTCGCCCCAGCCGGATTCGGCCGCGAACTTCATCTCGGTGCCGGCGTATGTCGGCATCGGATCGTAGCGGAACTTGAATTCCGGGAACTGTTCCTTGCCGACCGCGATCACCCAGGGACCGCGCATCGCCATCGCCGCGGCGCCGCGGAAGAAGAGCTCATAGGTGTCGCCGGTGTAGGACTGCGTGTTGTCGAGGTTGTACTTGGTCGTGAGCGCGCATTCGTCCTGCCACGCCTTCTTGGCCGCATCGGTCGAAAAGTCGACGTGGACTTTGTCGTCGGCCCAGTAGGTCGCCCCTTGCTGGAGGATCATGGAGAGGAAGAGGAAGGTGACCGAGTCGCCGTTGATGAACGCGAAGCCGGATTGGGTGACCTTCTTGCCGTCGTGCTTGGTCAGCTTGGCGCCGTCATCGACCAGCTCCTGCCAGGTCTTCGGCGCGGCGGCCACGCCGCCGTCGGCGAGCAGCTTGGGATTGACGAGCATGCCGCCGTTCTCGAGGTTGTACTCCTTCGGCTGCCCGTAGAACTTGTCCTGCCACTGGTAGGCGCCGGTCGCCGGTTCCCAGAAGCGTTCCTTCATGTTGGTGGCCATGTTGTCCGGCACCTGGTCGAGGAGCCCGTTCCTCGCATATTCCGTGACCCAGGTACCGAACATCTGCTGCACGTCCGAGACGGAGCCGGACCGATAGCCGGTCTGCAGCTTGCGGACATAGACGTCGTAGGGGAAGTACTGATAGACGATGTGGATGTCCGGGTTCTCCTGCTCGAACTTCTGCATCAGCTGCTTGTTGGCCTCGACGAAGGCCGTGTTGTTGTGGGTCCACCAGGTGACGTTCGTCTTGCCCTTTTCCTCGGTCGAAACCTGGATGCCTTTGGCTTCGACGGTCGCGGTCGCGTTGGCGTCGGCCGTGGCCTGGGCGTCGCTCTTCTGCTGGCCCCGCGCCAGAAGCGGCGTGCCGACGGCGAGGGCGGTCGCGGCCGCGCCGCCCGCGAACATTCGCCGGTTGAGCTTGCGATTCAAACCCATGGGTGCCTCCTCCGTACTGGACACGCGCCCTGCCGAACCGTCCGGCACGAGCATCTGCCGACTCGCTTCGAGTGCCCGTCCCGTCCGCGCTGACGCGCGCAAAGGTCGGGCACGCCGCTTCCCGCCTGGTTGTGACTCCCCGCAGGGTGCAAAGATTTAGTCCGCATCGTTGCACGGGGATGCGCGGATGTCAAGCATCGCATGCTCGGGTGTGCGTGTTCTTGCGTGTTGCGATCAGGCGATCTCGACGAGGACGTTCTGATCGCGCAAGGCGCTGAGGTCATCCTCAGGGGTGCAGTGATCGGTAATCAGGCGGCGCACGCGGTCGATGAGCGCGACGCGGACCAGGGAGACCTTGCCGAATTTGGTGTGATCGGCCAGCACCGTCACCTCGCCGGCCGACGACATGAAGAGCCGGTCGCAATGGGCCTCGGCGACGTTCTCGGCCGAGATGCCGTAGTCGATATGGATCGCGCTGCAGCCGATGAAGAGCTTGTCCGCGCGGAGGTTTTCCAGCGTTGTTTCGGCGATCGAGCCGAGCGTCGTCAGCTCGGAGTGGCGGAGGACACCGCCCAGGAGGATGACCTCGATCGCTGGGTAGGGCGCGAGCAGCGTCGCGATGTTCAACGAGTTCGTCAGCACCGTAAGGCCCTGACGCTCCGCCAGATGCGGGATCATCTGCGAAGTCGTCGTCCCGCTGGCGATGATGACCGTCTCATGGTCGCCGACGTGCGCGGCGGCGGCGGCGCCGATCCGGCGCTTCTCCTCCGCCTGCAACGCGGCTCGCTTGAGCAATGGCGGTTCCATCAGGTTGCTCTCGATGTTGAGGCGGCGGGCAGCGCCGCCATGGGCCCGCACAATGAGGCCGCGCTGGCTCAGCTGGATCAAATCGCGGCGAATGGTCGCCGCGCTGACGCCCAGCCGCTTGCTCAAATCCGCCACCGTGACGCTGTTCTCGTGATCGACGAGCGCAACGATCTGCTGCCGCCGTTCGACGTCCAGAGCTCCCATGTACGCGCTCCCACTGGTCCGGACCCGCTGCCCACTGCCTGGCGTGCCGATTGTACCAGTGTGCGCGTTCGTGATTGATTGTGCGCGGATGTTCGCGCCCCGTCGCTAGCCCGGGATGTTGACCTGCTCGACCTCGCCGGAGGCGGCGGAGCGGGCGGCGGCGTACATGAGCGCGAGGCTACCCAGATTGGCGCGGCCGGAGCTCTCCGGCTCCTTGCCGGTCGCGACCGCGGCGGCGAAGGTCGCCAGCGCGCCGGCCCGGCCGGTGTAGGGCAGCTTCGGCAGCTTCACGTTCGTCGGATCGCCGCCGATCTCCTGCGTCGTCACCTGGTCGCCGGAGAGACCCTGACCGTTGCGGCTGGTGAAGGCGATCTGGCCGTCCTCGCAATCGATCCGCCACTCGCCGGCCCAGGGCGTCTGCGGACCGGTGCTGACCCATGAGCCACGGTAGGAGACCGTCGCGCCGCCCTCGAACGAGACCGTCGCCGCGACGGACGCCTCCTCGGTGAAGCGGCTCCAGGCCGGGTCGGTGATCTTGCAGTAGATCTCGCGCGCCTCCTGCCCCAGTACCATCCGCATCATGTCGAAGTGGTGGATCGCCATGTCGTAGAGCAACGGGTGGTGCAACAGGTAGTGCTTGTTCGTCCCGACCGCCGCCGTGTTGGCGTAGCGGCGGAAATCGACGGCCACCGGACCGGACGGGCCGAGCGCCTTCGATTGCACGAGATCCGCTGCCTTGCGGACGGCCGGAAAGAAGCGGTAGTTCTGACTGACCATGAGGATGCGCCGGCGCTGCTCGGCGGCCGTCACGACCTGGAGGGCGGCGTCCATCGTCGGCGCGAAGGGCTTTTCGCACAGGACGTGCAGCCCGGCGTCGAGCGCGGCGAGGGAGACCGGCACGTGGCCCTCGATCGGCACCGTGACGAGAACGGCATCGGCCTCGACGTGGGCCAGCGCGTCATCGAGGCTGGTGAAGCAGAGCTTGTCCGGCAGATCGAGCTTCTCCTGCGCGAGCTTGAGTGTCGGTTCGTCCGCATCGACGATGGCGACGCGCTCGACTTCCGTCACGCGGGGGATCGCGTTGACCTCCCAGTCGCGTCCCCAACCGCCCATCCCGATGTGAATCAGCCGCAATGCCACGTCGTATCCCTTCTCGCTCCAACATGCGTTCGCCGCGCTTGGGCGATGCGCCCGACCGCGGCATGTAAGCAAATCAGGAGCAACCGCGCAATGACCGTGCCGATGGTCCCGTTCTTGCCCCGCGGGGCAAACGTTGGCATCATGCCGCTGGTTGTGGGGCGCGCCGGGCGAGCTTTCAGGCGCAAGCGGCCGTTCCGCCCAATGGCACATTCGATCGACTCCGCCAATCCGCCCCGCTGTCATTCTGAGGAACGAAGCATCTCCCGCCGCAGCGGCCTCCGTTACCAAAGCATTCGCTCGTAACGGCCACGAACGAGAGGGATTCTTCGCTCTGCGGAGTTCAGACTGACAGGCGGGACGGGTTGCGAACACGAGAAGTGGAGAGACAGCGACTATGGCAAAAGATCCGGGTGCCCCGGTCGGCATCGGCATCGTCGGCACGGGCGTCATCAGCGATATTTACCTGAAGAACGCCCAGGAGATGTTCGACAATCTCAACGTCATCGGCTGCGCCGATATCCTGGTCGATCGGGCCAAGACGCAGGCGAAGAAATACGGCGTCGAGGCGATGACGGTCGACGAGCTGCTGCATCACCCGGACGTGGAAATCGTCGTCAATCTGACGATCCCGGCGGCGCACGGGGAGGTCGCCCTGGCGGCGGTCGAGGCCGGGAAATCGGCCTACAACGAGAAGCCGCTGGCGGTCTCGCGAGCGGAGGGCCAGAAGCTAGTGGAGCTGGCGACGGAGAAGAGCGTGCTGGTGGGCGGTGCGCCGGACACCTTTCTTGGCGGCGGCATGCAGACGGCGCGGCAGTTGCTCGACGCGGGTGCCATCGGCGAGCCGGCCGCGGCCGCGGCCGCCTTCCTCAGCCACGGCATGGAGCACTGGCACCGCGACCCGTACTTCTTCTACCAGCCGGGCGCCGGGCCGCTCTTCGACATGGGGCCGTACTATCTGACCGCGCTCTGCAGTCTGCTCGGGCCGGTCAAGACGGTCAGCGCCAATGCCCGCGCCAGCTTCCCGGAGCGGACGATCACCAGCTCGGAGAAGAAGGGCCAGAAGATCCCGGTCAACACGCCGACGCACATCGTCGGCGCGCTGGAGTTCGCGAACGGCCCGCTGGCGTCGCTGACGACCTCGTTCGACGTCTGGGAAACGAACCACGCGACCCTGGTCGTCTACGGCTCCGAGGGCACGCTGCGATTGCCGGACCCGAACACGTTCGGCGGACCGGTCTCGCTGCTGAAAGCTGGCGGCGACACGTGGCAGGAGATGCCGCTGACGCATCCCTACACCGGCAATAGCCGGGGCATCGGCGTCTCCGACATGGCGCGGGCGCTGCGCCAGGGCGGCACGTCCCGGGCCAACGGCGAGATGGCCTTCCACGTCCTCGATATCATGCACGCCTGTCTCGACTCGTCAGAGCGTGGCGAGCGCGTCACGCTGGAGAGCACCTTCGCGCGGCCCGCGCCGCTCCCAGCCGAGAAGCGGGCCGGGAAGAAGCAGGCGGCCCCCGCGAGCTAACGCCGGCTTTCGACCTTCTGATTGTTCCTGTCGAACCGCCGGGTCGTGTGCCCGGCGGTTCGCGTCGGGAACGCGCCGGCGAGGCCGCGCAAGGCGAAGATGAGGAGCGCGAGGCCCGCGCCGAGCCCGGTGACGGCGCTCGCCGCGATATCGCCCCGCCATCCAATGAGCCAGGCGGCGAGCGCGATCGCCACGAAGAGGATGCAGAGGAGTTTCAGGGCCGGGTCACCAAGCACCGGTGCCAGCGCCCAGAAGTGCAGTCCGACGACGAGGCAAATCCAGGGCGCGCTGTATGCCGAAAGACCGGTTCGCCCAAGCAGGACGGCGCCAACGGCCGCGACCGCGAACTCGATGCCGACGATGATGCCGTAGCGTCGATTGGCTTCCTCGTCGTGCATGACCGAGGGACCGGACCGGCGCAGCCACGCCAGCACACCGCCGGCGACCGCGACGGAGATGCTGAGGAGCATGCCGGCGGTGAGCCAGGGGATCCACGACGTCGGTGGCTCCGCTTGCGCCCAGCCGAACCAGGCGGCGGCGAAGAATCCGAGGATGAGGGCGGTCATTGCCGCATCCCGCGCTGATTGCCTTGAAAGAATCACGACATCTCCTGAACACGAACCCGGACCGCGATTGCGCAGGTCCAATTAGAACACGGGCAAATCACATCTGGCCGCGCCGAGTGTCCCGGCCCGAGAGCTGGCGATGGGGGATTGGACCGAAACGTGCGGTGCATCGCGCCGGCGAGGGGTGCGTTGCAAGGCGGCATCATGGCCAGAGGGCTGGGCCGGTCACAACCAACGGTGAACACGCGGTCGTTGCTCGCGCGCGGCCTGACATTCAGCGCGGCGCTCGATCGCGTGGCGCTGCCCCTCGTCTTCGTGCTGACGTGCTTCGCGGTCAGCGCCCTCATCGTGCCGACGCTCGTGCCGGTCGCGATCGGGGACGATTGGGTCTACGCCCGCTCGGTCGAGATCCTGGTCCGGCAGCACCACCTGAAGATCCTCGACCTCTCGGTCGCGACGCTCGTCTTCCAGGCCGTCTGGGGCGCGATCTTCGCCGAACTCTTAGGTCTCAGCCTCGGGGTCTTGCGGCTCTCGACGGTCGTCCTCGTCGGGCTCAGTGGAGCCGCATTCTACGGCCTTTGCCGGGAGCTGGCGATCAGCCGGACGCGGAGCGCGCTCGGCGCGGCGATCTACCTCTTCAACCCGCTCGCCTACGTGCTCGCGTTCACCTTCATGACC
>JAICKJ010000027.1 GCA_025928015.1 Thermomicrobiales bacterium
GCGCGGTTACCGGCTGTCGGGCATCCAGCGGCGGCGGGATTGACATGCCTCGCTTGCGTCGAACAGCAAGCACCAACGCGGCCGAATCTATGGTCTCGGCCAACGCCGCCTTTGGGCTGTCGCCATGATTCATCACGCCGGGCAGTTCCTCGACTCGGCCGAGCCACGCGTCATCCTCATCCGACCACCAGATCTCAAAGGAATAGCGACGAGCCTCGACACGGTCAGCGTCGGTGACATCGACTGCACTGTCTTCAATCACATTAGTATCACTCATCGCTCCTGCCTCAGGTTTACTCCATCGACGATGCGTCAGCGGCCAGTCGAATCGCTCGTCTGACTTGCTTCTCCTGGTACGGCTTCGCGTCATCGCCATCCTTGCCCGCAATGACGATGGTCTGATTGCTTCTGTTATGCGCCCACACCTCATGACTCCCCTTGCCGCGATCATCTTCGAGTTCGAATCCGGCACGCCGGAGATCAGCCTTCAACTGTCGGATCTTTCTCGGCATCCAGCTCCTCACCTCTCCCCAGCACTCACAACTCTACTACGGTGTAGTACAGATTCAAT
This sequence comes from Thermomicrobiales bacterium, assembly GCA_025928015.1. Classification (GTDB taxonomy): domain Bacteria; phylum Chloroflexota; class Chloroflexia; order Thermomicrobiales; family UBA6265; genus JAICKJ01. The sequence goes on from JAICKJ010000027.1 coordinate 572, forward strand.
AGTTGGTGGATGATGCGCGTACCATCCCGGGCCGTTCAGATATCTTGCAATCTCGGCTCGCTGAACGCCGCTGGTGATGCGGCGGGCGAGGCAACTGGCGTCGCCGGGATGGGCGTGGCGGGGATTGGGGTGGCGAGGGTGCCGGCGATCAGGGCGGCCAGGGCAGGCGGGGCCGGCGCGGGATCGGGACAGGTGCCGCCGCTGAGGCACGTCGCCTCCAGCCCGGCCAGCTCCGCGACGACGCCGGCCGGCACGCCGCCGGATCCGGCCGGGACGATGTGGACCCGCGCCACGTCCGCGCCGACCCGCACGGCGGCCAGGATGGCGTGCGGGGCGCTTGCATTGCCGCCGCCCGGCGCGTAGGTGAGCGCCAGCGACTGGTCGCCCAGGTTCGCGTCCAGCGTCGCCGGCCGGAGGTCACCGTAGAAGGGGTTCTTGCCGAGGATCGTCGCCAGGCTGTTCACCCAACCCGCGGCGTCGTCCGGCGAGGGGAAGCGCAAGAGCGTGACGCCATAGAGCGTCTGCCCCGTGCCCACGCCGCTGATGCCCTGCCAGACCTGGTAGACATCGGACGCGTCCTCGTAGGAGGCCACCCGGTCCTTCGCCGCCGTCGCGGTCTCCCCGCTCACCGGAATGTCGCGCCCGTTCAACCGGTAATAGGCGTCGTCGAACGTCGCGAAGCGGTACTGCTCGCCATCGAGCCGCATCACTTTCGCCCCGATGGTGGTGCCCGGCGCCGGCGCCGAGGCTACCCGCTGCACGAGGATTTGCCCTAACGCCGCGATCGTCGCGACGTCCGGCGTCGTGAAGGTCGCGTGCCAGGGATGCGAAATGAGCGTCACGCCGGCAACCAGATTGCCGACCCGCACCGTGAGATCGAGCGAGCGGTAGGTCTTGCCATCCGCCGAGACGCCGGTGTCCTTCGTGATCTCCGACTGGTCGCCGAGCGCCGGCGCGCCGGGCACGTCCGCGGCGGTCGGGACCATCGACTCATCTTCGAGAAAAGTGAATCCGGCCGCCGCACCGTCCGCCGTGGCGTATTCCGTGACGTAGGAGCGGAGCTCGGTGACCGAGTTCGCCGGATCCGAGCCTTCGGGCCGGGTGAGGACGTTGACGTACTTCCGCTGCCAGGCGAACGACTGCATCTTCGTCGCGATCTGCTGGGAGGTCACGCTGCCGCCCCGGTAGGCGGCCATGTTCCGCGCTTCGGCCGCCTGGTCCTCGACGAAGGCGCCGTCATGGACCCAACCGGGTCCCGTCACGTCGGCCGGCACGAGCGTCAGCGCCGCCAGATCGAGGTACGGCTGGGCGCCCTGCGCCATTGCGTGCGTAGCCCCGCTCCACGGCGGCAGGACCAGCATCATGAGCACGACCACCGCCCACAGGCGCATCTCACCCGGAAGTCGACGAACGACGGTCATGTTCCCCACCCCAGATACGGCGACGCGGCCCTGCGTGGACCGCGTCCGTGCGTCAATGCCGGCGCGCGCCGGCTCGATTCGTGCGTTCGTGCGTGGTGCTACCGCGCCTTTTCCATCCGCGCGGCGACGTTGGTCGCCGAGGCCAGGCCCTCAAGGCCCTCTCGCTCGGCCATGTCCACGAAGCGACCGACCTGCTCCTGATAGGTGTAGCGGAAGGTGTCGCAGCGGTTGTTGTAGAGCTTCGGATCCATCGCGTGATGGGCGCAGCCGCCCATGCAGACCGGCAAGGCGACGCACTCGCGGCACTCGGTGTCGGCGAAGGGGTCGTATTTCAGCCACTTCTCCAGCCGGCCGTTCGCCTCCTGGTACTGGTGGATGTCGCCGATCACCTCCAGCCGGTTACCGACCGACTCGAAGCACTTGTAGAGCTCGCCCTTGCTGCCGACGATCAACTCGTTGGCCCGCACCGCCGTGCAGGGCGCCGATGTGGCGCGCGGCAAGGACGGGGAGGAGAAACCGTAGCGCTCGGTCAGGTCCTGGAACGCCTGCTGGGCACGGGCGAACTCCGGACTGGTGAAGCAGTGATGGCCGTAGGTGGCCGAGGGCGCCGCCGCGCCGTCATCCACGCCGACGAGTTGTCCGGGGTAGACGGTCAGCTTGCCGGCGAACCCTTCGGCCGCGAGCATCTGGAGCAGCTCCTCGACACGATCAAAGTTCTGGCCGCCGATGTTGACCCGCACGACGACATCCAGGTAGGCGACCGCGTGCCGCAAGTTCTTGACGATCCCCCAGAAGGTGCCGCGGCCGCCGGCCGTCGGCCGCATGCGGTCGTGGATCTCCGGCGGACCGTCGAGCGTGACCTGGCAGGTGCCGACGCGGCGCTCGCGCAGCTCGGCGCAGGTCTGCTCATCGAGCAAGGAGCCATTGGTGATGATATCGGCCCGATAGAAGACGTCGTGTGCGTCGCAGCGGGCGATGAACTCGTCGGAGAGGGCGAGCAGCGACCGCTTGCCGACCAGCGGCTCGCCGCCGTACCAGGTGACGCTGAAACTGGTGATCTCGGGCAGTTTGTCGTCGAGCACCCGCAAGACCGCCGCCTGGACATCGGCGTTCATGATCGACGGGTGCTTGGCCTCGAAGCAGTAGGGGCAGTCGAAGTTGCAGCCGAGACTCGTGACGAGCGTCAGCGCGAAGGAGCGCGTGTCGTGGCGGCCAAGGTGGTAGCGACTGGCGAGGAAGCCCAGCTCGTCGAACTCATCCCGGACCAGCATCCGACCGCGGATCAGATCAGCCAGCAGGGCGGGGGAACACCGCTCCTCTGCCTCGCGTTCCCCGGCGAGGTAGCCACGCACGCCGGGAAGGTCCTCCGACACGATCCTGAGCAGCGCGCCGCTCACGCCGTTGTAGACGTAGGCCGCGTCCGCGCGCTCCTCCCAGACGTTGTAGCGTGATTCGCGCATACGGTTTCCTTCCCGATGACGGGACCCGTTCGCGGATTGTCGGAACGATCGGACCGCGCGTCAGCCGGTCACGCCCTTGCAGCTCATGTACCACCGGCAGTCCTGGGTGATGGTGACCTCCTCGCACTTCGAGTAGCCGCTCACCTCCTGCTCGGCTTCGAGCGCCTGGGCCAGTTGCTCCAGGGCGGCCTGGACATCGGGGGAGAGGTGCGCGTCCTTGCCGACCGCGACCTCGATCCGCGCCTCATCGGGCGCGACGACCCATTGGGATTCGTCGGACATGACAATCCTCCTCAAACTACCCGCCAGTATTGCCAGATGGAATCGCCGTGACCCCGGTCAAAAACCGGACCACGTGCGTGCGTTGTGTCCCTTGTCGAGACATTCTGCCAGACCGAGGGGATGTTGTCCATACTCGCTGGCGAGGGACACGCCGGCGTCATCTTTCCGTCCGTCCTCGGCAATTCCGCTCGGCATCAGCCCTCGCCCATGACGGGGCGAGGGCTGATGTGGATGCGCGGTGATCCGGGCGCGCCCGAAAGGAGGCCGTAGCAGGAGCGAAGCAGCTCCTACATGGCGCCGGCCGCCTCATCGGCCCGCGCGAGCGCGGTGACCAATGAGCCGACCCGGCGGCCCATCAGCATGCCCGTGTCGTCGTCGATCTGGTAGTGGATGCCCGCCCAGCAGCGGGAATTCTGCGCCTCCCAGGCGCGACCGCTGATGTCGACCGCGTCGTGAGGAAAAAAGGAGGAGAGGACCGTCGCAGCGGCCGCTGCGGCCGCCGAATACCCGCTCGGGTACGAGGGATAGTTCGGCGTCGGAAAGGCGGGCACGAGCGAGGGATCGGCGGTGACCGGCCGCTCGGTCCACCAGACGTACTTCGCCTCCCAGATCGCGATGCCCTGATCGGCGAACGCGACACCGAGGGAGGCCATCACTCGCGCGGCATGCGGCGCGTCCAGCGCGTACTTCGCGATCAAGTCCAGTGCCCAGCCGGAGAAGAGCACGAACGGGCCGTACTGCTGATACCAACGAGCGACGCTGGTTTGGGTCAGCCAGTCCGGTCCGTTCGGATCCCGCGCTTGCTGGACCGTCTCCAGCTCGGACTGCCAGGCCGCCGATTCGTAGGCCGGCGGCGGGGAGGGCCGGAACTGATCGTTCTTCTCTAATACCCAGGGCTTCCAGGTACCGGCGAGCGGTTCCTCCGGCGGCAGGAACTTGGGCGGCGTCGGCTGCCAGAACCCGGGCCCCTTCGGGATGGCGCCAGTGAACGTCTGGCCGTACCCGTCGCCCTTGCCCCGCGCGACCGCGCGGGCGCCGACCGCCTGACCGATCGCCAGGCCCGCCTCCATGTCGCTGCGGAACGCGGCGCCCGCCCAGAGTCGGGACATCGCCGCCTCCTGCGCGATCGCGTCGAACCGCCCGGGCTTCGCCCCCGGCAGGAGAAAGGCAAGCACGGTCGCCGCGGCCGCGGCGACGGCCGCGTGCATCGACGGGAACGACGGCACGGAAGGATCGACGCCGGCCGGTGCATTGATGCGCTTGTCCGTGGCCGCCGGACTGGGGCGGTTGTAGGCGACCTGCGCGTCCCAGGCAGCCAGCACCGCGTCATTGATCGCCGTCAGCAGGAGCCCGAAGTCACGCGACTGCACGATACCGGAGTGGCTGAATTCCTTGAAGGCCTGGTTGGCCTGATCACACCACGGCGCCATGATCGGATTGGCGCCCCACGTGGCGACCGCGGCGGTCATGTCCGCCGACGGATGCGCCTGAAAGCTGATCAGCTCTTCGATCTCGTCGCTGCTCACCGCGCCCGGCCGGGATGGCCGCACCGCATCGGGCGACGCCAGGAGCCAGGTGCGCCAGGCAGCGGGCGAGGGAGCAGCTGATTGGGCGGCGCTTGTCGGGACCTTCGCCGCCGCATCGACGCCGGGGAGGCGCAACGGAGCGAGCCCCGTGAGGACGCCGCCAGCAGCCGTGGAGCCGACGAGAGCGCGGCGTGAGAACCGGTTCGACGAAGGCGAAAATGTCATGGCCATCTCTCCTCCACATGGAAGGAAACGAACACACCGCCAAGATCGACCCGAAGAGTGCCGCCGGCCAGGCCCGCGACACTCGGGAATGTGAATATGGATCGGACTGGAGATGAGGACCGACCGGGATGAGGCATCAGACGCGAGCGCGCATCCCAAGGCTGGGATGGAACCGGTTCGGTCTGGCCGTGCAAGGGAGGGATGAATACCGACGCGGGGCACGAACACCCGCCACCTCTACAGGTAAGAACCCTGGGAATCGTTCTCATCATACACCCGCCTGTCAATGACATAATGGGCGTCGATGTCCGGCACCAGGGGAGCGCCGGCGCGCGCCGGCGCTCCCTCAACGGACCCTAGAGCGTGAAGTTCGGGATCAAGATCAGCGTGTACCCGGCCTGCTGGGCGATGGTCACTTCGCCCACGACCGCGGGCACCACCGTCGCGTTGGGAATCAGACGGGCCCGGATGTCGGCGGCCACCGCGGGCGCGTCCATCCCCGCGGGCCCCCGGCCGTCCGCAACCGCCGCCGCGGCGTGACCCTAGCATGCGCGGTCGCCCCGACCGCCACATCGGAGGAGCTACCCATTCGCGGCGAGACCAGTGACTGAGCAGTGCTACGGGCTTGGTCCCGGAGATCGGTCAGGCGAGACCAGCGCGGATGGCGAAGGCGACGGCGGCCGTGCGGGACGGGACGTTGAGCTTGCCCAGGATGTTGGTGACGTGACCGGTCACCGTGCGCAGGCTGATGAACAGCTCGTCGGCGATCTGCTGGTTCGACTGCCCCTCGGCCATCCTCATCAGCACGTCCAGCTCACGCGACGACAACCTCGTGGCCACCGCGGGCACCGACTGCGCGGGGATCGCGGCCCGCAGCGCAGCCATCTCACCCAGAATGTCCGCATCCGTCAGGTCATGGCCAGCGCTCCAGGCGGCATCGAAGGTCGCGGCATCGAGCGCCTTCTGCACCGCTCGCACCTCGGCCTCGATTTCCGCGCGCTCTCGGACGGGGACCGCCTCCTCGCGGCTTCTCCGGACCTGATCGGCGGCGCCGGCCAGGCGCGCGGCGCGTTCCGGCTGCCCCACGGCGCGCGCCAGCGCGGCGAGCTCCTGCAAGAAATAGCTGAGATCTCTGCGCACATCCTTGGTGATCGCGATTTCCAGCGTCTCGTCCAGGAATGCGATCGCCGTCGTGAAATGCTTCCGCTGACGGGCGAGCGCGGCGCGGTGAGCGAGTGACCAGACGAACATGTAACGAAATCCGATGCGCTCCGCGACCGCTTGCGCCTCCTCGAAGACGGGCGCGGCGCCGGCCAGATCGCCTTGGCGTTGGCGCAGATCGCCAACGGTGATGAGCACGACCGGCAAGTTGTGCTCATCGCGAAAGCCACGGGTCAGGCGCAGGCTCTCTTCCGCGTAGATGCCCGCTTCACGAAGCCCGTCACTGGAGGTGGTCCACCCATACCAAAGCCCGGCCAGGTGGTGAGCGGCGCGGGCGACGACCCAATCGTCATGGTGGGCGAGGCCCTGCGCGCGACTTTCCTCGTAGAGCAGGGCCGCGCCCGCACGATCGCCTCGGTGAGCCGTGAGCTTGCCGAGAAGCATGTGCGCGCGCGTCGCCGCCCATGAATCGCCCAGTTCATGGAAGAGCGCATGAGCTTCCTCGGCCCGGGCGAAGGCATCCGAGAGGGCGCCCTTGAACAGGTACGGCCCGTACAGCGTGGAAAGCACCGTTGCCATGCCCATCCGGTCATCCTGCTCGCGGAAGATCGACAGGGACTCCAGCATGAGGCGCAACTGTCGATCCGCACGCCCGTCTCTGCCAATCATCATGGAGAGCGCGAGCATCGCGGACGCCCGTCCAATGCTTCGCCGCTCAAGGTGCGGATGAGCCAGCAAGGCTTCGAGCTGGCGCTGGCCATCGGCGTCATACCCACGAAACAGCCAGAAGAGCCACAGCGCTGACGTCGCCCGGCAGGCGCGCTCGACCTGGCCACGCTCCGCCAGCCAGGAGAGCGCCGCCCGGATGTTACTCTGTTCGGCTTCCAGCCGATCGAGCCAGGCGACCTGCTCTGGCCCGCGCTGGCCCTGATCGGCCCGAGCGATGTGCGCGAGCATGGCTTCGGCGTGCGCGTCGCGCGCCCGTTCCTCCTCGCCGGCGAGGATAAGCTGTTCAAGACCGAACTCCCGGATCATCTCCAGCATGGTGAACCGGTGCTCACCGGGCCCGGCGCGCAGCAGGCTGCCCTCCGCCAGCGCGGTGATCCGGTCGATCGTCGCCGCTCGCGTCTGACCCAGCGCAGCGCCAACCGTCACTGCCAAATCGAGTGAGAAACCGCCCAGGAAGACACTGAGCCAGCGCAGGAGTGCTTGTTCGTCCGGCGTCAGCAGCTCGTAAGACCAGGCGATCGCATCCCGCATCGTCCGCAAGCGCGCTGGCTGGTCCGGTGGACCGCCGGTCAGCAATGGCAAGCGTTGATCGAGCATGGCTGCCAGCGTCGTCACATCGAACGCTCCCAGCCGGGCGGTGGCAAGTTCGATGGCGAGCGGCAACCCATCCAGCTTGCGGCAGATATCGACCACGGCCGCCGCATTCGCGTCGGTCAGCTCGAATGCCGGATCGATGGTCTTCGCGCGCCGCACGAAGAGTGTGATCGCCGCATAGTCCGACAATCGCGCCGTCGCGACGGTCCCATGCGCTGCCGGCACAGACAGCGGCAAGACCGGGTAACGCTGCTCACCGCTGAGGCGGAGCGGCACCCGGCTGGTGACCACGACGGTCAGACGCGGGCAAGCAGCCAGCAAGTCGGCCAGCCACGGCCCCGCGCCCGTCACCTGCTCCAGGTTATCGAGCACCAGCAAGAGGTGCTGATCCCGCAACAGCTCCAGCAAGATTGCGACGGCCTGTCTTCCCGCCGATTCACGCACACCCAGGGCCCGCGCCACGGTCGGGCCGACGAGTTCCGGCTGCCGGATCGCCGCCAGCCGCACGAAGCGAACGCCGTCAGCGAACTCGTCGCGAAGCTCTCGCGCGAGGGCGATGGCGAACCGGGTCTTGCCGACGCCGCCCGGACCGGTCAGGGTCAGCAAGCGCACATCGCCCCGGTCCAGCAGCGCCCGCGCCGCCGCCAGCTCGTCTTTACGACCGATCAGAGACGTGAGCGGCTGGGGAAGGGGCGCCGCACCCACCACAGATGACCTGACGTTGTCATGCGCGAACACATGAGGCAAGTATTGAGGGATGGAGTGGTGTCGCGCCCGATAGGCGGCGAGGTCCGCCGGCCGGATGCGATAGGTGCCGGCCTGCTTGGTGGCGACCAGCTCGCCTCGGGCGATGGCGCGACGGACGGTACGCTCATTCACCCCTAACTGCATCGCCGCCTCAAGGGCGGTATAGGGGCCGCTGTCCGGTGCATCGGACACCGAGTTGTCCACTGTCCGTCCCGCCGCGCGCCTTTCCATAACTGCTCATCATCCTCTTCGGACTGAGCGGACGCAAGCCCTCGCGACGACCTTGCGGACGCGATGGCAGTGGAGGCGTGGCGGTCAGCCGATCGCTCTCGTGATCAGGCGGCGCTTGATGAGGCGGGCGTTGGCGAGGGCCAGCGCCAGCGGGTCGTCACTGGCGAGGCCGCGCACGCGCGGGTGCTGGTACTCGACCATCGGGAAGGTCGTCAGGTTGCCGCGCGGCGTGTACTCCATCAGGACGAAGATCGCGTGCAGGTCGAGCGTCTCCGCCAGCGTGCTGACGATCTCGGCGGTCGCCAGCTCGTGGGAGATCGGCCGGTCGCGAAAGCTGTTCAGCCACAGCTTGAGATGCTTCAGCTCGACCACCTGCTGGTGGGGCACGCTCACCATGTGCACCGTCGCGAAATCCGGGTAGCCGGAGCGCGGGCAGCGGCAGGTGAACTCGGGGAAGGACTGGTAGAGCACCTCGGGGTAGCGCGAGGGCGCCGGCCAGATCTCCCAGGTGGCGGGATCGGCGGCGAGGTCGATGGCGTCACGGCCGTAGGTCCCCGGTGCAGCCACGTTCGGCTCGGTCATGGGCGTGTCCTCTCGACGACCGGCGGATTGCGTGCCGCCATCATCGCGCATGCGCCCGCGCTACGCCACCGCCGCCGCCGTGGCATGCTTCTGGCCATTGGTGCCGCGTGATGATGCGCGTGGTGGTGGAGGAGATATGAGCGAGCACGATCCGACCTTCAAGCGGGAGCGGCCGAATCCGCTGCTCCGCTTCGTCTTCAAGCTGCCGCCGCGGCTCTACCACGGCCCGATCGCCGTCTTCTTCGCCTCGCGCTGCGTACTGCGGCTGACGACGATCGGTCGCACGAGCGGCAAGCCGCGCACGGTGAGCGTCAGCTTCATGCCGCTCGGCGATGGCCACTACATCATCTTCTCCGGTTTCGGCGTCGAGTCGAACTGGTACCGGAATATCCGCGCCAACCCCCACGTAACGATCCAGATCGGCCGGGAGACGATGCGCGTGACCGCGACCGTCGTCGCCGACCCGGACCGCCGGCGCGCGCTGATGCGGCAGATGCAGGAACATTCCCGCCACTGCGGCCCGCCCACCTGGATCCGGCCGCTCCTCCGGCTGACCGGCGCCTTCGACTACGACGCCGAAATCCAGCTCGCGGTCGACCAGGCGGGCACCCTGCCGGTCGTCGAACTCGCGCCGCGGTCCACCAGCCACTGACACCGGGAGCGTTCATTTGCCGCCCGTCCGGCCGCTGTCTAGAATGGCCGCGGCTGGTCAGGCGCCGCCTGCGCCAGCACCGGTCATGCCCCGCCCCCGCTCCACCTTGAAAGGAACGGTTCCACGACCATGACGCAGTTTCGGCCCTTCCACGCGCTTTACCGCGATCTGACGACCGGCGCCATCGACCGCCGGCAGTTCATCAGCCGGGCCGCCATGCTCGGCATGGGCGCCGCGACCGCGACGCTCCTCGCCCGCGTTGGCGAGGCGGCCGCCGCCGGCCTGCCACTCACCGATGGCCTGGCCTTCGCCGCCGCCACGCCCATGGCGACGCCCGCCAGCGGCACCGCCAACCAGCGGCGCGGCGCGGGCGGCGAGTTGAAAATCCTTCAGTGGCAGCCGCCGAGCGGGCTCAGCCCGCACGCCGCCACGGGCGACAAGGACATCCTCGGCGCCTGCCCGGTGCTCGAGCCGCTGATGCACGTCCTGCCCGACGGCACCATCGTCCCGAACCTCGTCGCCGAGGTGCCCTCGGCCGCCAACGGTCTGCTCGCGAGCGACCTCGCCTCCGTCACCTACCACCTGCTGCCGGGCGTGACCTGGAGCGACGGCGAGCCGTTTACGGCCGAGGATGTCGTCTTCACCTGGCAGTGGGTCACGGACGAGGCGAATGCCTCGACGAGCGCCGGCATCTTCGCCAGCATCAAGTCGATCGACGCCGTCGACGACCACACGGCGAAGGTGACGTTCACGGCGCCGAACCCGCTCTGGTACGTGCCCCACACCGGCACCTACACCGGCTTCGTCTATCCGGCGCACGTGCTCAAGGGCGGTGGCAAGAAGGCGAACGACGCGTTCTCGCTCAAGCCGATCGGCACCGGTCCGTTCGTCGTCGATTCCTTCACCCCGAACGATCAGGTCACGTACAGCGCCAACTCCAACTACCGGGAACCGAACAAGCCCTCTTTCAGCAAGCTGCTGCTGAAGGGCGGCGGCGACGACGCGTCAGCGGCCCGGGCGGTCTTGCAGACCGGCCAGTTCGATTTCGCCGGGTTCCTGCAGGTCGAGCCAGATGTGCTCAGGTCGCTGGAGAAAGGCGGCAAGGGCACGCTCGTGCTCGGCCACCTGACCTACGTCGAGGCGATCAATATCAACTTCAGCGACCCTGACAAGGAGGTCGACGGCCAGCGCTCGGAGATGCACACGCCGAACCCGGCGCTCACCGACAAGGCCGTGCGCCAGGCGATGGCCGCCGCGATCGACCGCGAGACGATCGCCACGAAGTTCTTCTTCGGCCCGCCGGAGGAGCCGGTCGTCAGCAACGTCTTCTCCGGCGTGCCGGCCATCGAATTGCCGACTACCTCCTGGGTCTTCGACACCGCCCAGGCGAACAAGATCCTCGACGACGCGGGGTGGAAGAAAGAGGGCAGCGTCCGCAAGAAGAACGGCGTCGCGCTGAAGCTCTCCTACGCGACGACCATCAACCAGGTGCGCCAGAAGATCCAGGCCGTCGTCAAGGACAACCTGAAGGCGATCGGCATGGAGCTGGAGCTGAAACAGATCGACGGCGGCTCATTCTTCAGCAGCGACCCCGGCAATATGCAGAACATCGCCCACTTCTACTGGGACCTCGACATGTACCAGTCGGGCATGAGCTCGCCGACGCCGATCGGCCTCGCGGAGCAGTACTACGCCGGCCCGGGCGGCAAGAACATCGCGCAAAAATCGAACGATTGGTCCGGCACGAACACGCAGCGCTACGACAACCCTGCCTATGACGCGCTGCTCGACAAGGCGCGGACCGAGATCGACCCGCGGAAGTCGGCCGAGCTCTTCATCCAGATGAACGACATGATCGTCAACGACGTCGCGACGATCCCACTGGTGCGGGTCGCCGACAAGGCCGCGGCGGCGAACACCATGAACGCGGCGAACTTCGCGCTCGGACCCTTCGAGCAGTCTTACTGGAACATCGCCAACTGGAACCGCGTGACCGGACATTAATTGACAGAAATCGCCGCCGCGACTGACAATTCACGGGTTCGCTCGCCCGACGCGGCGGACGCCCTCCCCGTCCAACGCCCGGACGGTACCCCACGAACCGCGATTGCTCCCGGCACAACCGGCAATCACGTAGCGACAGGAGTACGACAGCGTATGGCTCATGAACCATCGTCCCGCCCATTTGGCGACCTGTTCGACGCCCTCAAGGGTGGCAGGATCACTCGCCGCCGCTTCGTCGAGAGCGCGACCGGGCTCGGCATGACGCTCGGCATGGCGGTCTACTGCGCCGACGCGGTGGGCGCCCAGACGCCGGCCGCCTCACCCGGCGCCAGCGGCGCGGCCACGCGGCCCACCTTTGGCACCGAGAACCAGAAGCGCGGCCAGGGCGGCGACCTGAAGATCATCCAGTGGCAGGCGCCGTCGCAGCTCTTCGGCTGGCTGGCCACCGGCGACAAGGACAACCTCGGCGCCACCCCGGTCAACGAGCCGCTGATGTACCGGCTGCCGACCGGCGACCTGATCCCCTGCCTCGCCAAGGACGTGCCGACCGTCGCCAACGGCCTGCTCGCCAAGGACCTGACCAGCGTCACCTTCAACGTCCTGGATGGCGTGAAGTGGAGCGATGGGCAGCCCTTCACCGCCAAGGACGTCGTCTTCACCATCAACTGGGTGAAGGACCCGGCCAATAACGCGGTCACCAGCGTCGTCATCGACGCGATCAAGACGATCGAGGCGCCCGACGACCAGACGGTGAAGGTGACCTTCTCGGCCGCGACCCCGAACTGGGCCGACCCGTTCACCGGCTCCGGCACCGGCATGATCCCGGCGCACGTGCTGGAAGGGAAGGGCAAGGACGCGGCGCAGGCCTACGGCCAGAAGCCGATCGGCACCGGCCCCTACAAGGTCGATTCCTTCACGGTCAACGACCAGGTCATCTACTCGATCAACGACAACTACCGCGAGCCGACCAAGCCCTACTTCAAGCGGGTGATCATCAAGGGCGGCGGCGACCCGACCTCGGCCGCCCGGGCGGTGATCCAGACCGGCGAGTACCAGTTCGCCTGGAACCTGGCCGTCGAGCCGGAAGTGCTCAAGGCGATGGTCAAGGACAACACGCCGGGCAAGCTCTACGTGGCGCCGAGCACGAGCATCGAGCGCATCAACATCAACTTCAGCGACCCGAACAAGGAAGTCGACGGTCAGCGGTCGCATTTCGGCACGCCGAACCCGGTCTTCTCCGACAAGGCGGTGCGCCAGGCGATGGCGATCGGCGTCGACCGCGAGAAGATCGCCAACACCTTCTACTTCGGCGGCGAGGACGAGCCGGCGGTGGCGAACATCCTCTCTGGCATCCCGTCGATGGAGTCGAAGAACACCAAGCTCGTCTTCGACACCGCCCAGGCGAACAAGATCCTCGACGACGCGGGGTGGAAGAAAGAGGGCAGCGTCCGCAAGAAGGACGGTGTCGAGCTGCACATCACCTACGCGACGACGATCAACTCGGTGCGGCAGAAGACGCAGGCGGTCGTCAAGTCGAATCTTGAAGCGGCCGGCTTCAAGGTCGACCTGAAGCAGATCGAGAGCAGCGTCTTCTTCGACGCCTCGCCGGGCAACGATCAGGGCAACCGGCACTTCTTCAACGACCTGAACATGTTCACGTCGGCGGTCGGCGCGCCGCCGCCGGTGCCGTACATGGGCCGCTGGTACGCCGGGCCGAAGGGCGAGAACATCTGCCAGAAGGAGAACAACTGGTCGAAGGACAACTTCCAGCGCTACAGCAATCCGGAGTACGACAAGCTCTACGACGAGGCGCGCGTGGAGACGGACCCGGAGAAATCGGCGCAGCTCTTCATCCAGATGAACGACGTGCTCTACAACGACGCGGCGGTGCTGCCGCTCGTCCGCACGGGCACGAAGGTCGCGTTCTCGCGCACGCTGAACGACCAGAACCTGGCGCTCGGCGGCTTCGAGTTCGACTACTGGAACATCGCCAACTGGAACGAAAAGCCGGCGTCGTAAGCAGCCTGTCTCGCGCAACGCAGACCGTGATACAACCGGCCCGGGTCTCCGAGACCCGGGCCGGTTGTGCGTTGCCCGATTCCCATGCTGCATCCATGGCTCTCGCAACTCGCGATCTGCGTGTCCGTGCGCTATCCGCTGCACAGTCGCCAGATCACAGCGTTGGTACGGTGGGACGGTGAATGTGATGCCGTGCATGATCGTCGGTGATCGCCCGTTGTAGCGTCGGCTGCACCGCGCGCGTGGCGCCGATCATGCGAAGAATGCACATGACAAAGGCCTTCTCCTGCGGAAGGCCCACACGCGCAGCCTTGCCGTCGACTTCAACGAACGTAGGCGACATGCTCATACGGGAGAATATCAATCGCGACGGTCTGGCTATTGCCGGGACGCTCGCCTTTCCTCCAATTAATGTTGACAACGAAACCGGGAAGGTACAGTTCATCACTCACGGCGGAAGGCAAACGCCCGCGGACGTTTGATCGCACCGACCGTGCAGGTGCCGCGCGATGACCCACGGTGCGCAACCGGGACATCCCTGCCCAGCGGCGGGCAATGTCCCGGGCGCGGCGCGGCCGATGCACCGCGCGGTGATGTTCGGCGTCGTGTCGACGGCGCTGGTGATGAGCACGCTGGATGGGACGATCGTCGCGACGGCGCTGCACGCGCTGCAGCACGGTTTAGGCGCCTCGGTCACCCTGGCCGGATGGACCATCACGGCGTATAGCCTCGGGCTCGTGTTGACGCTCTCCCTGGCGGGGAAGCTGACCGAACAATACGGGTCGCGGCGGGTCTTCCTCGCCGCCGTGGCGCTGTTCACCACGGCGTCGCTGTGCTGCGGGTTGGTCACCGATATCTACCTGCTGGTCGCCTTGCGGTTCGTGCAGGCGGTTGGCGGCGCAGGCTTCACCCCATCGGCAACCCGCATCGTGGTCGAGCATTTCGGGGCGGCTCGGGACAAGGCGGTGGGCCTGTTCGGCAGCTTCTTCACCGTTGGGGCCATGGTCGGCCCGCTGCTCGGCGGCGTGATCGTCTCGTCCTGGTCGTGGCGCGGCGTGTTCCTGGTCAACGTGCCCATCGGCGTTGTGTTGATCTGGCTGGGCCTGCGCTATGTGCCCGAGGATCGGGTCCGGACCGCCGGGCATGGCAGCCAGTTGGACTTGCCCGGCGTATCGCTGCTGGGGTTGGGACTGCTGGCCGGTATGCTCGGTCTGGCCTTCCTCGGTGACAGGCCCTCCGGGTGGGTATGGCTGTGCGCGGCCGGGCTGGCGATCGCGGCGTTCGGATTGAGCGCGTTCATCCGGCACATTGGGCACGGTCAGGACCCGCTGATCGCGCCCCGACTCATCTATGGTCGCGGCTTCGCCGCGGTCAACGCCGTCAACGTCCTCTACGGCGGGGCCGGCAGCGGCCTGATCGCCCTGATCCCGCTGTACGCCACAATCCGGTACGGCATCGGCGCGTTCGGGTCCGGGGCGCTCCTGGCCGCCGAGGCGGTCGGCGCAGTCGTGCTGTCCAGCGTCGCGGCGTTCGAGTTGCGCCGCACCGGCTATCGCATGCCGTTGTACACGGGCGCGGTCGTCACCGCGGTTGGCATGGTTGCACTGGCAGCCGCACCCGTAGGATTGCCCGCGTATGCCTGGCTGGCCGGTGCCGCGGGCCTGGTTGGCATCGGGCTCGGATGGTCCAACCCGGCCAGCCGTAACGCCGGATTGCAGCTCGTCCCCAACCAGGCCGCCTCGCTGGCCGCGCTGCGATCCACTGGCATGCAGGTAGGGTCCATCACGGCGATCTCGATCACGACCGCGGTGACCGCCCAGGCCGGCGACCCCGGCTCCGCTCTGGCGTGGACCTATATCGCGTACGCTGGGCTGCTGCTCCTGGCCGGGCTCCCCGCCGTCACCCGCATCCCCGAACACCATGGATCCTGGTAACCACCATGCCCGCACGGGCCATGGAGCCGATTTCGCGGTGCGCGGCGTCCGGCGATCACGTCGCCAGGCTGACCTTCAGGTCGCTCATTCCGCACCTCGCCGATCCGGAGAAGTCGGCGCAACTCTTCATCCAGATGAACGACGGGCTGGTCAACGACGTGGCGTCGATCCCGGAGGTCAGCCGGTCATCGGATAACCTGCGCGATCGCCAGCACGCGGCGGAACGAGAACGTGATGGTCGGCCCCGGCTTCGAGGTCGACTACTGGAATATCGCCAACTGGAACGGGAAGCCGGCGTCCTGGCGACGCCCCCCTCCAGCGCGGAAACGGAGGCCGGCCATTTGCGGCCCGCCCCGTTCGTACTTTCGACTTCTGCCGCGAGCCGGAACATTGGCAAGCTCTTGAGTGACGGCACGTTGGTCGAACAGACGTCAAAGCAACGCAACCGCATCTTCCTCGCCCCAGAGATCATGGCGACGATCCTTGGAAACGATGCGTGACGGCGCCACTATGCTATCTTGACGCGCTCGGCATATTCGCGACCGCGAAAGGCAGCCACCATGAGCGAACTTCCGGCACACGGGCATCATCCGGTGAACGCGCCGACGCCCGTCAACGGGCACATCACCATCGCCGATTACGACCCGGCCTGGCCGGCGATGTACGCGCGGGAGGAGGCGCGGATTCGGCGGGCGCTCGGCGAGCGGGCGCTGCTGGTCGAGCACATCGGCTCGACCTCCGTGCCGGGACTGGCCGCCAAGCCGATCATCGACATCCTCCTCGCCGTCGCCGATGTCGCCGACGAGGACGCCTACCTCCCGAGCCTGGAAGCCGCCGGCTACGTCCTCCGCATCCGCGAGCCGGACCCGACGAGCGCGCTGTTCAACGACGAGGAGCCGCACCGGGTCTTCAAGGGAAGCGAGATCGACCTCAATCTCCACGTCTACTCGGCGGGATCGGGCGAGATCATACGGCTGCTGCGCATGCGCGACTGGCTGCGCACCAACGACGCCGACCGCGTCCTTTACGAGCGGACCAAGCGCGCGCTGGCCGCCCGCGATTGGGAGAACGTCCAGCAGTACGCGGTGGCCAAGGACAACGTGATCGCGGAGATCGGCGCCCGCGCCGCCACGCACGCCGCTCAGGAGACATAAGATCATGGTCGAATCTCCGGAGCTGATGGTCGAGGAACGGGAGCAGGGGCGCATCGCGCTCGTCACGCTCAACCGGCCGGAGAAGCGCAACGCGCTCAGCCGGTCGCTCGCCCAGGCGTTGGCGACGACCTCCGGCGATCTCGCCCGGCGCCGCGACCTCCGCGCCGTTGTCCTGACCGGCGCCGGTGACCAGGCCTTTTGCGCCGGCGCGGACCTCACCGAACGCCGCTCGCTCTCGCGGGAGGAACAGACGGCGCACACCTACCGGATCAACGCCGCCGCCGACGCACTCGCCGCCCTGCCGATGCCGGTCATCGCCGCCATTCGCGGCTACGCGCTGGGTGGCGGGGCGGAGCTGGCGCTCGCCTGCGACCTGCGCGTGGCCGGCGAGGACGCCACCTTCGGCTTCCCCGAGGTCCGCATCGGCATCTACCCGGGCGCGGGCGGCGTCCTCCGCCTGCCGCGGCTCGTCGGCCCCGGCGCGGCTCGCGATCTCCTCTTCACTGGCCGCCGGATCGACGCGGGCACCGCATTCCGGATCGGCCTGATCGACCGACTCGTGCCCGCCGACGACGCGCTCCCGGCCGCGCTCGCCCTGGCGGGCGAGATCGCCGCCAATGCCCCCCTCGCGGTCCGCGCCCTCAAAGCCGCCCTCAACCGCAGCGCCGGGCTGCCGCCGGGCCGCGCCAGCGAGATCATCATGCGGATGCGGGACGCGCTCGACGGCACCCGTGACTACGCCGAGGGCCTCGCCGCCTTCGCCGAGCACCGCGCGCCGGACTTTCACGGGGAGTGACGATCGAACGACGGCGACCGGCACTCGTGGCGACGCGCACGAATGGAACGCGGGGCTGGTGATGCAGAACGATCGGCCAGCGCAGGGAAAGGGTGACCATCCCTCGCACAATACGTTGCTTCGCCAAGGTCGGCGCCTCGAATACATGACGCTCAGTTGGAACGTCGTCGGCACAGTCGTCGTGCTCATCTCCGCGTTCAGCGCACATTCCGTGGCTCTGGCCGGGTTTGGCCTTGACTCCCTGATCGAGATCTTCGCCTCCGTGGTCGTGATCTGGCAGCTCGACAATGCCGGCGTGGGGCGTGAGCACCGGGCGCTACGCCTGATCGGCATCGCCTTCCTGCTGCTCGCGGCCTACATCCTGCTCCAGGCCGGGTACAGCCTGCTGACCCAAACGCACCCGCACCATTCGGTGTCCGGCATCATCTGGCTGGGCGCGACGCTCCTCGCGATGCTGCTGCTCGCTTGGGGTAAGCATCGCACCGGCCAGCACCTCGGCAACCCAGTGCTGATGACCGAAGCCCGCGTCACCCTGGTCGATGCCTACCTCGCCGCCGCCGTCTTCCTCGGCCTCCTGCTGAACGCCCGCGCCGGCTGGTGGTGGGCCGATCCCCTGGCTGGGCTGATCATCGTCTACTATGGAGTCCAGGAAGGCATGACCGCACTTGTGGAAGCGCGCTAACGGCGAGGCGTGGTCCCCGACGCATCCAGGGCGTCAGTCGCTGGTGCCCGGCGTGGCCAGGCGACGAGCTCCAGGACGAAGAGGGCGAGCGCGATGAGCGTGAGCAACCCGTCGATGCTCAGTCCCTCATCGAACGGGTCGGTCGTTTTCAGCCACGGCACGGTCTCGCCCATCAGGAAGTAGTAGTTGGCGGCCATGAAGGCGCTGGCAAGCAACGTCACCAGCACGATGATGTGCAGGAGACGGCGCCAGCCGATGGAGAACCGGGCGCCGCGCCACCAGAGGAACGCGCCGAGCACGAAGCCGAGCGCCACCAGGAGCTCGCCCACCTCCACCACAACGGCGATGGTGCGCGCGTGGGGGATGATCGTCTGGTTCAGCCAGTCGACGTACCACTGATTCGGGTTGCCCTTCGTCGCGTCTTTCAGGTTGGCCGCCAGACCCGTGCGAAAGTCCGGGCTGAGCACCTTGTCCATCCCCGACACGAACCACTCGTAGGCGAAGAGCAGGAAGATGATCGCCATGCTCCAACGGGCGCGCCGTCCCTGCCGGTGCGCGGCCAGCGACGACCGCTGGCCGCCGACCGTCAACGGCACCGGACGGTCGCGTGATGTCGGGCGAGACCAGGAGCTGGCCGGCGAGAAGGTGGTGCCGTGGTGATGCATATCGGGCCCCCAGATTGAACGGGCGTCGTCCCTCCGGATGCGGCGACGCCGCGCCCTCATCCGGTCCATCCGCTTTTCCAAGCAGCGGGCATGCCACCGGGGCCGCCCATGCGCAGTATTCCCGGTGACACTCATCGCAGGGCTCGCCATGGTTGTCGCGTGCGGAGGTCCTCTGGGGGATTCCGTGAATGGGGCTGGCTACCCAATGTTGTCGTCCGCGACAAGCTCGGCGAAGAGGCGGTCGAAGGTCGCCCGGGGGTCGTCGGTCAGGCCGGTGTGGACCGGACCCGGCTGGATGACCGTGCTGCCGGGCGCGACCAGCCAGTGGAAGCGCTCGGCCGGCTCCAGCAGCGCGATCGGCCCGCCGGCCGGATCGCCGGCGGCGATCAGCGGCCGCGCGTCGAGGTGGGCCCGCACGACCGACGGGTCAGAGCCCGGCGCCAGCGCGGCCAGCTTCGCCTCGTCCAGCCAGACGCGCGCCGAGAGAAAGCGCTTCGGCCGGCAGAAGAGGACCAGCCCGGCGTTGAAGCGCTCGCCACGCTCGACCCGCGGCACGACCCGCAGCACCGCATACATGTAGGGAGAGTGTGGCTCACTCACGGCGCCGTCCCCGGGTCCGCCGCTCCGGGTCGATCACCCCGACGTCGCGCGCGACCCGCGCCCGCTCCGCCCCCTCGATGAAGGGCCGTGGCGCTGCCAGCCGTGCCATCAGGTAGTCGTGGTAGGCACGGCGTTGGGCGTCGGCGTCGCCGACCTCCGGATCGGGCGGCAGCCAGACGTCCGGCACCGCCCCGATGATCGCCCAGAGCAGCGCGTCATCCAGCCGGGTCGCCAGCCGCCGGTCGGCCTCGACCAGCGAGCCGGCCTGGGGCAGCAGGACGTGCTCGGCGATCTGCGGGAAGGGCCGCCGGCCCTGGTCGGCCGGATCGGTCCAGCGATGGTGGTGGTAGAGCGCGGCGCCGTGATCGATCAGCCAGAGCTTGCCGCCCCACCAGAGCATGTTCGTGTTCCGCGCCGTCCGGTCCACGTTGGCGGCATAGGCGTCGAACCAGACGATATCCGCGGCCAGCGCCGGGTCGATCCGGTCCCCGGCGGCCGGATCGAACGGCAACGCCCCGGGCAGGAAGTCCATCCCCAGATTGAGCCCGGCGCTGGCGGCGAGCAGCGCGTTGATCTCCGGGTCCGGCTCACCCTTCGCCAGCTCGCCGGGCAGCGTCACGAAGGTCAGCTCCGGCACCGCCAGTCCCAGCGCCCGCCCGATCTCGCCGGCGATCAGCTCGGCGACCAGCGCCTTCGGTCCCTGCCCGGCGCCGTGCAGCTTGACGACGTAGAGCCCGTCGTCGTCCGCCTCGCACAGCCCCGGCAGCGAGCCGCCCTCGCGCAGCGGCATCGCGTAGCGCGTGGCCCGCACCTGCCGGAGCCGGGGAATCTGTTCAACTACTGACATATGTCACACTGTTAAGAATGACCCTAAGAATGGGCGTTTTCTGCGCCTCCCGCGTGGTCCGTGTTGTCGACGACGCCATGTCTTCCATGGTGTCCCTTATTAGCTGCAGCCGACGAAGGTGAACAGCATCCGTACGTCATCCCCTCACGGATCGCCTTCACCGCATTGGGGCGATCGTGCCTCTTGATGCTAATAGAACGATCGAGGGCCGTCTGCCGGCTGATGGACTGGCTCGCCCGCCACCCGGATCTTCTGATAATCCGGACGTGATGGCATTCTATGTCTCCGATTCTGGTTCTGGTTTGCCGTCTTCTGATGTCGATCCTTCAATATCGAACGGAAGACGCGTTTGTCGCATTGGAGGGCTTTGAGGTTGCCCCCCTCTGTCATTGTTATCTTTAGGAAGGTAAGGGAGAATCGTCTTCAACACATCCGTCTCTTCGGTGCTCATACGTCCTCTCAGGAAGATGACTACGCCTAATATTACAATCGGAGCCATAAAGAGCCCCGCGCCGGCAGCGCGCACCCACCCCTCGGGGCCCCACATGAGGACGATAAACGCCAGGATGGGGAGGAGAACGAGATACCATCTCGCGAAGCGAAACACTTCCCGCCGATGGTCAATATCTGAGAGTAGACCGACGTGGCGATCTTCTTGCTCGCGCTCCTGCAGCGCCATCGCCCGGAGATCCATTTCTCGCTCGTGGTCAAACGCTTGAGCGTGGAGCTCCGAGCGCCGTTCAAAGTCGCGCAGAATGATCTCACTCGCACCCGGGTTATCGCGATCATACTGATGCAACCATTCAGGGGCGGGCAGGGGAGCGCTCCAAGCAAGTACTCGCTGCAGTACTCGCTCGATCTGAACTTCTTCTTCGGTTTCAGGAGAACTAGAGTCGAGCACATCCGGATCGAGCCTCTTGGGAGGATTCTCCTCAAGAGGCTCGATCGCATCCGATTCTTGCGGCTCGGTGTTATCGGGAGGAAGCATGCTGTCGTCCATGCTTCCCAGTGTGACCATTCCCTTCGTGCTTGATCGTTAGTCGGGTGAGGGCTCGTAACTCGTCCTCTCCCAGGAGAACCCATCGCCGCCGCCGCCCGACTATACGGCGGTATTCTTTGCGGCGCTGCTCCGACGCGCGCTCAATGCTCTCAATCCGCGCTCGAATTTGCTCCTCGGTTAACGGTTGACGACGAGAAGGGAGAATGGCTTCCGAGATCGTATCGGCAATCGCTTCAACGGTCTTCGTGACCATAGCACCATTGCTCCATTCTAGGTTTCTCACAGAACACCACGCCCTGTGACTGCCCCTGCGTCAGCGGGGCGGTTGGAGAATCTTGGGGCGTATCCCCTAGGCTGTCAATGTCCCTGGCAATTATGCACGACAAGTGCCGCCATCTCAACTGTGTAACGCATTCGCACTTGATATGCCAAACGCTCAACTCCGGGGTGCCGAGGTCGTTCCTCCCGGTTACCCACATAACGGGGGCGATTCTTTACGCACAACTCTCCGGACCAACGGGCGCGTGTGTACGTCCTGCGTCCCCATCGCCGCACTCACGCGTCTTTACCCCATTTTCACCCTCGACCAAATCGAGAGGGCCGGACCAGATCTAGATCACACCCACATTGACGACACAATAGGAGCGGGAAGTCAGAATGCAGCGGGCGCGGTGGGGCCAGCAGATCGCTGACATATGTCACTACGCTCGCCTCATGATCGACCGCACAATGCACGAGGACGTCCACCGTTGGTGGAAATCCCGCTTCGCCGGCTCGTATAGTGCCAAGCGGGATCGCGTCCTGACCAGTCCCGGCCAGCACCCGACCGCCTCACGTCGCCGGCGAGCGCGCCGGCGTGCAGCGGAGAGAGACGTCATGCCTATCACCGAGCTCGAACACGCACCTGACCAGCCGCCCACCGCCGGCCGGGCCAACGGTCTGATGATCGAGATCCACGATCTCGTCAAACGCTACCAGGGACACACCGCCGTCAATGGCATCGACCTGACGGTCCGCACCGGCGAGATCTTCGGCATCCTCGGGCCGAATGGCGCCGGCAAGACGACGACGCTGGAGATGATCGAGGGGCTGCGCCAGCCGGACAGCGGCACGATCACCGTCGCGGGGTTCGACGCGGTCAGGGAGAGCGAGAAGGTCCGCCGCGTGATCGGCGTGCAGCTCCAGACGACCGCGCTCTTCCCCTACCTGACCTCGCGCGAGCTGATCGAGCTCTTCGGCAACTTCTACCAGCTCCCGGATCCGGCCGCGCGCGTCGATGAGCTGCTGGCGCTGGTCGAGCTGGAAGCGAAGGCGAAGAGCCGGGTGGACGAGATGTCCGGCGGCCAGCAGCAACGGCTCAGCATCGCCCTGGCGCTCGTCAACCA
>JAICKJ010000380.1 GCA_025928015.1 Thermomicrobiales bacterium
GACGTTCAGCATCGGCGTGAGGTTGTACTGCATCCCGCCGATGTCGATGTACCCGGCATCGTGCCAGTGCTTGAAGCGCTGGACCTGCGTCTCGCTCGCGCCGCGCAGGTAGCGCTCCGTCGTCCCGGTCACCTCGCAGACCCAGCGGTAACGCGCGTCCTCCGGGTAGTCCTGCGTCTGCTCGATCAGGTCCAGCGCCTGGTCGATGAACTCGCCGTGCTGGCGGAAGCAGAGGTCCTGGTAATCGGTGAAGCCGATGTCGGTGTGACTGTGATTGACGATGTAGATGGTGTTGATCTTGGGCACAGTTTCTCCCTTCGATGCGCCGGCGAACCGGGACAAGTCCGGACGATGCACGGATTCTGGCGCGGACTAGTGCGCGGTCACGCTGAGGCCGCGGACGAAGACCCGTTGAACCGCGAAGAAGAGGACGAAGGTCGGGATCGAGACGACCAGCGCCCCGGCCAGCACGACCGGCGTGGAGGCCGATGCGTATTGCCCCTGCAGCGCGGCGAGGGCGGTCATGAGCGGCCGCACGCTGGCGCTGCGCGAGAGCGTCAGGCCGAAGAGCAGGTCGTTCCAGATCCAGGTGAACTGGAGGATGAAGACCGTCGCGAAGGCGTTGATCGAGAGCGGCGCGTAGATCTGGCGGAAGACGCGCCAGGCGCCGGCGCCGTCGAGCCGCGCCGCCTCCGAGAGATCGGTCGGGATCGACGTGAAATGATTGCGGATGATGAAGACGGCGAACGGAATCGCGATCGCGGTGTAGAGCATGAGCAACCCGAGATGTGTGTCGTAGAGATTGGCGCGGACATACATCGTGTAGAGCGGCGAGAGGTACATCTGGAACGGAAAGATCGTGCCGGCGTAGAGCACCATGAACCAGAAGAAGCCGAAGCGCAGGTTGAGGGCGATCAGCGCATAGGCGGCCAGCGCGGCGAGCAGGACTGCCAGGACGCCGCCGAGGGTCGCGTAGAGCACGGTGCTGCCGACGCTCGACCCAAGATGCGCGCCGTTCCAGGCCGCCTTCACATTGTCGATCAGGCTGAAGTGATTCGGCGCCGCCCAGATCTCCTTGTCGCGATAGTCGTTGGACGAGGCGGTGGCGTTGATCAGGACCATGTAGAGCGGGATGATCCAGATCGCCGCCAGGATGAGCATGATGAGGTGCCGTCCGGCACCGAGGGCGCGTGTTCCCATCAGATCGACCTCAACGTGCGCCCGAGATAGAGCAGCGAGACACCCAGCACGATGACGCTGAGCACCGTGGCGACGGCGGAGCCGTAGCCGTGGCGGAACAACAGGAAGGTCTCCCGGTACATCGTCACCGCCAGCGTCTCGGAGGAGCGATAGGGGCCGCCCTGCGTCATCACCCAGATGATGTCGAATGTCTTGAGGCTGTTGACGAGCGAGATGCCGACGACCACGATCGTCATGGGCCGCAGGAGCGGGAAGGTGATGTCGCGGAAGAGCGTCCAGCCGGCGGCGCCGTCGAGCTTGGCCGCCTCGACCGGATCGCGCGGGATGACCTGGAGGCCGATCAGGAAGAGCAGCACGCTGACGCCGGTCGATTGCCAGGTGGAGGCGAAGATCATGCTCCAGGTGTTCAGCGGCGGCCGCAGGAGCCAGGAATGCTCGAAGCGTTCGAGACCCATGGAACCGAGCAGGCCGTTGAGCGCGCCCTTGCTGCGGAGCATGAACTCCCACATCACGCCGATCGCCGTGCCCGAGAGCGCGTAGGGGATGAGGAAGGGCAATCGGTAGACGCCGCCGCCGCGCAGCTCGAAGCTCATCACCGCAATCAGAAGGCCGAGCCCCACTGGTAGCAGCAGCGTGCCGACCACCCACAGGATCGTGTTCTTGAACGACTGGGAGAACTGCGGGTCGTGCAGCAGGTCGCGGTAGTTCTGGAGGCCGATGAAGCTCGCCGCGCCGATGCCCTTGAAGTCGGTGAAGCTGAGCCAGAAGGTGCGCGCGAACGGCCAGAGCAGAAGACCGGCGACGAGCACGAGCGCCGGCAGCATGAACGCGTAGGGCGTGAGCTGCTCCGCACCCCACGTAACGCGCCGCTGGTGCCGGGTCGCCGGAGCGGCCGGCGCGATCGGGGCGGTTGTGCTCTTGGTCTGCTGATCCATGGTTCCCTGTGGCTGGTGCCGGGCGCCGGGTGGGGGGCCGGGCCACCAGCGAGCGGGAAGGGTGGCCGCGGGACGTCGTTGGGGTGGGCCACGACCGCACGGCGA
>JAICKJ010000214.1 GCA_025928015.1 Thermomicrobiales bacterium
CGGCGGACTTCGGCCGCGGTCTGCTGGAGGTCGGCCTCGCTGATCTTGCCCGACCAGAAGGCTTCGAGGGCTTTCTTCAGCTCACGATGTTTGCCGATGCGGGGATACCCTGGGATCGTGGCGCGCGCCATGCATCACTCCATGTCTGTCCTGCCATGCGTATACCTCCGACCCACCCGAAACACGGGCGAGAGGAATGCTGCCAGTATACATGGATCGAGGAACTGGATCGCGTCGGGATCGGGCGTGACCGCGGGCGGATCTTGTGTCGGAGTGCTGTGGCCAATCCGTAACGATGTGGTTGGCGGCACGGGCGGACACACCGGTCCGCCCCCACACGAATCGTGACATCCGGACGGCTGCCGCAGCGAAAACTCCCCTCTCCCAGGATTGGGAGAGGGGCTGAGGGTGAGTGAGGGCCGTCGAGGGCGACCACGCGGGGATCGCCCCTACGAAATGACCTCGTATGCACGCCCGTCACTCACGGCGATGACGCGCGGGCCGAGGGCGAAGGCGGCGGCGAGGTCCGGGTGGGACGCGGTGAGGGCGAAGTAGTCGTCGCTGCCGAAGGTCACCTTGGTCGTCGTCATCGTCGAGGGATCGTAGGTCGTCTCGGTCCAGACGCCGTCGCGGAGGACGAAGGCGCGGGAGCCGACGATTCTCACCTGGTCGGCGTAATCGGCAGTGGGCGCTAGCGGCGCGGCGGCGCCGGCCATGTTACCGCTCGCTTCGGCGGCGTCCACCGCCCGGGCGCCAGAGGCGGGTTGCGTCGGCGCGGATTGCATCTGGTCGTAGGTCGTCTGGGCGACGTCGCTGCGCCCCTCCTTCGTCAGGACGTTCTCGTCGGTCACCAGGTAGGACGTGTAGGGCGTGACGATGCCGTAGCGGACGCTGAGATCGACGATCTCCTCGATCCACTCCTTGTTCTCGCCATGCAGCCGGATTTGCGTCAGCAGGTAGCCGACCCGGCGTGTCGCCCAGAGCCGGGGCACGAAGCTGGCACCATCGCTTTGCGACGTCGACGCCAGCGACAGGTTCTGGTAGGTGAAGACCTGGCGCGCGCCGTTCACCTCGCCGCTGAGCGTCACGGTGACCGGACCGCCCGCCGTGTAGCGGCCGGCGACGACGAGCTGGCCGCCGGCGAAGAGGTCAGGCAGCGGCGCCGGATAGAGATCGCTGGTCGTCGCGCCGCCGATCTCCAGCATCACGTTCGCCAGCACCGGCGTGGTGATGCCGGCGTAGAAGGCGGAGACGATCTCCTCGACCGACTGGCCGGGGCGGACGTAGGTGGCGCGGCCATGGTGCGCCTCGACGAGGGAGTCGAGCAGGAAGGTATCCACATCGTCGCCGACGCCGAAGGTGAAGAGGCGGACGTTGGCCGGCGTCGCCTGCGCGACATTGGCGAGGATCCTCGCCGGCTCGGTCTCGCCCTCGGTCGGCAGCCCATCGGTGAGGAAGAGGACGTAGGTGGGCCGAGCCGGATCGACCAGCGCCATCGAGTCGAGCAGGGCGAGGTTGATATCGGTGCTGCCGCGCGCGTTCATTCCTTCGACCCAGGGGATCGCCTTCGCGGCGCGGCCGGCTGGCATCAGCTCCCGGTCGTACTGCCGCGCGCCGGTGCTGAACTCGACGATGTTGAAGCGGTCCTCGGGGTTGAGGTGGCCGAGCACGTAGGTCAGCGCCGATTTCGCCTGCGCCAGCTTCTCACCCTCCATGCTGCCGGAGGTGTCGAGCACGACGATGACGTCCTTGGCAACTTTCTGCGTCTCGCCGGCGTCGATGCCCGGCGCGGCGAGGAAGAGGAAGTGCCCCTCCCGCGTCGCCGGGTCGTAGCTGCTGATCAGGCTCGCGCCGATCTGCTCGCCGGCGAGGCTGTAGTAGAGGTCGAAATCGGTCGACGGGACGACGTCGGTCGCCTCCCAGCCGGCCGTGAAGCTCGTGTCGTTCGGGCGGTCGACGGCGATCTCGTGGCTCGGCGAGTAGATCGCCCGGATCGGCGTCTTCGATTTCACCGCCACGCGCACGCTGACGTCATGGAGCGGTTTGGCGGAGAAACGCTCGGTGTTGAGCGGATAACGGTATCGGACCAGCCCGTTCTCGGCCGTCAGCACCTCCTCGTACTGGATGTGGACCTGCCGGTCCGCGCCCGGCGGGATCGGGAAGACGCTGACCTGGATCGCGCCTTGCCCGGTGTATGCCAGCAGCGCCGGGTCACGCATCTGGCGCACGATGTCGTCGTAGATGCGTCGCGCCTGGTCCGCGTCGAGGATTTTGGCCTCGACGGGCCTGCCATCGACGGTCATCGTGAAGTTGGAGACCGCCGCGCCGTTCGGGATCGGGAAGAGGTAGGTCCCTTCGGTGGTCCAGGCGTTCGGGTTGTGAATGACCTGATCGATCTTCGTCGTCGCGATCTGATCGACGATGGCCACCTCGACGTGGTGTGACCTCACCTCCAGTTGGGCGGCGATGGGCGCCGGCGACGGACAGGCGGGGTCGCAGCCGGGCGGTGGCGCGACGATGACGCCGTTCGCGGCGGTCACGAGCGGAAACACGACGCTGGCGAGCAGCGCGATGAGCAGCGGGAGCGTCAGGCGCTGGCCGGTGGAACGTGTGGGCATGGATTGCTCCGGACGATGATGCGGTCGATCGGTCGGTCCTGAGCGCGCGCTTTGGCAGATGAAACGCCGGGCCGCCGGGTCCGGTTCCGGAGCGATCCGGTGACTCGCGTATAATCGCGACCAGAAATGCGAGCGGTGGAAGGAGGGGAGCATGGCGGACGACATTCGGAGGTTGCTGGATTACATCGTGACCCAGTACGCGGTCCGGGACGAGCAACGCGCGATCGATCAGGACGCTAACGCAGCCGAAGGCGGCGATGTGATCGCCTCCGACAAGGCGCAGGCGGTCTCTCGCACCGAGGAGCAGGCCGACGATCTGGCGGGGCCGTTCCGCGAGGGGCTCGTCATGGCCTGGGCGCGCCGGTCGCAAGGCGACGGCGCGATTCAGCTCGATGATCGCGACCCGGAGCAGGATCGGATCGCCGACGCGCTGATCCAGTTCCTCGTCAGCTACGATCTCGCCGATTCCCACTCCGAGGCGACCGGGCCGCGCAACTACATCTACACGATCGCGGTCGATTGGCCCCGGCTGAACCGGGTCGCGCAGGCGGCCG
Source organism: Thermomicrobiales bacterium (assembly GCA_025928015.1). Classification (GTDB taxonomy): domain Bacteria; phylum Chloroflexota; class Chloroflexia; order Thermomicrobiales; family UBA6265; genus JAICKJ01. The sequence continues at coordinate 3,173 of JAICKJ010000214.1, forward strand.
GCGTCCAGCTCGACGCGGCGCTCGCCGATGCCCGACCATGACCTCTTCTCCTGCTAACGAAGATCCACCGCAGAAGGGCCGGCGGAAGAAGCCCACACCGGTTGCCTTCGGGATGCCCGAGCCGGAGCGGGAGGCGGCGCTGGCGGCGCGGCTCGGCATCACCTTTCAGGACCCCTACCTGCTGCGCATGGCGCTGACCCACCGTTCCGTCCTGCACGACTGGGCGATGGTCAAGGAGCTGAACGCCCACCGCGAGAGCAATGAGCGGCTCGAATTCCTCGGGGATGCGCTGCTCGGCGCGATCATCGCCGATTACCTCTACCATTACGATCCGGAGGCGAACGAGGGTACGCTGACGCGCTGGCGGGTCGCGATCGTGCGGGCGGAGACGCTGGTCGATTGGGCGCGGCAGCTCGGGTTGGCCGACGCGCTCTACCTCGGCACGGGCGAGCAGGTCAGCCAGGGCGTGCGCGACCGGATGCTGGCCGGCGCCTTCGAGGCGCTGCTCGGCGCGATCTACCTCGATCAGGGGCGCGAGGCCGCGATCGCGTTCGTCCATGGCTTCATCCAGCGGGAGGTCGAGGAGATCCTCGGCCGCGAGGAGATGACCAACCCCAAGGGCCGCCTGCAGGAGCTCTTGCAGGAGGAGGAGGGTGTGGCGCCGGAGTACGAGACGCTCGCCGTCGAGGGCCCGGATCATGCGCGTTACTTCACCGTGGAAGTGACGCTGCACGGCGAGCGGCTGGCGGTCGGCGAAGGGCGCAGCAAGCGGGAGGCGCAACAGGCGGCCGCTCGCGCGGCGCTGATCGAGCGGCGGGAGCACGCGGCCGCGGCGCTGGACGGCGACATGGCAGCGGACGCGCGGGACCCGGCGGAAGGATAGGCGGTGGCGTCGAACTACGAGCAAATGACCATCTTCAGCGGTAACTCCAACCCGGCGCTGGCGCAGGAGATGTGCGAGTACATCGGGTTGCCGCTCGGTCGCGCCGAGGTCTTCAAGTTCAGCAACGACAACACCTTCGTCCGGATCGGCGAGAGCGTGCGCGAGCATGATGTCTTCGTCGTCCAGTCGTTCGCCACGCCGGTGAACGACTCGGTGATGGAGCTGTTGATCATGATCGACACGCTCAAGCGGGCCTCCGCCGGCCGCATCACCGCGGTGATCCCCTACTACGGCTACGGCCGGACCGACAAGAAGGACCAGCCGCGGGTGCCGATCACGGCCCGGCTCGTCGCCAAGCTGATCGTCCAGGCCGGCGCGGACCGCGTGCTCACCGTCGATCTCCACGCCGGCCAAATCCAGGGGTTCTTCGATATCCCGGTCGATGAGATGAGCGCGATGTTCCAGGCCGCGCGCTACTTCGTCGAGAAGCGGCTGCCGGATCCGGTCGTCGTCTCGCCCGACCTCGGCAACACCAAGCGCGCCCGCAACTTCGCCGAAATCCTCGACGCCTCGCTGGCGATCATCGAGAAGCGACGGGTCGGCAACCACGACTCGTCCGAGGTGCTGAACCTGATCGGCTCGGTCGAGGGCTGCCCGGTCGTGATCGTCGATGACGAGATCGACACCGCCGGCTCGATCACCCACGCCGCGCAGGTCTGCCTCGATCGCGGCGCGACCGAGGTCTATGCGACCTGCACCCACCCGGTCCTCTCCGGCCCGGCGATCGAGCGCCTGACGGCGAGCCGGATCAAGGAGGTCGTCGTCTCGAATACGATCGCGGTTCCGTCGGAGCGCTGGTTCGACCGGTTGACCATCCTCTCGGTCGCGCCGTTGCTCGGCGAGGCGATCCAGCGCATCCACGCGGGCACGAGCGTTGCGCAGGCCTATCGGGCGGCGGACGCGTTCCAGACGCGCCTGTTGCTGGCCAGTCCCCACTAGCTCCGCGCCGCAACGAAGTCGCCGCGTCTGTCGTCTCTCCCGTAGCCGGATGCCGGCCGAGCGACACCCGGAGGACGCACTGTGATGCCAGAAACCAATCCACCGACAGGGGCGATCCCCACGTGGTCGCCCGTGGTGGCCGCATGATCTCCCGTGCCCGGATAGGAACGTTGCTGGCCGCGGTCGTCGTGCTCGCGCTGATCGTCGCCGGCGCCGGGGTGATGCTCTCCTCCCGGCTGGGCAACGCGCCGGCCACCGTCACGCCGCCGACTGGCACGTCGCTGCCGATGACCGCCGCCCCCGCGGCGACCGGCACGCCGCAGGCGCATGTCTCGCCGCCGGGCAGCCTGCCGGCGATGCTCGATCTGGCGCCCGACTGGCTTGGCTCCGCCAACCTGCCGATGTCGGACGTCGCGCGCTACGCCGATCTCGCCGCCGCCAGCCGCCGTGCCGGCCTGCCCTGGCCACTGACCGCCTCCAGTCCGGCGTTTGCCCGCTGGCGGGCCTCCCTCGTCCCACTGGCGTTGCCGACGATCCTCGCCTCGCGAGGGCTCGATCCCGTCTGGCAGCAAACCTACGGGTTCTCGTTGCTCGACGTCGATCAGGTGCTGGCCATCGGCCAGGCGCCGGACTACGTCACGATCCTCCGGGGCCGGTTCAACGAGCAGACGCTCCACGATGCGTGGGTGCGCAGCGGGTACCAGGCCGTCGAGGCCGAGGGAATGACCGTCTGGACGCTCTCGCCGGGCGACGCGATCGATCTCTCCGCGCCGGCCAGCCGCCCGGCGATGGCGACGCTCAACAACGTCGCGCTGTTGCCCGATGGCATGCTGGTTGTCGCGACGAAGCTCTCCAGCCTGAAAGACGAGCTGAAAGTCGCGCAAGGCAAGGCATCCTCGCTGGCGCGGAACAATGATCTGGCCGCGCTCCTGAGCCCGGCGCCGCTCGTCGAATCGTTCGATTCCGCCGTGCTGGTCAAGGGACAGTTGCTGGAAGCGGCGAATCCGCGGGGGACACCGGGCTCGTCGCCACCCACCGTGCCGACCGCGACGACGACGAGTCCCGCCACGCCGCCGCCGGAGCTGGGCAAGGTGCGGCTGGCGCTCTTCGGCGTCCCGCTGCCGGCCAATGCCGCCGGCGCGACACCGGCCCAGGCTTCGCCATCAGCGGCCGGGATGGTGATGCTGCTCCGATTCGCGGATGGTGACGACGCGGGCCGGGCGCTGAACGTGATCCAGTTGCGCCTGGCGGACGGCGTCTCCAGCGTCACCGGCGCCCCGTATGCGCGCCGGGTCCAGCCGGTGCGCATCCGCCATGAGCCGAAGACACCTGTCGTGCGGATCGATCTGGACCTGAAGGATGGCCAGGCCGACTGGCTGAGCATGATCGAGGATCGGGATTTGGCTTTCGCGATGTGGACCACGGCGAATGGCTCGTGAACGAGAGGAGAACAGAACGTGACGAGATCACTCAATCGGCGGCGCCTGTTTGGCGCCGCGCTCGGTGCCGGTGTCGTGATCACCGGCGCTCGCCAGGTGAGCGCACAGGCCACGCCCGCTGCCAGTCCGGCGGCGTCGCCGGTCGCCGGGAGCGCGGCCGGCCCGGCGCGAATGCTGGCAATGTTGGAGAAAGCACCGGCATCGTCGTTCACCCAAACGGGCGTGAGTTGGGCCGATCTCGCGTCCGCCCAGGCCCTGGCCGGACTGGAACCGTTGCCCTCGCAGCCGAAGAAGATCGACCCGGCGCATCTCCAGATACAGCAGAATCTCGCGCTGCCGCAGATGATGAACTACGCGATGATGCCCGAGTTTCCGAAGACCTTCGGCTTCGCGCCGTTCACCCTGGAACAGTCGCTGTACCTCGGCGATCCGCCGAAGATGATCACGTTGCTGCGTGGTCCCTGGAATCCGGACGATCTCACTCGCGCCTGGCAGGCGAGCGGATTCAGGAAGAAGACGTCGGACGCCGGCACGTTCTGGTCCTGGGCCGAGGAGCCCGAGCTCGACATGAAGAGTGCGGTCACGCGCATCGGCCTGGGGTCGATGAACAACGCCGCAGACCTGGATGACGGAACGGTCGTCTTCGCCGGCTATGCGGATCTGATCACTCTCGTGATGCGAACCGCCAAAGGCGAGGAAGCCTCCCTGGCGGGGGACGACCGGATCGCAGGGATCGTCGAGTCGGCGCCGGAGAAGCTGGTCTCGGCGATGGTGCTGCCGGGCACTGCGCTGCAACAGAATGCGGAACTCCAGATAATCA
>JAICKJ010000037.1 GCA_025928015.1 Thermomicrobiales bacterium
ACGCCCACGGCGCTTCCGCAGCTCACCAGCCCGTTCACGACCATTCCGCCCAATGACGATCCGGCCAGGTCGCTCCAGTCGATCGGCATCGATCAACCGCTCGTCGCCCACGGCGGCTTCAACTTTGGCACCCCGCCGGAGTTGGTCACCGGGTTCGATGTGCCCAACGACGCCTTTTTCATCCGCTCCCACGGACCATCGGCGAAGCTCGACGATCCGTTGAAGTACTCGCTGACCGTCGGCGGCCACGTCAACACCCCACTCACGCTCTCGCTGGACGATCTGAAAGGGATGCCGACGCGCACCTACCAGGCATTTCTCGAATGCTCGGGCAATGGGCGCGGCTTCTTCTCGCCCGCGGCGAGCGGTGGCCAGTGGCGCAACGACGCGGTCTGCAACGCCGAGTGGACCGGCGTGCCGCTGGACGCTGTCCTCGACAAGGCGGGCGTCAAGGACGGCGCGATCGACGTTGTCTCCCAGGGCGGCGACTTCCCGGAGATGCAGCGCGGGCTGCCGATCGACGTCGCGATGGGCGTGGATACGATGCTGGTCCTGCAGATGAACGGCGAGGAGCTGCCGGCGCCACACGGCGGGCCGGTCCGGCTCTTCGTGCCCGGCTGGGGCGGGATCGCCTCCACCAAGTGGCTCATCGGCCTGACCGTGCTGAACCACACCTTCCAGGGCGACTTCAACGTCAAGAACTACATCGTGATCAACGCCCAGGGCGAGACGCTCCGCCCGGTGCGGGCAATGCCGGTCTCATCGGCGATCTGGACGCCGACCGTCGACACGCCGGTCAAGGCCGGTCAGGTGCCGATCACCGGCTACGCCTGGTCCGGGCTTGGCGCGATCGCGAAGGTCGAGGTCTCGACCGACAACGGCAGTAGCTGGAGCGACGCAAAGATCACGGATTCGAGCGGCGAGCACTCGTGGGCGCGGTTCGAATACGCATGGGACGCGAAGCCGGGTCCGACCGGCCTGCTCACCCGCGCGACCGACGACCGCGGCACGTCGCAGCCAGCGCAGGTGGATTGGAACAAGCTCGGCTACCAGTACAACGCCGTCCAGCGCTTGCTGGTCAACGTCTCCGCCTGATAGGCCCGCGGCATCCGTTTCACAGAGCCAGACGAGCCCGGGGACTATGTTCGCTCCCCGGGCTCGTTGTCTCCACGTCGACCCAGGGCGCGCAGTCATCCGATCACCCGGGTCTCGCGTAGTGCCTGTAGCCGCTTACCCGCTGAGGGCGGCTACCTTGAGCGCCGGCCGGCACTCTTCTTCGCATCAGCGAGAGCACCACCAAGAGGCAGGCAACGCACGCTGCGTCGTCATAGCGACAACGTGGGCCAGCCACAGGAGAACCATGCATGCGACCACTCCGACTCCTGGCGATTCCTTTGCTCTTCATATTGTCCCTGATGGCCGGCAGCGCAGTGGCGATGGGCGCCGCGCAATCGGGCACCCCGCCCGCGAGCGCCGGCGCCTGTCCGCCGCCCACGATGATCGCCGGTACCGCGGTCCCGCCGAACCAAATCCCAACGACAGCCGCGACCGGGGCGGCCACCGAGGTCTCGACCGAGGCGGCCACCGAGGCGGCGACGCAGCCGGCTACGGAGGGCGCGACGGAAGCCGCGACCAAGGCGAGCTGCCCGGCGATTGTCGCCAAAATCTCGGTCGGCGACTTCTTCTTCAAGCCCAACAAGCTGACGATCCCGGCCGGCAAGGACGTGACCTTCTCCTTCACCAACGGCGCCAGCGTCGAGCACTATTTCGTGATCGATAGCCAGCACATCAGCGTGGAGCTGAAGCCAGGCAAGACGGTCACCAAGACACTCAACCTGCCCAAGGGAACCTATGAGTTCTACTGCAAGGTTCCCGGGCACAAGCAACTCGGCATGGTGGGACAGCTCATCGCGCAGTAACGGCCCGCGCGACGCATCGCGAGTCCGTCACGTGAGGATGCATTCCGCGTGATGGACTCGCGCTACGCCGGCCGGTACTCACCGAAGACGTCGCGTAGTCTGTTCGCAATCTGGCCGAGCGTCGCGCCCGCCACCAATGCTTCCTTCATCACCGGCAAGAGGTTGTCGGTGCCTCGCGCGGTCTCCCCGACGCGCACGAGCGCGGCGTCGACCGCCGCGCGGTCCTGCGCCCCCTTGTAGGCGCGAACGCGGGCGATCTGCCGATCGACCGCCTGCTGGTCGATCTTTTGCAGCGGCACATCGACTTCGCCCTCCTCGACGTACGCGTTGACGCCGACGACGACCTCCTCGCCGGAGGACCGCGCCAGCTCGCGCCGGTAGGCGTTTTCGGCGATCGCGTTCTGCACGAAGCCGTGCTCGATCGCCGCGACCGCGCCGCCCTGCTCGTCGATCCGGTCGATCCAGCTGCGCGCCTGCGCCTCCAGCGCGTCGGTCAGCGCCTCGACGAAATACGAACCGGCGAGCGGATCGGCCGTCGCGGCGACGCCCGTCTCCTCGGCCAGGATTTGCTGGGTGCGCAATGCCAGCGTCGCCGCCTCCTCGGTCGGGATCGCCAGCGCCTCGTCGAACCCGTTCGTATGCAGACTCTGCGTCCCGCCGAGCACCGCCGAGAGCGCCTGGTAGGCGACGCGGACGACGTTGTTGAGTGGCTGCTGGGCGGTCAGCGTCACGCCGCCGGTTTGCGTGTGGAAGCGCAGCATCATCGCCTTGGGATTGGTCGCGCCGAACCGTTCCTTGACGATCGTGGCCCAGAGCCGCCGCGCCGCGCGGAATTTCGCCGCCTCCTCGAAGAGATTGGAATGCGCGGCGAAGAAGAAGCTCATTCGCGGGAGGAACTCATCCACCATGAGCCCTGCATCCACCGCCGCGTCGGCGTAGGCGATCGCGTTGGCGAGGGTGAAGGCGATCTCCTGTGCCGCGGACGCGCCAGCCTCGCGCATGTGGTAGCCGGAGACGGAGATCGTGTTCCACGACGGCAGGTGTTCGGCGCAGTAGGCGAAGGTATCGGTCACCAGCCGCATCGACGGCCGAGGCGGGAAGATGTACGTTCCGCGCGCGGCGTATTCCTTGAGGATGTCGTTCTGGATCGTGCCGCCGAGCTTGGCCGGGTCGCTGCCGTGCTCCTCGGCGACGATCTGGTACATGAGCAGCAACAGCGACGCCGGCGCGTTGATCGTCATCGAGGTCGTGATCGCCGACTGATCGATGCCCTGGAAGAGCGTCCGCATGTCGTCCAGCGTGCTGATCGCGACGCCGACCCGGCCGACCTCACCGAACGCGCGGAGATCGTCCGAATCCATGCCGAGCTGCGTCGGCAGGTCGAAGGCGACGCTCAGCCCTTTCGCGCCGCGCGCCAGCAATAGCCGGTAGCGCTGGTTGCTCTCCTCGGCGGAGGAGAATCCGGCGTACTGCCGCATCGTCCACCGCCGCTTCCGATACATCGCCGGGTGAATGCCCCGCGTGTACGGGTACTCCCCGGGATCGGGCGCGGCGCCAAGCGGCGCGTCGTCGCGCCGGTAGACCGGCTTGATCTCGATGCCCGAATCGGTGACGACATCGCGCCCGGTGGCGGCGCGGTGGCTGGAGGTGGTCATTGTCTCGTCCTGTTCCTCATCGTGGATTCGACGGCCGCGCGGCTGCCTCAGTCAAGCATACCGTCAGGCGCGATGAGGGAACCCGGACTGGAGACAAGAAGGACTTGCCCGGCGCGATATCGCGCCGGGCAGGAAGGGACCTGACTAACTTTGGGGCGAAACCTTGATCTTGGCTGTCATGCCGGACGTCGGGCTGCCATGAAGCAGACAGAAGTAGATGTAGTCGCCGGGAGCCACGAAGGTCAGCTCGTACGACTCGAAGTTGCTGAACCCTTGGCCAAGCAGGCCGGAGTTGAAGTATCCGGTGCCGCTGTAAACCGGCCCGCCCGCCGGCAACAGGACGTCGTTGGGGAAGATGATCCTGGGCGGGCCGGAGGACTGGGGCTCGACGATCTCCGCGTCGGGGACCTTCCCGCCACTGACGAAGGTAACCGTGTGCGGCTCGCCGATCGCCCGGTTGGTCCAACGGACGGTATCGCCAACCTTCACCTCCAGGTTACCGGGCAGGATCCGCTGCCCCCGGCCCATGCTGGCGCCGCCGACGCCGACCGTCGCGTCCCAGAACGTCGTGCCGTCGGGTCGCGCGGTCGTCGTCGCGTTCGAGTACTTGGCGATCTCGTCCTTGGTCGCCGCGCCGAGGGCGCCGACCTGGTCGTTGGCCATGGCATCGTAATCGCCCTGCTTGTAAGGCAGCGCCGCGCCCTTCTCCTGCACGGTGACCTTGCCGTGCATCACGGCGATGTGCGGCATGCAGGTGTAGTCATACGTGCCCGGTTTGGAGAAGGTGAGGACGAAATAGGTGCCGGGTTGCATGAGCACGTCGAGACCCGAGTTCAGGTACCCAGTGCCATCGTAGGTCGTGCCGCCGGCGGGCCAGACGATCTGTGGGTTGAACACCAATGTGGGTGGGGGTGCCGCTTCACCCGGAGCCAACGCGGCCGGAGTCGCCGCCATGGACGTATCGGGCATGAGGAGCGGCGGCGCGGGTTGACCAGAGAGGAACGTGACCGTGTGGAAGTCGCCCATCGGCAGGAACTCGAACCAGATGGCGTCGCCCGCGTTGATCGTGATCTCCTTCGGCAGGAAGGACTGGATGTCGATGCCGTAGGTCATGTCCATGCTGGCGACTTTGACATGCCAGAGGTTTGTGCCGTCCGGGCGTGGGCCGGTCGTCGGCGGCGGTGGGGGTGCCGGGCTCGCGGGCGGGGTCGCCCCCTGCGCGAATGCGCGTATCCCGCCGGCGCGCGTCAGGGCGACAGTAGCGACGCCGGTCGCTCCGAGCATCCGGAGCATATCACGGCGGCTGACGCTTCCGGCCCGGAGACGATCCCAGGTGGTGAGGTGGTGCCGATCGGAATCCATCGAGGCTCTCCTTGTTCATGACATCGAAGCAAGGGTCCCGGATCACCATCGCTGTCGGTCAGGCCCGTGAGTCTCCACACCTCCTTGTCAACGACGTGCCGCCTGGTCCTACCGGACCGTGACGACACCGGTCATGCCCTGCAGAACGTGGTGTTGGCAGATGTACTGGTAGGTCCCGGGCTTCGTGAGCTGGTGGGAGAAGCTCTGGCCGGGACTGATCTGGTCGGAGGCGAAGCTGCCGTCGAGCGCGGAGACGGTATGCCAGTTGCGTCCCTTATTCACCCACGTCACAGTGGTGCCAGCGGCCACGGTTAACACATTGGGGACGAACCGGTTGTCGACCATCTCGATCTCGGCCGCGCCATTCGTGGCAAGCACGGCGGTTACGGCCGGCGTGGGCACGGCGGTCGCGGGTTCGGTTGGCGTCGCGTCCATGTCGCTCATGCCCTGGCTCGACGTCGTCGCTCCCAACACCGTGCTGTCGAAGGCGGCCAGCGGCACGGGGCCGCTCGGCTCAGCGCCGTCGTAGATGATCAACGTCATCATGCCGTTGTCCATGTGGGGCTCCATGTGGCAATGGACCATCCACACGCCCGGATGATCGCCCTCGATCTCCAGGTCGTATCGCTCGCCTGGCCCGATGAGCACCGTATCCTTGGTGAGTTGCGCCGCTTCCGGCACCGGATTGCCGTCCGTCGCCACGATCTTGAAGGAATGGCCGTGGGTGTGGAAGGCGTGCGGCATCGCCCCGGCGTGCATCAGCCGGATCAGGATCTGGTCCCCCGTCGCCAATCGGATCGGCGCGATCGCCGAGTGCATGTGCCCGTTCATGAGGAAGTAGTCGGCGCCCTGCTCGCCGCCACGCAGCATGCGATCGCCGGGCCCTGGCGGCGCGGTCCCGGCCGCGACGGCCGGCGTCAGCTCGGCGTCCCACTCGGCGAGCATGTACGTGTAGTCGTGGGCGTACGTCCGGTTCGGCACGCGCGGCTCGACAATCAGCGGGCCGTAAAGGCCGAGCGGCACCTGGTTGGCTGGGTCGGCGTGCGAGTGATACCAGCGGCTGCCAGACGGCGTCGCGGTGAACTCGTAGACGAACTCCTGGCCGGGCGGGACCGGCGCCTGATTCAGCCCGGCCGGACCATCCATGGCCGGCGGCACATACACCCCGTGCCAGTGGATCGTCGTCGGCACCGGCAGCTCGTTCTTGAGCGTCACGCGCACCCGGTCACCCTCGGTCACGCGCAACTCCGGCCCCGGCACCTGTCCGTTGTAGCCCCAGGCGCGGACCCGCTCGCCGGGCATCAGGTCCCAGTCGAACTCCGACGCCGTTAGCACGAACTCGCGCACGTTTCCCGTTGGCGCGGGCGATGCCACCGCCGCGCGCGTTGCGCTCTCGGCCCGGCCGGACCGCGCGCGTGAGGTCTCTGCGGCAGCGGCGCCCGTCGCGGTCAGACCCATGGCCCCAAAGACGCCCAGCGCCCGCCGGCGACTCACGACGTCGCCAGGACGGCGAGTGACTGGGGCCGGCGGCGGTGCCGGCGGTCGTGCATGCATGGGCGGCTCCCCGTTTCACGACACGGAAGCGCGATAGAGACCCGACCATGCCATCAGCGGCGCGGCCAACGACCCGATCCCGAAAGCGATGCAATGTTTCAGATATCCGGTGGCGAAATGCCACGGCTTGAAAAGGGCCATTCGCAGTGAGCGCCGCCACGTCGGAGGGTTACGCGCGGCGTCACGGCAGATTCGATCGAATCCCGTTCCGAGCAGGCGGAAGCGTAATGTCCCAGACCGCTCGGATGACCCTGGAGTGTTACCTCCAGCACAGTATAGCAATCATGTCCAGAGGATCACGACAGCGCCAATAGTCCCCGCGCAACCGCCTCGGCGATCACCTGCTCGGCCAGCGCCCAAAGGGCCGGGAAGGGGCCGATCAGTGGCTGCTTCTTGGCGACTATGCGCTCGACTGTCAGATCCTTGCGGACGTGCCCGGCGCCTCGCGTGCCCCAGGTCATGAGCAAAGGGTGCAGGGCGTCGAGCGCGCGGGCGAAGCGAGCCTCGACCGTCTCCTGGGCCATGAACTCGGCGTTCAGCTCGGCGAACCGCGGCCGCGCGGAGTCAGGGAGCTGGGCGAAGAGCCGGTCAGCGGCTTCCTGCTCGCGCGCCGCGACCTCTGCCTCGTCGGCTTCCCACCAGATGACGGTGTCGCCGGCGTAGACCTCGACCAGGTCGTGGATGGTCAGCAGATTGACGACGTGGTCGATGTCCGTGCCGGCCGGCGCGGCGTCCGCGAGCGTCAGCGCCAGCAAGGTGACATGCCAGCAGTGCTCCGCGACCGTTTCATGCCGGGAACCGTCGAGCACGCGATTCTCGCGCGCAATGTGCTTGAGCCTGTCCGTCGCGAGGAAGAAATCGAGCAATTGGTCCGTCTCGGTCATGCCTTGCCCTCGGTCTGCTCGCCGGTTTGCGCCATCCGGACCAGTTCCGCGCCCGACGCCAGGTAGTGCAGCCCCTCGTCATCGTCTTCGAGCACAAAGACCAGCGCATCTGCGGCGCCATCCCCGTGTGCCGCCAGATGACTCCGCACCGCGCTCATCACCGTCGCCGGATTCTCGTCAGACGCGATGAGCGTCTCATTCGTATCGTCCCAAAGCGCGTAAAGCATCGCGTTCCCCCGGATTCTGCCAATCTCCTTCGCTGTCATACTGACCGAAGGGAGGAATCTCCTGCCGCAGCAGCGTCCGTAGCCAAAACAAGTGTGGCCGATAGGCGCAAACGAGTGAGATTCTTCGGGCTGAGGGCCTCAGAATGACGGGTGGGCATTCACGCCTCGACCAGCTCAGTCAGGACGCCGTGGCAGGATTCGGGGTGGATGAAGGCGATCTGCCAGCCGTGGGTGCCAGTGCGCGGTTCGGCGTCGATCAGGCGGACGCCGGCGGCGTCGAGGCGTCGCAGGGCGGCGCGCAGATCGGGCACGGCGTAGGCGATGTGGTGCATCCCCTCGCCGCGCCTGGCCATGAAGCGGGCGATCGGTCCATCTGGATCGGTCGGCTGGATCAGCTCGACATAGCCGGGGCCGGCCGCAAAGACAACTGCATGGACGGCCTGATGCGGGATGTCGAAGTTCTCGCCCTCGCCGAAGCCGAGCGCCCGGTAGTGCGTGGTCGCGGCATCGAGATCATTGACGACGATGCCGACGTGATGGAGCGCGAGCGAGCCGAGGTGTTCCTGGATCACGGGCGCTCCTAATCGTCGGCGCCGGCGGCCTCGGCCGGCTCCTCGATCTTCTTCGAGAAGAGCTTGCGGTCGTCCGAGGTCAGGCACTTACCAGTCGCCATGTCGAACTGCCAGCCGTGCAGCGTGCAGGTCAGCACCCCGCCCTCGACTTCCCCGAAGCGCGTCAGGTCGGCCTTCAGATGCGGGCAGCGGCGCTGGATCATGTAGCCCTCGCACTCGATGAGCTGCTGGTCGGGCCGCTGCTCGACGTAGTAGCCCTCGGCATATTCGATCCGCTCCGGCGAGAGGCATTTGAAGAAGCTGTAGAGGAACTCGTTGTACTGCCCCCGCCGCTCGGCTTCGAAGCGACAGGAGAGGAAGATATGGTTCACCCAATCTTCCTCGTGATGGATGATGCAGTACTCGACGAGCGCCGGGTCCATGGTGAATCTGAACTTGCACTCCTCGCCGTCGTGCGCGTGGACCTTCCGGTCGATGAAGTCGATGACGATCTGGTTCTCCGGCCCGAGATCGAGCAGCAATCGCTCGTCCACGCCGACCGACGTCTGGTCGGCCAGCTCCAGCACCGGCTCCAGCCACTCCTTCAGCGCCGGCAGGATCTCCACCTCGCCGCGCGGCCAGGACGCCTTCAGCGCGTCGAGCGCCGGCTGCTGGCGCGCCTTGTAGGCGTCGATGTGCGCTCGCTTCTCGGTGAAGATCTTCGCAACATCCTCGTCCGGGATCGGGTGGGTGGCCATCACGGTGCCCGGCGCGACCTCCAGCACCGTGCCGGGGATCGTCAGGTGGCCCGTCGTGAACCCGGCCTCCGCGACCAACTCCAGGAAGACGGTCGCGTCCGGGAAGATGTTGGTCGGATCGCGGTCGAAGTCGTTGAGGTAGTAAAGATCGTCATCGAGGAAGCAAGGCGGACCGGCGCTGGGCACGATATGCGGGGCGCCAATCTGTTGCGCGTAGCGCAGCGCCCGCTCCATCTGGGTCCGCCGCTTCTTCGAGCTAAGCGCGTCCTTCATCTTCTGCGGGAAGCGGTAGACCATGGGGTACCAGATCGCGCCGGAGTACTGGAGAAGGTGGATGTCGAATGGCCCAAACTGCTCCAGCGCCGCGAACTCGACCGGCCGCGAGTCGTTCTGATCGAAGAGCTTGATTTCGCCATCATCGATACAGAGGCCGGAATCGCCGAGCGGGCCATCGGCCGGCGCGACCAGGGCGCAGATCATCACCTTCAGCCCGTTGACGTCGATCGGCACCGCGTTCTTCGTCTGGACGAAGTTGGTGAAGCCGAGCTTGCGCAGCCACTTTTCGACCAGCCCAAGTGGGTGGTCGGGCAGTAGCACCGTCGCGTCTTTCGAGACGTGATCGCGCAGGAAATCCTCGTCGAAGTGATCGAGGTGCGTATGCGAGAGGTAGAGGTAATCAGGGTTCACGTACGGAGCGATGTCGAGCTGGTCGTTGGCCGGGAAGGGATACCAGGAGCCGAAGTACGCCGGGTTGAAGAACGGATCGCAGAGGATCGACCCTTTGGCGGTCTCGATGTAGAAGCCGGCGTGACCGAGTGACGTGACGCGCACGATACCTATCCTTGAGCGAGACGGTGCCAGCATGAGGTCGCCGGCGGTTCGACAATGGCTGGGAATGCGGCGCGGATCGCCCGCGGCCATCCCGATTCTACTTGATGAGAAGGCCCGAACCAGAGCATCGCGGCACGATCGCCAGCATTGCCGGCTCGTCACGCCTTACACTATTGGCAGCGAACCGCGCCGCTCGGCGCCATGCACAGGATCACCGACCATGGTCGATTGCTTCGATCGCATCGCCGTCCAGATGACCGAAATCGCCCTCGAACCGGTGAAGGAGCTGCGGACCCGGTCGCTCCTCTCGGCCGTGACGATACGCACCCCGAGCGGTGGCCGCCGCTACCACATCACGATAGCCAAGCTCTTCCCGGCCGGTGAGCGGAGCGCGCCCGTCTACACCTGGTCGATCACGGAGATCGACGGGCAGGGCCGGGAGGTCGCGGACGGCATCACCGCTACCTGCGCGGAGACGGTCCACTATGGTGATCCCGAGGATGCCTACTGGGCCGCGACCGACGCCCTCGCGCAGGCAACTCGCGCCCTGCGCTAATCACCCCTCGTCATGTTGAGCGCCGTCGAAGCCTTGTCCTGAGCTTGTCGAAGGCATCTCCCCGGCAGGGCGTCGTCCGCTAAAGCGGACCGGCTTCGCCGGGAGATGCTTCGACAAGCTCAGCATGACGATGCCGGGGAGTGGCAAGGGCAACGGAAGAGTTGTCGAGGCCCGCCCCAGCACGTCGTTGCTCATCCCTAGGAAATTGACGGGACCGGCATCGGCGTCTTGTTCAGGACCTTGCCGCGCTTGCGCTTGCCCGTCAGCTCGAAGTAACCACGAAGCACATGATCGGCGACCGGGACGGCGAAGGTCGCGCCCTCGCCGCCGTTCTCGATCACGACCGCGACCGCGATCTCGGGCTTGTCGAGCGGCGCGAAGCAGGTGAACCAGGCGTGCGTGTCGCGCAGGCCATCCTCGTCGGGCGCGCCAATCTCGGCCGTGCCGGTCTTGCCCCCGATCTTGATCTTGTCCTCGCCGTCGGGGTTGGTCAACGCCCATTTCGAGCTACCGTCGCCATTCTGGTGGGCGGTGCCGGTCGCCTCGTCGACGACGCGCCGCATCCCCTCGACGACGATGTCGAGATACTTCTGCTCCATCTTCAGGTGGCGCGCCTTCTGCGCCTTCGTCTTCGCCGCCTTGCCGTGCTGATCGACCGTCTCGATCGCCAGCCGCGGGGTGTAGATGATGCCTTTGTTGGCGATCGCGCCGAGATTCATGGCGAGCTGCAGCGGTGTCATGTTGACGTCGCCTTGGCCGATGGAGGTGATGATCGTGTCGCCGGCGGACCAGTACTCGCCCGTGTTCTGGGTCTTCCAGGCCGGGCTCGGGAAGACGCCTGCCTGTTCCCAGGGGAGATCGATGCCGGTCGCGGCGCCGAACCAGAACTGCTTCGTCATGTCCTCGTGCATCTTGTCGATGCCGAGCCCGTTGAAGACATGCTGCGTGTTGTCGACGACCTGCTGCGACTGGATGTTGTAGTCGTAGTAGTGGACCGGGTCAAAGGCGTTGTCGACCTTCTGATAGGGCGTGCCGACGTTGTAAAAGAAGACGTCGCACGACTGCTCGATCGCGCCGAGGATATCGACCGACTCGTGCGGCGTCCCTTCCTGCCAGGCGACCCAGCAGGCATACGGGACGCCCTTGTTCTCGGCCCAGGTGTACGGCACCCAGATAGCGCTCTTGCAGGTGTAGGTTTGATCTTCCTTGAGTGTGCCGCGGTTCAGGGCCGAGGCGGCGAGAAAGGACTTGAAGGTCGAGCCCGGCGGGTAGACCTCGCCCACCGCCCGGTTGAGGAACGCCTTGCCCTTGTCCGGGTCGTTGTATTCCTGCCACTTCCGCGAGGAGATGCCATCGACGAAGAGCTGATTATCGTAGTACGGATAGCTGATCATGGCGTGGATTTCGCCATTACGCGGATCGAACGCGACGACCGAGCCCGCGTTGGGGATCTTCCAGGCCTTCTTGCCCGCCGCCTGGCGTTTGTCGTTGACCAGCTTCTTGGCGTCCCCGGCCTTCTTGATCGAATCGATCAACGCCTGACCGGCAGCCTGCTGCAATTCGAGATCAATGGAGAGCTTGATGTTCTTCCCCGGCTTCGGCTCGATCACCCCGGGCAGGATCCGCACCTGCACGCCGGTGGCGTCGCGCTCGACCGTGCGCGTGCCCTTTTGGCCGCGCAGCTCCTCCTCATAGAACTCTTCGACGCCGTTCTTGCCAATGAAATCGGTCTGGTCGTAGAGGTTGTAGCCGCCAGGCGTCTTGTTGTGCGGGTCCTCCAGCTCGGTGCTGTTGATCAAGCCAACGTAGCCGAGGATGTGGGACATCACCTCGCCGCCGCTGTAGACGCGAGTCAGCGCCGAGTCGTCCAGCTCTACCCCCGGCAGGTAGATCTTGTTCGCCTCCAGCTTGAGCGCGACCTCGCGCGGGACGTTTGACTTGATGACGATCGGCGTCTTGCCGCCATAGGTGTTGCCGACCAGGTAGTCGAGCTCGTTGACAACGGAGACGCCCGGCAGCTCGGCGCTGGCGGCCCGAAAGCGGGCCGCGTCGTCCATCGAGAGGTCGGTCACCTTGACCAGCAGGTTGATCGTCGACTGGTAAGCCCACTCTTGCTTCGCATCCGCGGTCTGCTCCTCAGTGAAGCCGAGCATCGCGGCGATGCGCTGATAGATCGTCGTGGCCGAGTCGGTCGGCACGGCGTTGGGATTGATGACCAGCACATCCGGGAGCTGCAGCGCATCGATCAGCGTGTCCAGCACGCGGCGGCGCTCCGGGTCGGTGGGCCCCGGCAGGTTGTCGGGCACAACCTGCACCTGCCAGGAGCGCCGGTTTTCGGCCAGCGGCCGTCCCTTGCGATCGAGGATGAGACCGCGCGGCGCCTTGAGCACCTGCTGGTCCCGCACGTTTTCCCGCGCGCGGGCCGCATACGTCTGGCCCCGTTCCAATTGCATGTATCCGAGCTTGCCGGCAAGAGCGACAAATGCGCCGGTGATCGCCGTTCGGGCGACCAGCATGCGGCGGGTCAGGAAGACCTGGTCGGCCCGCAACAGCTTCGGCGCGCGTCGCCGCTTGCGTTGATTGGGGGGATCGTAGGGGATGCGCTTGCGACGTGCCATGAGACTCCTTACCTTCCCGCTTCCTGGAGCGCCCCATGGTCAATGGCGTTGAAGAAGATGTAGACCACGGGCACCAGCACCGCATGCATCACCGCCTGCACCATGACGACGGTCATATCTGGCGAGGCATGGCGGATCGCGCCAAGCACGATCGCATGGGCGAAGGTAGCGACGACGACCAGCACGGCCGGCAACGCGATGGTGGTGTGCAATACGCGCCGCCGCGCCAGGAGGCCGAGCAACACGACCGGCAACAAGGCGAGGCCATTGGCGCCGAGTGGGTCGAGGCTGAGCGTGTCGAGGACCAGCCCGACCGCGAACGCCCAGATCAGCCCCTCCCGCAGCTCGCGGCGCGCGCACCAGCAAAAGAGCAGCACCAACACCACATCTGGCGACGCCGCCAGCGGGTTCACCCGCGGCACGAGTGTCCCCTGGGCAAACGCGGCGATGAGCAGGAGCAGCGCAAAGATGATACGAGCCATGTACCCGGGAGAATCGTCCCACCAACGTGGTTGGCCGGTGAGCGATCGAGTCAATTGCTGACGTCGCTCACGTCCGCCGCGACAGGCGGGGCGGTTCATCAGAGCCGGGCCGCCGACAACGACGCCGGGCGTGAACCACCCACGAGTGTACCACGCCGTCCGTGCGTTTCAGTCAGCGGATAGGCGCGGTAAGATGGCCGCAGCCAGGCCATCGGGCCTTTCGGGAACACTCGTCTGCACGAGGCCCTCACCCCGGCCAAAGGAGCGCGCATGGACGTACCGGCAAGTCAGGGATCCAAGCAGAACGACGACCGCGGACGCGGTGTGCTGGATGACCTGGATGTCCTCGGCTTCGAAAAGGTCTACGAGGCCGCCGGCGACGATCTGACGCGCGTGCCGTGGGCCGGCCTGCGCGCCCATCCCCTCCTCTGCGCCTGGCTGGACGACCATCCGGCGCCCGAAGGTCAGCGCGCGCTGGTCATCGCCTGCGGGTTGGGTGATGATGCCGAGGAGCTGCGCAGGCGCGGCTACAATGTCACGGCCTTCGACGCCTCGCCGACCGCGATCGGCTGGTGCCGCAAGCGCTTCCCCGATTCGACGGTTGACTATCACGTCGCCGATCTCTTCAGCCTCCCGCCAGCGTGGCACCAGGCGTTCGATCTCGTCGTCGAGATTCACACCATCCAGGCCCTGCCGCCACCGCGACACGACGCGGTCATTGCGGCGGTGGCGCAGACAGTCGCACCCGGCGGCAAGGTGGTCGTCATCACCTTCGGTCGGCCAGAGACGGAGGAGGCGCGCAACGGGCCACCGTGGCCGCTGCGCCGGTCGGAGCTGGCCGCCTTCGCCGCCGAGGGGCTGCGCGAGGTGGATGGGTTCGAGGATTCGATCACGAACGAACATCTGGGGCCGGACCCGATCCTCCGCTGGCGCATCGTCTACGAACGTCCGGAGGCTGCGGACGCGCGATAGCTCCCCACAGCAGAGAGGAGAGGCGGGTGACCGATTCGGAGAATGACAAACACGCCGTCCGCGCCTTCGGGCCGGTAGTGGACGCGGCCTGGCTCGCCGCGCATCTGGACAAATCGGACGTCCGGGTCGTCGACGTGCGTCCGCCGGACGCCTATGCGCTCGGGCACATTCCGGGCGCGGTGAATATCGACCTCTACAAGCTCAAGCTGGGCACCTCGGATGCCGATGCGATCACCGCGTTCGATCAGCAGATGCGAGACGCATTGGGCGCAATCGGGCTCAGCGCCGGTGATCGCGTCGTCTTCTACGAGGATTTCAGCGGCACGAGCGCCGCGCGAGGCGTCTGGGTCTGGGACTACCTGGGGCTCGGCGAGAGCGCGATGCTCGACGGCGGCGTGCGCGCCTGGGGAGCGCAAGGTGGCGCCATCACCACCGCCGACTACCCGGCGGAGCCCACGACGCTGAAGCTGCAGCCCGATCTTTCGACCCTGGCGACCGCCGAGCAGATCATGGCGTCGATCGAGGGCGAGAGCGAGCCCCTTCAGATCATCGATACCCGCAATGACATGGAGCATATGGCCGGGACGATTCCCGGCTCCGTCCACCTGGAATGGATCCATCATCTGAACCCGGACGGCACCTTCCGGCCGGTCGAGGAGCTGGCCGAGCTCTATCGGAACGCTGGCCTCACGCCGGAGCGGGAGACCGTGACCTACTGCGCCAGCGGCTTTCGCGCGGCGCATACCTACGTCGTGCTCAAGCTGCTCGGCTTCCCCAACGTCCGCAACTACGCGCCGTCCTGGAAGGAGTGGGGCGCTCGGGGCGATCTCCCGGTTGTCCGCCCCGAGACGGAGGAACGGCGAGAGAGGTAGGCACCACGGCGCCGGCAATTCTTTGCCGGCGCCGCGCGCGCTTCAACGATCGACGGAGTGGCTAGACCGCGACGGTTGGTTCCTTGTTCTGGTTGTTGTCCTCGGTCGATTGCGGCCGAGGCCGGGGACGAAAGAGGCGGATGCGCAACCACCGTTGGCGGTGACGCTCTTCGGACAGCTCCCGCTCGCGCGCGTGGAGCAGATCGTAGAAATTGACCATCCCCAGCAATCGGCGGTCATTGCCGTGCTTGACGACCGGGAAGGCCGTCAGCCCCGTCTCGGCCATCCGCATCACGACCTGGCGCAGCGGCTCCTCCGGATAGGCGACAATCGGATCGGGCGTGATGAGATCACGCAGCGGCGCCGACCCGGCCGCTTCCGCATCCTGATGGCTCAGGACTTCGCGCAGATGTCGCCGCGTGACGACGCCGATCAGGTCGCGGTTCTTGTCCAGCACCGGGTAGAGGTGCTGGCCGCGCCGTCTGTCCACGCCCTCGGCGATGTGCTGCAACTGCGCCCGCGACAAATCCTGCGGGAAGGCGACGATGTCGGTGCGCATCACCTCCTGCACCGCGAGGACTTCGAGCGGGTCGATTGTGTACTCGCGGGTCAGGTGGAAGCCGCGCCGGGCGACCTTCTCGGTCAGGATCGACCGCTTCATGCCGAGCACCGTCGTGCCGTAAGCGAGCGCGGTCGCGATCAGCAGCGGCAACAGGACGTTGACCTCGTGCGTCAGCTCCAAAGCGAAGAAGACCGCCGTGAAGGGCACGCGCATCGTGCCGCCGAGGATGGCGGCCATCCCGATCAACGGCCAGAAGCCGGGGGTGACCGCCGGCAGGAAGTGCCCGGCCAATGCGCCGAGCGCACCGCCCATCATGAGCATCGGGGCGAGCACACCTCCTGAAGTACCGGACCCGAGCGACACCGACCAGATGATCGACTTGACGATCAGGACGCCAAAAATGACGCTCCAGGTGGCGTCGCCGTTCAACAGGAGCCGGATGGTATCGTAGCCGACGCCCAAGGCGTGCGGATAGATCAGGCCGCCGATGCCGATCACCAGGCCGCCGATCATCGGCCACCACATCCAGTGGATCGGCAGCTTCAGGAAGCCGTCCTCGGCCGCATAAACCATCTCGGTCAGCCCGATCGAAAGCAGGCCGGCGAGGATGCCGACGACGACGCAGGAGAGCATTGCCCAGGTGCTGATGTCCGCCGGCGGGTGGTGCTTCATCGCGAAGAGCGGGCCGGTGCCAAGGAGTGGCCGGCGGATCCAGGCGGCGACCGCGCAGGCGATCGCGACCGGGATGGCGCTGCGCGGCTTGAACTCGAAGAGCAGCAGCTCGATCGCGAGCGCCATCGCCGCCATGGGCGTGCCGAACGTCGCCGCCATGCCGGCCGCCGCGCCGGCGACCAGCAGCGTCTTGCGTTCGGTGCTGGAGAGGTTGATGAACTGGGCGAGCATCGAGCCGACGGCGCCGGCCGTCATGATGATCGGCCCCTCGGCGCCGAACGGACCGCCGGTGCCGATCGCGATCGCCGATGAGATCGGCTTGAGGATGGCCACCTTCGGATGGATGCGGCTGCCGGTGATGAGGATCGCCTCGATCGCCTCCGGGATGCCGTGTCCGCGGATGCGCTCGGAACCAAACCGGGCCATGAGGCCGACGATCAGCGAGCCAAAGACCGGCACGAGCACGGCGAAGACGCCGAGGTGATTCCCGGCCGGCGAGACCAGCGTGTCATCCCAACGGCCAAAATAGAAGACATTGGTAAAGAGTCCGATTAACCGCAGGAGAACCAGCGCGAGCACGGCGCCAACGCCGCCGATGAAGACCGCCAGAAACGACAGCCAGACGACGCGCCAGGTCGTCGTGAAGTCGCCGAGCGAATGCGGCAACGGTTCCCGGGTGGTGGTGTGCTCCTGGTCGCCGAGCGTGATCAACGGCTCGTCAGGCGTCGGTTCCGGCTTCGCCAAGTTCGCGTACTCCCCGTCAGTTTGGATGGTATCGATGCGTCCTGACCGGGTGGTGGCCCGGCTAGCGCGCTTTCACCGTTTCGTCGTCCGAAACAACATCCTGCAGAATGCGAATGAGTTCCGGCGCAGCCGTCTGGAGTTCCTGCCGGTGAACGGTCGCGAGCGCGCGGAGCGCCGCTTCGCCCTGATCCGTCAGGGACAGGAGCACCTGTCGCCGGTCCACCTCATTGCGGGTCCGGGTGAGCAGCCCCCGCTGCTCGGTCCGGTCCACGAGGGCCACGGCGCTGTGGTGCTGGATTTGCAATCGCTCGGCGACATCGCCAATCGTGACCTGATCGCCGTTGAATCCCTTGATCGCGAGCAAGAGTTGATGCTGCTGAGGCTCGAGCCCGGCACCGCGCGCCGCTTCCTCGCTGAAGCGCTGGAACCTGCGGAGCTGGTAGCGGAATTCAGCCAGCGTCTGGTAATCGGGAGTACGTAGCGGTTTGCTCACCGTTCGCTCCTTCTACATCGTAACACGACATATGCCCGAATGCCACAATCTCCCCGAGACAATCGTCCCGTCTTCGTCTGCGCGCGCCGCCGCGCGGTCGCCGGTGGCCCCAATCGTACCGTATGATCCTGCCAATGCCGCCGTCATCCGGCCCTGAAACTGACCCGCAGGAAAAGGAATGCTCCATGAATCATGCGTCGGCTGCCCACGACGGGCCGCCCCCCATTCGGCCCCATCGGGTTGTCATCACCGGGCTCGGCGCCATCAGCTCGTTGGCCGCGAACGCGCCGGAGACCTGGGATCGGATGCTCGCTGGTCAAACTGGCATCCAGCGCATTGACGACCTCGATCCCGACCAGTACGCGAGCCGGGTCCGCGGCGATGTCGCCGATAAGAATATCGCGAATAGATTCCTCGATCGAAAGGTCGCGCGCAATACCTCGCGTTTTTCCCGGATGGCAATCGAAGCCGCCGGCGAGGCGCTGATCGACGCCGGGCTGCTCGATGAGGAGTTGCAACCGACCATCGACCTCGGCGATGCTGGCGCTGCGCTCGGCTCCTGCGTCGGCGGCACCTACGATGACCTGCTCCCCGCCTACGACACGCTGACCAACCGAGGCACCTCCCGCATTCCGCCGCATCTGCACGTTATGTTCCCGCACAATCTCGCCGCCTACACGATCCAGTCCCGCTTCGGCATGCACGGTCCCAGCTCGACCGTCGTCACCGCCTGCGCGACCGGCGCTCAGGCGATTGGCGACGCTTTCCACGCGATTCGATTCGGGCGGGCCCCACTCATGGTGGCCGGCGCCGTGGAATCGGATGATCACCCCTTCTTTACGGCGGGATTCTCGGCAATGCGCGCGCTCGCAACCGATAGTAACGACTGTCCGGAGGAGGCGAGCCGGCCCTTTGACAAGACGCGGGCGGGGTTCATTCTCGGTGAAGGGGCGAGCATGCTGGTGCTGGAGGATTTGGAGCACGCACAGGCGCGAGGCGCAAAGATTTATGCGGAAATCTTAGGCTTCGGCACCTCGAATGATGCGTATCATCCCATCGCTCCGCACCCGGAAGGGATCGGTGCGGCCCGAGCGATTCAAGTGGCGCTCGCCGAGGGCGGAGTCGCGCCCGACGAGGTTGACCACGTCAACGCCCATGCCGCATCGACCCCCGCGGGCGACCTCGCGGAAGCGATGGCGATTAAGGCGGTGTTTGGCGAGCGGGCGAGCTCGATTCCGGTCACGTCGATCAAGGGCGCCATCGGTCACTGCATGGGCGCGGCGGGCGCGATTGAAACGATGATCGCGATTAAAACGCTCGCCGAGCAGTGTATCCCCCCGACCTTGAACTACCGCACGCCCGACCCGGAAATCGGGCTCGACGTTGTCCATGGCGGCCCGCGTGCGGCTGTGGTCAATGTGCTGACCAAGCACTCATTCGGCCTGGGTGGGCAAAACGCCTGTCTGGTCATCGCGCGCCCCGGCCGGTGATGACTGACCCGCGGGCGGCTGAAGCGGACCGGGGCGCGACGGGCGGGGTCAAGCACCGCTTAGCGGCAATGCCCACGCCGCCCAAAACGGTCCAGCTCTTCGCGTTCCTCTTCGAGATCGGCGTCCTCACCGCGCTCGCCTATTGGGGTTGGCATCTTGCCGGGGGAGGGATGGCAGGCACCGTAGTGGCTGCCGTTGTGCCCGTGAGTGCCGCGTTAATCTGGATGGCGCTGGCGGCGCCCGGGCTCTCGGGACGCCAAGTGCGCCCAATCGTGCGTACGCCAGGATGGCTGCGCCTCGCTATTGAGGGCGGACTTGTTGCCGTGGCCGCCTACGGTGTGTGGACCACGGGATCAAGAGCAGCCAGCGAGACCTTGCTCACCGCCGCCGGATTGCTGCTGGCGGTTTCGTTAGATCCGGTGCGCTGGCTCCTGCGCCAGTAAACAACTCGGTCGCGGCCGTGTCGTTGAACGCTCAGCGGAACCGATCGATCCAAGTCACCTGCAGAACAGACAACAGGGCCGGGCGAATTCGCCCGGCCCTGTTGGGGTTCGATTCCGTTGTGGCCGCAATCCGCGGCGTCCTCGTCCTTAGTAGGACGACCCGTAGCGCGGAGTGGAGGAGCGTCGCTCCTGGAAGCACTCGCGGCAGTAAACCGGCTTGTCCGACCGGGGCATGAACGGAACTTCCGTCTCTTTGCCACATGCCGAACAGACCGCGGGGTACATCTGGCGGCTGCCACCGCCGCCGCCACCGCCACTATAACCACCGCCGCCACCGGAGTAGCCGCCGCCGTTGTAACCGCCCGATGAATAGCCGCCGCTCCCGTAGTCGCTCGACGACCGCTGAGCCTTCCGCGCCGCGCGACACGCGGGGCAGCGCTGGGGTTCCGAAAATCCACGCTCCTGATAGAATGCTTGCTCGCCGGCTGTAAAGGTGAACTCTTGACCGCAATCGCGGCACGTGAGCGTTCTGTCGCTCATTCCGCCTGAACTCTCCCTGTCGTGGATCACCACGACCATGCACGAAAAACGATTAGTACCGTGACGACTTCCGGCGGAACGAGACACGTGGATGCCGCATGGCGAACGGGTCCTACGAGCGCGCGCGCATGGGAAACGTCTACCTTTTATTATAGCATTCTGGACCAGTTGTCAACGGTTTTTGCCGCGATCCGGACATAATTCGACGCTTAAGCATGAAATGGCCAATATTGGCGGCAATTGATGTGGCTGTCAGGCGCCGCCGTTTCCC
>JAICKJ010000291.1 GCA_025928015.1 Thermomicrobiales bacterium
CAGGTGGGCGCGTTCGTCCTCGGTGAGGCGGACAGTATATTTGGTCTGGCGCATGCGGGACCTCCTGGCGCGATGCGGGACGATCCCGTCAGCCTAGCGCCCTGACGGCAATCTCGCAATTCATGCGTGACAGACCACTAGTCCAGCCCGAGCACGCGCGCGTGCTGGGCCAGTGCCTCCTGCACGTGCTGGTCCCAGTAGTCCCAGGTGTGGGCGCCGGGGTGTTCCTTGTAGGTGTGCGCGAGGCCGGCCTGGTCCATCCGCGCGTGGAGCTGCCGGTTCTCGTCGATCAGATCGTCGTCCACGCCGCAATCGAAGGAGATCACCGGCGAGTTGTCGCGCTGCGCGACCCGCTCGACCCACGTTGAGACTTCGGCGTCGACGGGGTCCTCGACCTCGGTGAGGATGCCATCGCGATCCTGCAGATCGTAGGCGCCGGAGTGGGCCCAGATCGAGGCGAAGCGGTCCGCGTACTTGAGCCCGAGCCGCATCGCGCCAAAGCCGCCCATCGAGAGGCCGCCGATCACCCAGGGGCTCGCCTGAGCGTGGAAGGTGTTCGTTACGTGCTGATGGAGGTCCTTGATCATGAAGTCCTCGTACCGGCGCACGCCGAAGCGGCCGGCGGACTTCAGGTTGAGGTAGAACGAGGTGCCGCCATTCGGCAACACGACGATCAGCGGATAGGGCTGGACGTGCCGGACCAGATTCGAGCGATTGAGCCAGGCGAACTGGTCGTCGGTGTAGCCGTGCAGCTGCAGCAGCACCGGGAACGGCCCGTTGCCCTCGTCCGGCAGGATCACGTTGTACGAGACGCGCTGCTTCAACGACTCGCTGAAAAACCGGACCTCCGCCACGCCCACCGTCGCATCCTCCCACGTTTGCGATCACAACCGGCCCCACACACGGCACCGGCCGCATCGTCGCACAGATTGAGCGGCAGAGCGACGGTCAGCGCGTGACCGACGGTTTGGGCGCGGGCTGGGGCAACGACGCGGCTTCATCGTCGTCGCGCCAGCCGGGGATGTCGATGCTCAGCATCTCCCGCGCGGCCTGGAGGTCGATCAGGCTGCCGCGGTGGAGGCGATCGTAAAGCTCGTCGAACTTGGCGGTGAGCTGCGGCAGGTCGTGCTGCTCAACCTGGGTCAGCGTCGGCTCGGCCGAGGCGACGTGGCGCGTCGCCAGACGCGCGTAGTCGTCGACGATCTTGTTCGCCGGCGCGAGGTAGCGATCGAGGAAGTCGCGGGCGAGCGTCACTTCATCCGGGTTTTCATCAATGGCCGAGAGGACGCGATCGGCGGAGGCGCAGAGGGCGAGCGCCTGCTGCCGGACGGCCGGCTTCGGGATTTGCCGGGCGTTCGCGCGCATCCCGTCGATCAGGACCGCGCCCTGATGCGTGATCTCGCCGATCTCGGGCGTCGTCGCGACGTGTGGCATCGCCTGCTTCAGGGTCGGCGCCGGCGTCTGCTCGCGCCCGAGCCGCGTCTGCACCCGGCGTTCCTCCCAGGCGTCGCCGAAGAGACGGTCGTTCCAGAAGACCTTCCAGCCATGGATGACCAAACCCACCGCCCAGGGCAGCATCGGCCAGAAGAACCAGAGGCTGTGCGGATCGGTGACCAGATTGAGAATCAGGAAGAAGAGACCGACCGCGACGAAGGTGCCGAGATGGGTCATGAACTCGCGCATCCGCTTCGCCTCGGCGCGGGCCCTCTGCTCGGCCGTCTTGAACGTCGCTTGCTCCTCTGCCATGCCCGGAACTCCGTTTCCATGCGCGAGACTATCCCGTTTCGTGTCCCTGCCCATGATACGCCGAACGCGCCAGGCGTTCCCGGCACGCCTCGCGACACGCACGCCGGTTTCCGATCGTGCAGAGCTACCCGTGGACCACCGTGAGGCGCCGATCGTGAGGCCCTGAATTGGTACGCTTGCGCATGAACCCCGGATGAACGGGGGTTGTCAACGGTGACACGTCACGGGACCCTGCCGCATGTATCAACTCAGCGTCTTCATTCATATCATCGCCGCCTGCGTCTGGGTCGGCGGTCAGCTCTTCATGGCGCTCGTCGTTGTGCCGGCGCTGCGCGGCTGGACCGATCCCGAGCGTGGCCGCGCCTTTTCGGCCCTCGGCCGCCAGTTTCGGCTTGTGGGATATGTCGCGCTCGGGGCCCTCGTCCTCACCGGCATCTACAACGCGGGGCAGCGCGGCGTCGCCTGGTCCACCCTCGCCAACGCCCGCTTCTACGACTCCGAGTTTGGGCAGGTTCTCACGACCAAGGTCGCCCTCGTCGTGCTCGTCTTCCTGCTCAGCCTCGTCCACGACCTCAAACTCGGCCCGGCCAGCGTGAAGCTGCTCAACCAGTCCGAGCCCGCCAACGAGGCACTGCTCCGCGCCTATCGCAAACGGGCGAGCATGCTCGCCCGCCTGACCATGATGCTCAGCCTGGCCATCGTCTTCCTCGCCGTCGCCCTCGTCCGCGGTCTGCCCTGGTAGGCGGCGCGGCTACTCCCGCAGTTTCGCGGTGGCCCCGGCGAGCGCCGTGCCGTAGACGGCGTGGGCCACCATCATCGCCACCATCCGTTCCTTGTTGTCGGCGGCCGGCGATGGGTAGAGCCCGAGGGCGGGCAGGACCATGCCGTAATTGATCGCCCAGATCGCCCCGCCCCAGAGCAAGCCGGCGGCGACATTCGACGCCGGCAGCCAGGGACGCGCCAGCGCGAAGGCGACGCCCCAGCCGGTGCCGAAGCTGAGGTGCGCGGCCAGCCATTGCGGCGTGAAGCCGGGATCGTTGCGTGGCGTCTCATCGACGCCGGTCTTCTGCTGGATGTTGGCGGTGATCTCCGCCGGCGACGGCCCCTTCCACCAGCCGATCGCGCCGAGCCCGATCACTGGTGTCATCGCCGCCGTGCCGAGCAGCCCGGCGAGCGCACCGCGCGCCAGCTTGCTGGGCAACGACTCCTCGTTCGCGCCCGTGATCCGGTAGACGATCGCACCAGGCTGTTCCATGTCGTCCCTTTCGCTGCGTCGAAACTGTTCCACGACTCGGAGCGCAACGGCCAGGCCACGACACCGTGACCGGACGTTGCCTGGTGGTTCATGACGGGCGCGAATTCCGGCAAGAAATGCTGGGTCGCCGATCGGTGGCGGGGAAATTCGCTGGGCAGGCGGCACAAATACGGGTCGCGTGGGTTGGGCCTGTGCGACAATATGACGAGCGAATGACCCCGGCGCAGGGCCGGGGTTTTGAACGACAACGGTGTCTTGCAAGGACAGAACGAGGAGGAACAGGGGCGTGCCGAAGGCGATCGTCATCGGGGGCGGAGTTATCGGGCTGGCATCGGCGTATGACCTGCGCACCCGGGGATGGGACGTCACCATTCTCGACGCGCGCAAGCCGGGCATGGCGGCCTCGAAGGGTAACATGGGCTGGATCACGCCAACACTCTCCGAGCCGGTGCCCGCGCCAGGCCTGATTCGCACCTCGTTCAAGTGGATGCTGCAGCCGGAGAGCCCGCTCTACGTCAAGCCGCAGCTCGATCTCGATTTCATCCGCTTCCTGATCTCCTTCTGGCGCAACTGCAACCCGAAGACCTACGACGAGGGTCTCGCCGCGACCGCCGAGCTGAACCGGCGGACGATGGACGACTTCGACGCGCTGGCCAGGGCCGGCGTGCCCTTCGAGATGCACAAGAGCGGCCTCCTCTTCGTCTTCCGCGATCCCCACCACATGGACGAGTTCCTCCACGGCATGGAGAACCTGAAGGACTACGGCTATGACGCGCCCGAGCCGCTGGTCGGCGCGCAACTGCGCGAGTTCGAGCCGGTCCTGACCGATGCGCTTCACGGCGGCTACTGGATCTCGAAGGAGCGGCACGTCCGCCCGGAGACCCTGACCTTCGGCCTGGAGGAATGGCTGACGGAGCACGACGTCGAGATCCGCGCCGGCGCGCCGGCCCTGGGCTTCGATCACGACCACGGTGTCATCACCGGCGTGCGGACCCCCGTCGGGCACCTGACCGCGGATGCCTTCCTCATCGCCGCCGGCGCCTGGAGCGGTCGGGTCGCGAAGCTGGCCGGCGTTCGCCTGCCGATCCAGGCCGGCAAGGGCTACAGCCTCGACTACACGCCGCCGCCCCACGAGGTGCGCCACTCGCTCTATTTGCACGATGAGCGGGTCGCCGTCTCGCCCTACGAGGGCACCGTCCGGCTCGGCGGCACGATGGAGCTCTCCGGCATCAACGAGCGCATCCTGCAGCGTCGCGCCGGCGCGCTGGCCAAGGCCGGCCACGAGCTGCTGCGCAACTGGCCGGCGAAGGTGGACGCGCCCCCGGCCTGGACCGGGATGCGGCCGATGAGTCCGGACGGTCTGCCCGTGATCGGTTTCCTGCGCGGCTACAAGAACCTGGCGGTCGCGACCGGCCACGCCATGCTCGGCGTCACCCTCGGGCCGACGACGGGCGCGCTGGTCGGCGAGATGATGACGACGAATTCGGTCCCGGACGTGCTCCGCCCGTTCAGCCCCAACCGCTTCAGCCGCTGGTAACCGCCAGTCTTCAGCGAGCCATATTCAAGAGGTCAATGCCCGGGTGCATGTAGCACGCACCCGGGCATTGCACTTTCCCCAGACCAGGGACCTAGTGTCGCTGAAGCGAAGTCACTGCTGGCGCTCGATCAAGCATCCAGATAGACAAGGGGAGCAAGAGGATGGTGAGGCCGATGA
>JAICKJ010000156.1 GCA_025928015.1 Thermomicrobiales bacterium
GGAATCGGCGCCACCCCGGCCCGGGTGACGAGAACTCGTCGCCCGGGCCGGTTCTGTGCCTGACGCGTACACTGTATCGCTCTATTTTGGCGTTCGATCCGCCCGCGCACCGCGGGCGCCACGAGAGGACACGAGACGTTGATGGAGACGACCACGACGACCTTGCCGAGATGGGATCTCACGGCGGTCTACCCCGGCCTCGAATCGCCCGAGCTGGAGGCCGGCTTCCAGCAGCTCGACGCGCATCTTGGCGCGCTGGAGCAGCAAGCGGAGGCCCTTGAACCAGGCACGGTCGACGACGCGCTCGTCGCGCTGTTCGAGAGCTTCACCGACGACGCCAATGCGATGGCAGACGCCCTCTTCACCAACTTCGCCTACATTTCCTGCCAGGTCGACGTCGATACGCGCAATGAGACCGCGCAAGCCTGGGCCAGCGAGCTCCGCCAGCTCACGGCCCGCGCCGGGAAGATCCGGACGCGCTACGACGCCTGGCTTGGCGCGCTCGATGTCGAACAGCTCATCGCACGGTCGACCGTCGCCGCCGAGCACGCCTATTTGCTCCGCCAGGCGAAAGTGGCAGCCACCCACCTGATGAGCCAGCCGGAGGAAGATCTCGCGGCGGAGCTGCTGATCTCCGGCGGCATTGCCTGGTCCAACCTTTCCCAGGATGTCAGCTCGCAGATCACGGTCCGGACCGGGTACATCCCCGGGCAACCGGATGAGCAGCCGATGTCCGAGGTGCGCAATCTTGCGATGTCACCCGGCCGGGAAGTCCGCCGCGCCGCCTACGAGGCCGAGCTCGAGGCCTGGAAGCTTTGGGCGACGCCGATGGCGGCGGCGCTCAATGGCGTCAAGGGCCAGCACGTCACGCTTGCCAGCCACCGCCACTGGAACGAGGTGCTCGACGAGGCGCTCTTTCAGAATCACATCGACCGGCAGACACTCGATGCGATGATGGGCGCCGCGCGGGATGCGTTTCCCGACCTTCGGCGCTACCTGAGGGCCAAGGCGAAAGCCCTCGGCCTTCCCGTTCTCGCCTTCTATGACCTCTTCGCCCCCATTTCGGCCAGCGAGCGGGTCTGGCCGTGGAGCGACGCGGTGGCGTTCGTGACCGAGCAGTTCGGCACCTTCTCGCCGCGGATGCGGGCGCACGCCGAGCGCGCGTTCCGCGAGCACTGGGTCGACGCGGAGCCACGGCCGGGCAAGGTCGGCGGCGCCTATTGCACCCGCCTGATCGGCGACCAGTCGCGTGTGCTGGCCAACTACGTCGCCGCTTATGACGGCGTGAGCACGCTGGCCCACGAGCTCGGTCACGCCTACCACGATCTCTGTGAATCGACCGCCACCCAGCTCCAACGCGACGACACGCCGATGACGCTGGCGGAGACGGCGAGCACCTTCTGCGAGATGATCCTCCGCCGGGCCGCGCTGAAGGACGCGAGCGAGGACGAGCAGCTCTCGATCCTGGAAGCGGAGCTGCAGGACGCGACGCAGACGACCATCGACATTACCAGCCGCTTCCTCTTCGAGTCGGCTGTCTTCGCGCGGCGCGCGCAGCGAGAGCTCTCGGCCGACGAGTTCTGCGCGCTGATGCTCGATGCCCAACGCCAGACCTACGGCGACGGGCTGGATCAGGAGCTGTTGCACCCGTACATGTGGGCGGCGAAGTCGCACTACTACTGGGTCGATGCGCCCTTCTACAACTTCCCGTACATGTTCGGGCTGCTCTTCAGCCTCGGGCTCTTCGCCCGCTACGAGGCCGATCCGGAGGCCTTCCGCGCGCACTACGACGAGTTGCTTGCCTCGACCGGCAAGGCTGACGCCGCCGAGCTCGCCGCATGGTTCGGCATCGACATCCACGCCCGCGCCTTCTGGGAGAGCAGCCTCGACGTCATCCGCGCCGACATCGACCGTTTCGTCGCGCTGGTGGAGAAGCGGGAACTGTCATTCTGATCGAAGTCGAAGGATCTTCTGCCGCAGCAGCCTCCGTGGCCAACCGGACCTTGATGACGGACGCGAACGAGAGAGATTCTTCGCTCTGCGGAGCTCAGAATGACAGCCAGGCGAGTCAACGGGAGCGAAACGATCTCTGCCTGAGGAGGCAGCTACCCTGCTGGCTGCGCCGGCATCGGCTCGACCGGCAGCGAGTCAGTGCCCGCCCAGGTCGCCCAGCCCTCGTCGTAGACGGTCACGTGCTGGTAGCCGAGCAAGGTCAGCACCATCCACGTCTGCCCGGTCTCGACGCCGAAGCGGCCGTAGATGACGATCCGCTTGTCGGGCGTCACCCCGGCCGACTGGAAGAGCCGCGCCAGCTCCTCCGGCGATTTCAGCCGCCCAGCCTCGTCCCGCGTCGTCTCGTTCCACGGGAGCCAGACCGCGCCGGGAATGCGGCCGGTGCGAATGGTGCCGTTCAGATCATCGTTCGTTTCGGCGCGGGTCCGCGCATCGAGGATCACCACTCCAGGTTCACCGGCCATGCGCTTCAGCGCGGACGTCGTGGTGATCATGCCGACGTCCTTCCGCTCCGTGACCAACGGCACATCCGCGCGTGGCGACGTCCACTGTGCTGTCACCGGCTCGTTCGCGCCTTTCCAGGCGGCCAGGCCGCCGTCGAGCACGCTCGACCGCTGGAAACCCATGAAACGCAGCATCCAGACGAAACGCGCCGCGCGCTGGTTCTGCTGGTCGTCATAGACCACGACCGTCGAATCCGGCGCGATGCCGAGCGAGCGCAGGATCGCCGCGCGACCATGCGGCGCCGAGTGCATGTCGAAGAGGCGGCCATAGGTGTGGGCATACGGGTCCATCGTGTCCTGCCACCAGCCATGCACCGCGCCGGGGATGTGCGCCCGCTCATAACGCCGGAGCGTCGAGAGATCGACGATCACCAACCGCTCGCCCAGCGATGTCTGCCGTTGGCGCAACCAGTCGGGGGAAACCAGCAGCGGCGCGCCGGTCCCGTTGCCGGGGAAGGCGGCGACCGCCGCGGGTGGCTGGCTGGCGACGGCCAGCGGCGTCGTCACCGTCCAGTAGAGCCAGCCGCCGAGGTAGAAGACGACGATCAACAGCACGCCGGAGAGGAGCGTGAAGAGCGCCCGGGTCCCCCAACGAGAGGAGCCCGGGCGCCGGCGTGCGCTGTTGGCGGGCGCGGCGTGCATCATGCCGCCAAGCTTACCCGTTCGGCTGCGCGATTTCGAAGACAATCGTGATATCGACGTCGACCTCGGTCGTGCCAGCCGCCACGGGCACCGCCTTCTCGGCGCTCGCTGACGGCGCGGCCATGGCGACCGTGCGCGGCGCGGGCTGCGGCGCGGAGGTCTCCTCGATCGAATAGACGCCGACGATCACCGTGCCGGAGGCCTTCGCGTACTCGTCGGCCTTGGCTCGGGCGTCCTTCACCGCCAGATCTCGGGCCTGCGAGGCCGGCTTGGACGGGTCACTGACGTCGAAGCTGACGTTGGAGACGAGATTGGCGCCGGCCGTGACCGCCTGATCGAGGATCACGCCGAGGTCATCGATTTTGCGAACCGTCACGTTCAGCCCGCTGGAGACGGTGTAGCCGGCAATGCCTTTCATGTTGCCATTGTTGTCGTACTCGTACTGAATCGAGACGTTGTACCCGGCCGTCTGGATATCGTCCTTGGCGATGCCGCGCTCCTCCAGGGTCCTCAGCACGGCGGCGAGGCGCGTCGAGACGTCCTCCTGCGCGGCCTCCAGCGTCTTGCTGGTGTTGGTGACGCCAAGCGTCACGTTGGCGACATCCGGCTTGACGGTAACCGCGCCATGTCCGGTCACGGTGATCGTGCGCATGGCGGCGCTTGTCGACGGCGGCGTGGCATCTTGCGCGGCGGCCGGGACGGCGCCCAGCGCCAGCAACGCGAATGCGGCCACGAATGCGGTTGCGGCTAACCTGCGGACGAGCGATGGACTCTTCATGTGTGCTCCTTGTCTGGCACGCGCGACTCCGCAGCGCGCGACGCGTGAATCCTGAGGGATGTCCCGCTAGCTAGAACGCGCGATGGAGCCGGGATGGTTCCCGTCAGGCGCTGGAGAGACGGCCATAGCGTCGCATGCCGCCGCGGTCGAGGGCGAACCAGGAGAGGAGCAACAGCGCCGTTCCCAGGCCGATGATGAGACTCGCGATCCACCAGCCGGAGAGCCGCTGGGCGCTCTCGCGAGCGGCCGACCGATCGGGCGTGGACTTGGCGACTGCGCTGGCCGGTCGAGCCGCAGAGGCTTCATTGGCGACATCGGAGGCCGGCTCGGTCGGCGCGGGCGCCACGCCCCGCAGCGCGCCGGGCGCGAGGGCGCCAGCCTGAGTCTGCTGCGCCGGCGCGGCCCGATCGGTCGCTGATGACGACGCGGAGCCATGCCGCGTGTTGATGACGGCGAAGGCGCTGATGAGTACAAAGAGCAGCACCGCCGCGACCGCCAGTGAGCGGACAACTGGCAACGTCTGCAGTAACCGCAGATTCACGGGGTGCCGGCCGTACTCCGGTCCGAGTGTGAATGGCCGCAGAGGCGTGAATTGGGGGAGCCCCGCGCACAGCCGCGCGGTCGCGCGCAGCTCGGCCAGCTCCTGCTGGCACGCCGCGCAACCGGCCAGGTGCCGCATGATCCCGGGCCGTTCCGATTCCGGGATGGCGTCATCGACGAGCGCGTTCAATGTGTCGAGATCGAGGTGTCGCGCCTCGTTCATGCGGGTCCCTCTGTGTTCTGGTGATTTCTGCTCCGCAGACCGGCCTGGTTGTGAACGGTCCCGGGCGGCGGCGCCTGTCCCTCCCGGGGCGCGTGCCCCATCAGGCGTCCTCTGCCTGTGAAGAAAGACGAATGTACCGTTCGAAGTGTTCCCGGCCGTCCTCGTTCTCTTTGAGCATGTCACGCAGGCGCGCGCGGCCGCGGCTGATGCGCGATTTCACCGTGCCGACCGCGACGCCCATGATCCCGGCGATCTCCTCGTAGCCGTACCCCTGCACATCGGCCAGGATGATGGCGAGCCGCTGGTCCTCCGGCAATCTGGCCAGCGCCGCTTCGAGGGCGCCGCTCAGCTCGGCACGAGTCGCGAAGAGCTCCGGATGCTCGGTGGGAGGCGCCTGCGAGGTCCAGTCCGGCTCGACCTCGTAGAGCTCGGCGTCGAGCGAGTCGGCCGGGCGCCGGGCACGGGCGCGCAGCAGATCGTAGGCGCGATTGGTCGCGATCCGCAGCAGCCACGGCCGGGCCATGCCACCACGGAAGCTGTCGATCGCCTGCCAGGCGCGGATGAAGGTGTCCTGGGTGGCGTCCTCCGCCTGCTCCCGGTCGCGGAGCAGGCGGAGGCAGACGCTGAACACGGCGCGCTGGTGCCGGGTGACGAGTGTGTTGAACGCGGTCAGGTCGCCATCCTGCGCGGCGCGGATCAGCTCCTCGTCTTCGACCGGCTCGGGCACCGGCGGCGCGGCGGCCGCCGGCTGAGCAGGCCGGACAGAGCCACCCAAGCTCGCCGGATGGCTGCCCACGCGTCCGCCCACGATCGTTTTCGACGGCCAGGCCATCAATGAACTCGCCACTCCTGCGTCCACACACGAAGGCGCATGTGTTCAGTCCATCCTACAGGCGAGCAGGAGTCGAAGCCACCGTGAAACAGGTCATCTTCTGTTAAGCATTTATCACATTTCTGTGACGCGCGGGCCTTACTCGCTGTCCTCGGAAACCAACGCGACCTTCTTCAGCACCTCGGGGTTGGCGACGGTGCGCGGTCGGTGGCCGCGCAGCACGTTCAACGCCTCCCGCATCGTCTCGGTGCGGACAGTGACGATCGAGCGCTCGGAGTAGTAGGCCGCGTGCGGGGTGAGGATGACGTTCGGGAACGCGTAGAGCGGCGATTCCTCGGGCAGAGGCTCAGGATCGACCACGTCCAGCCCGGCGCCGGCAAGCTGATTGTTCCGGAGCGCGGCGGCCAGCGCGGCGAGGTCGATGATCGGCCCGCGCGCGGTGTTGACGATCACGGCATCCCGTTGCATCAATGCCAGCTTCGCCGCGTCGATCATCCCCCGCGTCTCCTTCGTCAGCGGCGTGTGGATCGTCACGATGTCCGCCTGGCGGAGCAGGTCGTCCAGCGCGACGCCGGCGACGCGGGCGTCACCGAAGACCTGGGGATCGATGTACGGGTCGGCGGCGATGATCCGGAGGCCGAAGGGCGCGGCGCGGCGGGCGACCGTCTGGCCGATACGGCCGAAGCCGACGATGCCGAGCGTCAGCTCGCGCAGCGGCCGGACGGGCCCGCGCAGGATGTTGGTCGTCGTCGCCCGGAACTTGCCCCAGGCGCCGTGGTGCAGGTCGCGGTCCAGCTGGACGATGCGCCGGTTGAGAGCGAGGATGAGCGCCATCGCATGATCGGCGACCTCATCGGTGCAATAGCCCGGGTAATGGGTGACGACAATGCCGTTCTCGGTCGCGGAGTCGAGATCGACGTTGTCCAGACCGACGCCGTAGCGGCTGATGACCTTGACGCTCGGGATACTGGCCAGCACGTGAGGCGTGATCGCCTCGCGGGTGCTGACGAGCAGCGCGTCCATGCCGGCGGACCGGTCGATCAGGTCCTGCTCCGAGCTGGCGGGATTGCCGACCAGCGTCACGTCGAGATCCGGGAAGTCCGCGATGACCTCGCGCTCCATCGTGTAGTCGGTGTCGGGCTCGCCGTAGCGGTCCGAGGTGATCAGCAACTTGACCGGTTTCGCCATGCATCCCTCCGGCGATCGTCAGGGCCGCCGCAAGACAGGGCAACGCGGCCGGCATCGAACCTCGGCGGCACTATCGCACAGGAATTTGGGGAGGGGAAGGAGAAGAGAGGAGACAAAGACAGTCCCGACAAGCCTCGCTGCCTCTGACCTCCTGATGAACCGTTCCGCCGGCCGACGCCCCGCAACGCGACCGCTTTCTTGGCTCATCCCGCCGGCCCATCCTCGCCTGAGCTACCCCGCATGTGCTCCGGCTGGTTGTGGGCCCTTGGTGGAGGTTTCGAGCGTTTGCTCGGCCCCTCGGGACTGTACGTACACTTTATCCGGACATCGCGCCGTTGTCAACCCCCTTGCCAGAATTCGTTTTCCGATGCTCTATTCCCCGTGCCGGTGATCGCACCAGCACGCGCCAACACGAACTCGACGACACAAACGGCAATGGGAGAGACACCACGAGATGGCAACGACCTGGAACGACGACCTCAGGGCCAATGAGCAAGCCCACCTCGACGAGCTGCTGACGCTGCTCCGCATGCCGAGCGTCAGCACCGATCCGGCGCACAGCCAGGACGTCCGGGCGACGGCCGAGTGGGTCGCGGACCGCCTGCGCCGCGCCGGCGTGCCGGACGTGGAGATCGCGGCGAGCGCCGGCCACCCGTCGGTCATCGGCCGCTGGCACATTGCCGACGATCAGCCGACGGTGCTGATCTACGGCCATTACGATGTGCAACCCGAGGAGCCGGTCGCGCTCTGGCAGACGCCGCCCTTCGAGCCGACGATCCGCGACGGCAAGATCTACGCGCGCGGCTCCTCCGACATGAAAGGCAACTTGCTGACGGCCGTGCAGGGCGTCGAGGCGCTGGCCAAGGCGAACGGCGGCCAGCCGCCGATCAATGTCTCCTTCATCTTCGAGGGCGAGGAGGAGATTGGCAGCCCGCACTTCCGCGCCATCGTCGAAGCAAACAAGGAGAAGCTGCGGGCCGACGCCGTCCTCTCGGCCGATGGCGGGCAGGAGGGCCCCGACACGCCCTCGCTCTCGGTTGGTCTCAAGGGCCTGGGCGGCGTGCAGATCAACCTCCGCACGGCGAACAGCGACCTGCACTCCGGCATGTTCGGCGCCGGCGTGCCGAACGCGGTCCAGGCGATGGTCCAGCTCGCCGCCACCTTCCACGACGCCGAGGGCCGCGTGCTGATCGAGGGGTTTTACGACAAGGTCAAGGACCTGACGCCGGAGGACAAGGCGGAGATCGCTTCGGCCCCCTTCGACGAGGCGGCATTCAAGCAGTCGCTCGGTTTGGACGAGCTCTGGGGCGAGGCCGGTTACACGACGCGGGAGCGCATCTGGGGCCGGCCGACGGCCGACTTCAACGGCATCTGGGGCGGCTTCCAGGGCGAGGGCATCAAGACGGTCACGCCGAACGAGGCGCACCTCAAGGTGACCTGCCGGCTCGTGCCCGACCAGCGCCCGGAAGAGATCGTCGCGCTGATCCGCCGGCACGTCGAGACGCACTGCCCGCCGGGCGCGACGGTCGAGGTCGTGCCGTTGCCCGGCTCCGCCTACCCATTCGTCGCCGATCGGGCGAATCCGGTCTATCAGGCGGCGAAGCAGGTGCTGAGCGATATGTACGGCAAGGAGCCGCTCACCGTGCGCTCCGGCGGCACCGTGCCGGCGACCGGTATCTTCAAGCAGGTGCTAGGGATCGACACGATCAGCTATGCCTGGTCGCTGCCCGGCAGCGGGGCGCACGCGCCAAACGAGTGGTACCGGATCGATGATTTCAATCGCGGCCGCGAGGGCTACGCGAAGCTGATCGAGCACCTCAAGCGGTAGGGAATTCGTCCGTGTTCAGCAGCGATGACCGGGAGCAACTTCGGACGCGGCTCATCGAACGGGCGCGGTCCGATCCACGCATCAGCGCCGCCGCCACGGTCGGGTCATCGGCCAGCGGCGGCGACCGCTGGTCCGATCTCGACCTGACCTTCGCCGTCGCGCCCGGCGTGCCGGTCAAGGACGTGCTGGACGAATGGACCGGGTCGCTGGTCAGCGCTGACGGCGCGGCGGTGCTCTTCGATCTCCCGGTCTGGTCGACGATCTACCGGGTCTTCCTGCTCCCCGGCGCGCTGCAGGTCGATCTCTCCTTCACGCCGGCCTCCGATTTCGGCGCGCGCGGCCCACGGTTCGAATTGCTCTTCGGCGACGCGGTGCGCCACCCGGACCCAGGAGCGCCGCCGCTCGAATCACTCTTCGGCTTGGGTGTCCATCACGCCGTGCGGGGACACATCTGCATCGAACGCGGGCGCGTCTGGCAGGCGGAGTACTGGATTCACGAGACGCGCAACCAGGCGCTCGCCCTTGCGTGTCAGCGGCGCGGGCTCGAGTCGAGCCATGGGCGCGGTTTTGACGCGCTGCCGGCGGATGTGCGAGATGCATTCGCGGGCTCATTGGCGCGAGACCTCACCGCGCCCGAGTTGCGGCGCGCGCTGGCAGTCGCCACCGCCGGCCTGTTGCGGGAGGCAGATGACATCCCGGAGAGCGTCCGCCGGGTCGAACCGATGCTGGCGGAGATTCTCGATGCGCACCGCCCGTGACGATCTGTCGGCCCACTGCGTGACC
Organism: Thermomicrobiales bacterium; assembly: GCA_025928015.1. GTDB lineage: Bacteria > Chloroflexota > Chloroflexia > Thermomicrobiales > UBA6265 > JAICKJ01. The sequence continues at coordinate 9,331 of JAICKJ010000156.1, forward strand.
GGGCGCGGCGCTTGCGATAAGTACGGCCCGCCTCGCACATGCCCTTTCATCGCCGCCTCCCAAGCGGCTACGGCCGTCGCTTGTTCGCCGCCTGCTCGCCTGTCACGGCGGCGCCCGACCATGTAAACTTGGTTCCGATCTTCACCGGTTCGGAATATCGGGCCGTGAGGCACAGACCGTGGACCATCGGTGGTTCCCGTTCCAACCGTTGGGGGCAGGGGTGGATTTCGTCATCTTCGGTGTTGGCCTCGGCGCCACACTCGTGCTGGTGGGCTGGCTGTGGCGCACGGTCGGATCCCGGCTCCGCTATCGCGCGGCGGACGACTCGGTGCTCAGCGGCGAGGAGATGGTCGCCCGTATCTCCTGGCGGCGCTTCTGCCGCTCGGGCGGCGCGCTCTGGGTCATGGGCGGGTTCCTGCTCGTCCTCGCCGCCTACGCCTCGCTGCTCCTGAGCCTCTCCGATCACACGGGCGCGGTCGTGGTGGTCGCCACCGCCCTCGCC
>JAICKJ010000165.1 GCA_025928015.1 Thermomicrobiales bacterium
ACGGCATCGTCCGGCCCTCCTGTCGGACGGAGGATGCCGCATCAGGTGTGACCCATGTCCCCGCACGCGTGTGACCCCTCTCCCCGGTCTGCACACGGAGGGAAGCATCCCCCGGCGAAGCCGGTCCGCCGTAGCGGACATCTGTGCCAGAAGGAACGATGGTTGCCCGCGGGCAAGCGCTGCGCGCGGGGATGCTTCCCTGCGGTCAGCATGACGATGAGGCGGGTCTGCCTCACCTCCACGCGGCGTCGAGGTGAGGCAAGGGCCCGATTCTGCTCGACATGACGGCACATCGTCACATCGCGATTGACGCTCAGGCAAGAACCTGCTAGAGATAAGGCGTCCAGAGAACCCGCGCATTCCCCGCATGGATGCCACGGCGGTTTGCCGTGGCTGGCGCCCTGTTCACACAACGAACAGGGCCTGAGCGAGTGGGGTCACATCATGTCGTTGGTGCAGCGGGTGCGGGAGACGGTGCGCGTGGATGGGCCGGTCGCCTGGGCGCGGACGATGGTCGCCGATCCGGACGTCGTCTACCTCGACACGGAGACGACCGGCCTCGGCTCGACCGATCAGATCATCGACATCGCGGTGATCGACGGCCAGGATCGCGTCCTGCTCGACACGCTCGTCCGCCCGACCTGCCCGATCCCGGCCGCTTCGTCCGCCATCCACGGCCTCTACGTCCACCATCTCGCCGGCGCCCCGACGTGGGCAGACGTCTACCACGCGCTGCTGCCGGTCCTCGACGGGCGGCGCGTCGTCATCTACAACGCGGGCTATGACTCCCGCATGCTCGACCAGTGCTGCCGGATGGCGCGCGTCCCATTGCCGCGCTGCCGCTGGGAGTGCGCCATGCGCGCCTACGCCGAGTACGCCGGTCAGCGCGACCGGCACGGCAACCACTACCGCTGGCACAAGCTCGATCGCGCGGCCGCGTCCTTCGGCCTCGCGCCCGGCGGCCATCGCGCCCTCAGCGACGCCCGCGCCTGTCGCCAGATCGTCCGCGGCATGGCTCATATGACATAACACCAGCGCCATCAAAAGAAGTTCCCCTCCCCCAATTCTGGGGGAGGGGTTAGGGGAGGGGGCCGTTTACCGCTTCCGCCCCACCACCGTCACCTCGTGCCGGTTGTGGTGCAGCTGCCGCGCGAACGTCACGTCATAGGCGCGAGCGAGCGTTTCCAACGCGTTGCGCACCGTCCTCAACGGATCGTGCGGCGCGAGCTTGAGCGTCATGATCGCCAGCCCGCCGGGGGCGAGATGGCGCGCGGCGGAGAGCATCACGGTCGCCGACTGCTCGGCCGTCATCCGCATATCGTTCACGACCACGTCGAAGGTCTGGTCCGTCTCCGCCAGGAAGCGCCCGGCGGTCGCGCGGACGTGATGCACGCGCGGATCGTCGCCCAGTCGGGAATCGAGATCGGCCGGATCGATCGCCCAGATCTCCAGCCCCGCCTGGCGCAGCACCCGCGTCCACCCGCCCGGGCTCGCGCCGAGGTCGAGCGCCACGCCCGATGCGGGCAACGCCACCGGCGCGACCTTGGACAGCTCCTCCAGCTTGAACTCTGCGCGGGAGATTTGCTCCCTGCCCCGCGCCAGCTTGACCCGGCCGCCCGGCCAGTCGGCCAGCGCCTCGCTCGACCGGTTCAACCCGAGCAGCGCCGCGACTGGTGTCAGGCAGACGGAGAGCGTCCACTCCTGCCCGGCGCGCCGCACGATCTGTCCCGCTTCGGTCAGCCGGTCGGCGACCATGTGCCAGAGCTCGTCCGGCCGGTGCGGCAAGTCCGGATTGCCGGCCTGCCAGAGCTGAAGCGCGATCTCATGATGCGGTTCCGCTCGCAGAACCGCGACGGCTGCCTCGCCGAGCCGGTCCGGCCTTGCCTGAAGCTCCGCTAACGGCAGCCGTGCTATCTCTCGCATCAGGTGCCGGACGAAGACGACCGGCGTCTCCCGGCAGATCCGCGCGACGGTCGCCAGATCGAGGTCGCCGGTCAGCAGCCCGGTCCCGGGCGCGAGCGGCTCGACCCGGACGCCGGGCAGCGCGGCGCGCAATTCGGCGGTCGCCGCCGGCAGCATCTCCTCGGCGGTCGAGACGACGATCGCGTCGCTCATGCGTTCTCCGCGCCTTCGTCGTCGCGGATCAGGAGGAAGAGGCTGGCGGTGAAGGCGTGGAGGAAATTGCGGTTCCGTTTGCCGAGCGGACCGATCTCGCCGTTGCAGAAGAGCCCGGCCAGCGGCAGGTCGCCGAAGGCGGCCTGCACGGCGGAGGCGTCGTGATGGCAGACGCCAAAGAGGTCCTTGCCCCGTCCATTGCAGGTGCAGAGGATGCCGGCGAAGGGCGTCGTGCCGTGCAGCAGCGCGCGGGTCTCGGCGAGCAATTGGTGCAGCTCGACATCGGCCGCGGCCGCGTCGCGAACCTGGAACTGGATCGTCTGCCCGATTCGCGGCAGATCGCCGACCGTGATCGTCCCCTGTTCCCGATCGACGCCGAGCACACCCCGGACCAGGAAATCGCCGCGCGTGAACTCGTCCTTGTACTCGTCCGCCGCGAACCCGACGACGAGACTCTGCTCCGCGCGTTCCCGCTCCACCAGCGGCAACGACGCGAGCGTCGCCTGCATGACATCGAGCGCGGGGCGGTTGGAGATTGAGGTCAGCGTGTTCCGGCTGGTGCCGGTGATGGTCCACGGCTCGCCGATCGGGTCACACCCCTGGGCGATGACCGGGAGGACGTGATACGGCCCGGTCAGCGCGATGGCGACGCCGCCCTCGTCGTAGACCTGATCGTCGAAGAAGATCCAGCTCCGGCGCTGGTTCGCGTGCGCGGACGCCATGCCACCGACCACCGGGACGCCGGGATAGAGGTCGCCGAGCCCGGTGATCGCCGCCTGCACATCCATGCGATACGGATCGGCGAAGACGAACCAGGCGCGGACATCCGCTGACGCCAGATCGGCCAGCGCCGGCAGATGGGCCGCGTCCTCGGGCAGGGGCAGCATCTCCTGATGCAATCGGATCGGATGGAATGTCGCTTCGGGGCACCAGAGCGCCAGCAGCGACAGCCCCGGCCGGTCCTCGATCTCGCAGCCGGAACCGACGACCCCGTTGCCGGAGCAACCGGCCAACGTCCGCGCCCCGGTACGCCGTCGTGTCTCGCCGACGAGGGCGCGGAACTCGGGCGCGTAGTGGGCGCTGGCGAAGAGCAGGACGAGGTCGGGCGCGGACTCGATGGTGATCCGGTCGAGCGCGCGCTCCAGGGCGGCGCGCCAGTCCTGGCCATCGGCGATGGCCGCGCGGGCCGTGGGTCGACTGAGCACCTTTGACGTCATACGGCCTCTTTTCCCATACGTCCGCTGAAGAGGCGAGCGGGCTCAGGTCGAACACAACTCCGGCAACATCCATGCCGACCGCCGGGCACCCGCGTCGCGTCGTCGCGGGCCTTGCCGGCGGATATGCGGGCAAAACGAGGACAGGACCGAAGTGGCGAGATTGTACACACGGCGGGCCGGGTTGGGAACCCGGCCCGCCGTGCGCGGACGCGTTTCATCGTAATCGCCGGGGTCAGACCGAGCGGCGGTCGGTGATCAGCTTGTAGATGAAGACGATGATCGCGATGATCAGCAGGATGTGGATCAGTCCGCCGGCGATGTGGAACGCCAGCCAGCCGAGCAGCCAGAGAATGAGCAGAATAACGACAATGCCCCAGAGCATGGTTCCCGTCCCCTTCAACAGGCGCGGTCTGGTCCCCCGACAGCAACGACCAGACCGCGAACGATACATCTGGCGCCCGTAAATGCAGGTTCCATGCCCGCAGTCTTTAAGCGACATCTATTCTCTTATATTCGTCATTCGGAGTCGAGGACTCTCTCTCCGCGCGCGGCGTGGCAGGGGCTCGCTGCGCGAGTGTGGTGGATTGGCAAACCCGCCCCGGACGCCTCGCCACGACATGCTTGACACATGTGTGCAGTCGGGCGTGGCAGGACGGGGCGGCGTGTCAAAACCCGGGACACGGCATACGAGCACGAGGTTGTGATCGACCGTCTTGGCTTCACCCTCCAGCTCGACCCCCCATGGTCGCCTGGGCTCGTTTCATGTCGCCCTGTACTTTTTCATCTCCCGCGTTCATATTGTTGTCGATATGCGTGCGATCTCCGTTGTGCCCAAAGTGGCATTGCGATGGGATCATTCCCCCGCCTACGTGGTCGCAGCTGGCATAGCAGATCGGACACATTGATGCTCCTCCATACTGGGCAACCGTTGCCGCAACAGCTGGTCGAGACCATCAGTGGGTGGGACCCGCACCAAGTGACTCCAGGGTGGCTTGACGAGGTTCCGACGACGATTGCCGATCTCTGCACGAAATGGAAGATCGAAATCGACCACGTCGTCCCCGACACGTACGTGACGCTGGTGGCGCTCGGGCACTCCGCCGAGCTTGGTCCGGTCGTCGTCAAGTCGTCCGCGTTGGCGGACGAATTCCTGACCGAAGCAACGGCCCTGAACCTGGCGGCCGGCGAGAACGTCGCGCGCGTGTACGATCTCGACGTCGAACGCAGCGCCATGGTCCTCGAGCGAATCGTGCCGGGCATCCAACTGCGGGACGTCGCGATCTCGGACGACGACGCGACCCGCCTGGCGGCCGAAACCGTTGCCACGTTCTGGCGTGAGGTGCCGGATCCGGCCAGCTTTCACCCGTTGCGTCGATGGATGCGGGCGTTGTTCGACTGGTCGCCGCGCCCGGATCTGATCGATCCCGACCTGATCCAGCAGGCCCAGGACCTGGCTGCGGCGCTGCTGGCTCGGTCGACGCAGAGCCGCCTGCTGCACGGCGATTTTCAGCACCACAACCTGCTGCAGCGCGCCTCCGGGGCATGGGTCATCATCGACCCCAAGGGAGTCTACGGCGATCCCGGGTTCGAATTCGCCGCCTGGATGTACAACCCGGAAGGGGTGACCGCGCGCACCGACTACCGCGAACTGGCATTCCGACGCGTCGCGATCTGCAGCGAGGTCTGGGGCATCGACCGGCAAGCGTTGCTCGAATGGGCCTTCGTGGGCGCCGTCCTGTCCATGTGCTGGTGGAACAGCGAGTCAGGGCCCGCAGACTTGGCGACCCATTTCGCCCTCGGCGCGCGTCAGTTACAGCGGCTGTTGCAACAGGCAACGTGACCCCACGATGACATCGGCACGATCCCGAGGTGCTTTGGGTCGTTCATCGCGGGACCGTCTCCTTTGCCGTGCCACCCTCGGCTCGCTTTTGTATGGTCGTGTCGTGCGTGAAATGGATAGCCGCTGGGTGGTCCGGCGCGCTCCCGTCCTGCCACGGTTGACTGCAAATATGTGTCAAGGATGTCGTGGCGAGGCGTCCCGCCCCGTTCGTCATGCTGAGCTGGTCGAAGCATCTCCCGGCGAAGCCGGTCCGCCACAGCGGACATCTGTGCCAGAAGGAACGATGGTTGCCTGCGGGCACGCGCTGCGCGCGGGGATGCTTCCCTGCGGTCAGCATGACGGGGCAGGGGAGTGGCAGGAGAGAACGGGATTGGTGGCGACGCGGACGCACGCCGTGCGCCCCTCCGATCCGCGCCCTCGTCCTCAGCCCGGTTTACCGGGCCGGGGCGCCCTGGCCCGGTCCGTCGACGGCCGGGCGACGCGGGCTGACGATCGCTCCTCTTTCCCAATGATCCGCGAGGAAACGCCCTGGCTAGTACGCCGGGACGTAGTCCGGGTCGACCGGGCGGATGCCGCCCTCCGGCGGCGCGTAGCCCTTGGCCACCAGGTAGTCGACGACTTCCTGGATGACGTCGTCCGGCGTGGAGGCGCCGGCGGTGAGCCCGATCACGGTCACATCCTGCAGCCAGTCGTCCGCGATGTCCTGGATGCCCTCGATGTGGTGCGAGCTGACGCCCATCTGGTTGCCGACCTCGGCCAGCCGCGCCGTGTTCGAGCTCTTGCGGCCGCCGATCGCCAGGATCAGATCGACCTGGTCGTCGTGGACCAGCCGCTTGAGCGCGTTCTGCCGCTCGCTGGTCGGCTCGCAGATCGTGTTGCAGAGGCGGAACTCGCCCCCCTCCGGCACGACCATCGCCTGCAGCGCGTTGGCGAACTTCATCAGCTCGTCGATGTTCTTCGTCGTCTGACTGACGACCGCCACCTTGCGCGGCGGCGCGATCTTACCTTCGCCCTTCTCGCCCCGCTTCGCGTTCCAAGGCAGATCCTCGATGTGCTTTGCCGCCACCGACTTCGAGGTCGCCGCCCAGCCAAGGACGCCACGTACCTCGGGGTGGTAGCTGTCGCCGTAGACGACGAGGAAATAGCCCTGCCGGACCAGCTTCTGCGCCAGCCGCTGGACCTTGGTGACCAGCGGGCAGGTCGTGTCGATCAGCTCCAGGTTGTGCGCCGCCGCCTCCTTGGCGAGGTGCGGTCCCATGCCGTGAGCGGTGATCGCGACCCGCTGCACGCCCCGGCCGTCGGCCTCATCGACCGAGCCGGCGCCGACGACGCCGCGCGAGCGCAGCCGGGTGACGACCTGCGGGTTGTGGATGATGTCACCGATCGGCGCGATGGGATGCTGGGGATCGGCCGCGTCCTGGATGATGTCGAGCGCGCGGCGCACCCCCCAGCAGTACCCAAGCTCCTGCGCCACGACGATGCGGCGCGGGTTGCCTTCCGATGCGCGGTCAGTCGTTTCAGAACTGGCGGGGGCCGTAACCATCGATGCGTTCCTGTCAGCTTGATGCGATGTGTCCCGGTTGGCCGCGCGTGCGGTGGTCGGCGCGCGGCGGTGTGTAGCGGACCAGCGTCTTGCCACTGCGGCGGATCAAGTCCGGGTTGATCTCCTCCCGGATCAGCCGCGGCACCGGGTTCGGAATCGTCACCGTCTCCGGGTTGCCGTCACTCGTAAAGAGTATCACGTCGCCGTTTTCGAATTCGTTGAACCAGACCGAGAGTACGGCATCGGCTGCCTGAATCCGCGGGATCCAGATTGGGTCCCAGAGCTCGCTGGACGGCGAGACCGACGGCTCGGAGCCGACCATGAGCGCCCCTTCCAGCTTGAATTTGCGCCCCTTGTACGTGAAGCCGTCCTCCATCATCTGTCGTTGCGCGTCATGCACGCCCTTCTGCGGATAGTTGCCGTAGGGCATCGCGATCACCGTGCCGAGGTTCTTCGGCGCATGCTTCTCCAGCCAGAGGATGTTCTCGGCGATCTGCCGCTTGAACTCGGCGTCGCTGACGTCGAGCAAATCCTGGTGGCCGAGCGTGTGGTTGCCGACCTCGTACCCGTGGTCGACCAGCCATTTCAGCTTCCGGTCGCAGTATTTCATCTGGTCCTCGTGATCCGGCACGGCGAAACAGTTGTCCGGCAGGATGGCGAAGAAGCCGCCGCGGCCAAAATCCGGGTGCCGGGTGAAGAACGCTTCGAGGACGCCGACCGCGGTGTCGGGGTCGGGCACGAGCTTGCCGTGCTTGTCCCGGACGAAGAGGAACTGCGACGACTGCGCGTCGTCGAAGGTCAGGACGACCGGGTGCTTGCCGGGTGGCGCCGTGATCCGGTTACGAACGAAGCTGGCCATCGAGATGACATGGAAGTCGTGCTTGTAGAGCCACGTGAGGTCCGCGCGGAGATCGGACGCGAGGCGGACGAATTGCGCCTCCTTGGCCGGGTCGGTCGTGATCGCGTGGTACTCCAGCACCGGGATGTAGCCCAGCTCGTTCGGCCGGTACTTCTTCAACTGACTCGGTGTCAGACGGCGGTGGGCACGCTTGGCGCCCGGCGATACCGGGACGGTTGAAGTCACTCTGGGTGTGCCGGTGGCGGACGTAAATGCGCGCGGCGTGCCAGTCCGGCTCGTGCCGGCCGGCGTCGCCGTCATCGTGGGGCCGAGCGCCACCTGCCGCGGTGTGGTCGCGCGGTCGCAACCCGCCGTCGCCAGAATCAGCGTCAGGGCGACCAGGCCGAACGGCAGCCAGCGATGGCCAGTGGGTTGGGTACGCACGAGTCGTCGCTCTCCCGGCGCGGCCCGCACGCGCGGGTCGATCATGCCAACTTGTCACGACAAAGGGGCCGGCCGATGTTCGACTTTCCGCTGTGCCGCGCCAAAAACGATGTATCCAGACGGGATAATACCACAGCATGCATGCCGGTTTGACACTAGGTGCGGTCGGGAAGCGCGGCGATGAGCCGGGCGAATGCGGCCAGCGACGTGACCTCGGCCACCGGCCGCGGGAGCGTCCGCGGCCAGGCAACGCCGGTTCGGTTCATCCAGACGGCGCGGATGCCGGCCGCGTGAGCGCCGGCGATGTCGATTGCCGGCGCATCGCCGAGGTAGATGGCGTCGGCCGCCGGCGCGCACAGCCGGTCGAGCGCGAGCATGAAGATCCCGGGAGCGGGCTTGGCGACGCCCACCTCGCCGGAGATGACGACCGTCTCTACCAGGGGCAGCAATCCGAGCATGGCGACCTTCTCCCGCTGGATGTCCGCCGGTCCGTTCGTGATGATGCCGAACCGCGCGCCGCGATCGGTCGCGCGGAGCGCCGCGAACATCGGCTTGGCGTCGGGGAAGAGCGCCAGACTGTGGAGCCGGTGTCGCCGGAACCAGGTCCGGGCTTCATCGATCGCGGCCGGGTCATCGCAGCCGGCCGCGCGCAGGAGGTCCGGGAAGTGGGCGTCGCCGTGCGGTGCGATGGCGATTGAACGGTCGATCAGGGGGGCGAGATCGGGCCATTGAGGGGCTGGCACATCGCGCAGCGCGATCCGGAAGGCGGACTCCAGCCGTCGCCGGCGCGCGGCGGCGTAGTCGCACAACGTCTCGTCCAGATCGAAGAGGAGCACGCCCGGCCTCGTGCCCAAATCGCAATCGATGTTGTCGTCGCCCATGCCCGCCTTTCGCCATGCTGACCCATGCCGCGAGCAATGGTACCGCCCGATCAGGTGCGGTCGCCGAAGCCGGCTTCACGGGCACGCACGATGGCGCCGGCCCGGTCGGCGACTCGGAGCTTGGCGAAGATGCTGGAGACGTGGTTGGCGACGGTCTTGGGGCTCAGGAAGAGGCGGTCAGCGATCACCTGATTCGGACACCCCTGCGCGATGAGCCCGAGAATCTCCCGTTCTCGCGTCGTCAGTTCGGGGAAGGTCTCCGGCTCCCGGGGGCTGGCCGAGAAGAAGGCGAGCATGCGAGCGGCGATGGTTGGGCTGAAGATCGCCTGTCCGGCGGCGGCGGCGCGAACCGCCCGGATCATCTCCTCTTCTTCCGCATCCTTCAGGATGTAGCCGCGGGCGCCGGCGCGCAGGGCCATGAAAATGGAATCGTCGTCCTCGAAGAGCGAGACGACTAGGACGCGCGCGTCCGGCAATTCGCCGGCCAGCGCCCGGGTGGCTTCGATGCCGCCGCCCCCGGCCATCTGCAAATCCATCAGCACCAGGTCCGGCGCCAGCTCCCGGGCCAGCGCGACCGCCTCCGGGCCGCTGCTCGCCTCGCCAATGAC
>JAICKJ010000067.1 GCA_025928015.1 Thermomicrobiales bacterium
CGAGGGCAACACGCTGCCGCTGGCCGCCGGCATGGTCTTCTCGGATGAGCCGGGCATTTACCTCGAAGGCAAGTTCGGCGTCCGGATCGAGGACACCGTCGTCTGCACCGAGGACGGCGGCCGGCGGCTGAACGAGGCAACGCGCGCGCTGACCGTCATGGAGTAGGCGGGTGACGACGCATCGGGTGAACGGCGACCGGCTCAACCAAACCCTCCAGGAGCTCGCCCGGATCGGCGCGACCGACGCCGGTGGCGTCACCCGGCTGGCACTGACCGACGAGGACCGGGCCGGGCGCGACCTCCTCCGACAGTGGATGGAGGCGGCCGGGCTGGCGGTCCGGATCGACGATCTCGGCACCATGACCGGGCGCCGGCCGGGACGGAACGACGCGCTGCCGCCGGCGCAGATCGGCTCGCACATCGACACCGTGCGCCAGGGCGGCCGCTACGACGGCGCGCTCGGCGTCCTCGGCGGGCTGGAGGTGATCCGGTCGCTCAACGAGGCCGGGATCGAGACGGACCAACCGCTCGAGCTGATCAACTGGACGAACGAAGAGGGCGTCCGCTTCGAGCCGGCGATGATGGCCTCCGGGGTCGTCGCCGGGCGCTTCACCATTGCAGACGTCTACCAGAAGACCGACCGCAATGGGCACACGTTCGGCGACGAGCTGACCCGCATCGGGTACCGGGGCGACGCCGCCAGCCGGCCTGGACCGGCCGCCGCCTACGTCGAGCTTCACATCGAGCAGGGGCCGGTGCTGGAGAGCCGGGATGCGCCGGTCGGGACGGTCGAGGGCATCCTCGGCATCACCTGGATCGACATCACCGTGACCGGTCACGCGGACCACGCCGGGCCCTCGCCGCTGAGCCTGCGGCACGACGCCTTGCTCGCCGCCGGGCGGATCGTGAACGCCGTGCGGGAGATCGCCGCGCGCGACGGCGATCCGGTCGTCGGCACCGTCGGGCGGCTCGACGTCGAGCCGAACCTGATCAACGTCATCCCGGGCAAGGTGACGCTGAGCGCCGATTTCCGCCACCCGACCGAGCGCGGGCTCGACCGGATGGTCGGCGAGCTGGAGACCGCCTGTATGCGGATCGCGAAGGACACCGCCACGGCGATCGACCTGAACCGCTTCTGGTCGATCCTGCCGACGCCCTTCGACCCGGCACTGCTCAAGGCCGTGGACGAGGCGACGGCAACGTTCGGCTTGCCGGCGCAGCGCCTCTGGTCCGGCGCCGGGCACGACGCGAAGTACATCGCCGAGATCACGCCGGCGGCGATGATCTTCGTCCGCAGCCAGGGCGGCCTCTCGCACTGCGAGGACGAGTACAGCGCGCCGGACGACATCGCCGCCGGCGCGAACGTGCTGTTAGGCGCCGTCTTGGCAACCTCTACTGGTTCCGGCGAGCCAAATCCAGATTGAAATCTGGCGCTCAACCTACGAAGTCTCTTCGAGACTGGGAACGGCGGCTTATGCCGCATGACGTGTGTCCGCCTCGTCACCATCCCGTTGCTGTCCGCCCTCGTCCGATCTCGCACCACGCCGGATGACGTACCCTTGCCTCGTCGGCGGGCCGGTGCGGCACGCAGAGGCGAGGTGAGCGAGACGCATGGAGAGCGGCGGACCGGATTTCGAGATCCTGCATGGCGCGGCCGACTACACGACCGAGGAACTGCTGGAGCAGTGCCAGCTCAACGCCCAGAGCCTCATGCTGGCCGTCGCCAGCGTGATGACCGGGGATGAGTGGCCGGACGCGCTGGCGGCCGTCTTCGCCCGCGCCTGGGAGACGGACCGCGTCTGGGAACCGGCTGAAGTGCTCGACGCCACGCTGACCAACCTCCGCGCCTTCGGCGCCGATATCGTCAAGGCCAGCTTCGCGCAAGACCCGCCGACCGCGACCGTCCGCCACCTGCCCGATCCGGAGCTGGTCGAGGTCCTCGCCGCGACGCCAGCGCAGGCCGACGCCATCTTCCGGGTCAGCGCCGCGCTCGCCGCGCGGCTCGGCATGACGTTGTCCTGGCAGGGCGCGGCGAACGGCGAGGTGACGCTGACGATCGCGCCGGCCGGCGCCAGGGCATGAGCGCGACGATCGGCGTCGCGCTGCTGACGCTGCACCTGGAGGAGACCTTCTCGCTGAAGGACAAGCGGCGCGAGGTGCGCTCGATCTGTCAACAGGTGCAGAACCGGTTCAACGCCGCCATCGCCGAGGTGGCCGATCTGGACGACATCCGGCTGGCGACGCTGGCCGTGACCGTCGTCAGCAACGATGCCCGCCACGCCGAGCGCATGCTGGCGACCATCACCGACTTCGTCGACCGTCGCCTCGACCTCGCCACCCTCGGCGAAATCTCTACCGAGTTAATCCCGCTCGATTGCTGACATAGAACGATCTCGGCGTAGGCAACCGGTGTACGGCATCACTCCATTGCGCCTGACTACCGCGGCGCATCCTTTAGCAGCTCGATCAGTCTGCACGTAGTCCTGGCAACTCGTCATTTGTGATGTCCCAAAGGAGCCCGTAATCAACGGTTGAATATCTGTGTACCAATCGGTTTCGGGTATCAACCACATCGCGGAGATCCGGCAAGTCCATAACCAGTGCCGGCTCAATCACCTCAGCCTGCCTGAGCGCTTCGCCAACGATCTCGATCAGCTTCTGAACGGCCAGTTGCAACGTTCTGTTTTGCCTCAACTCGTCTCGGGAGATGTCAGCACAGAGTTGGATGGCTTCTCCGCTGGCAGACGCAGCGTCATGCAGCAGCTTCGCGGTCTCCCGCTTCATAGATCGTCACCCGTTGCTCATTCACGGCCTGCCGAAAATATGGGTTCGTGATCATCGGTGGCGTGAGCAAATCAACCTTCCGGCTGAAGAGCTCTTCGAGCGCCCGTGCAAACGTGAAAAACCGACGTGCAACGCCTAGCTCGTATTCGCCCAGATCTGCGATCAGATCGATGTCACTAGATTCCGGGTCGAAGTCGTCGGTCGTAGCCGAGCCGAACAGCTCCAGCTTCTGGATGCGGTACTCCCGGCACAGCGCCGCGATCTTGTCCAGGTTGTCAGCAACGAGAGGGATCACGGCGTTTTTCTCCGGGGGCTCGACCTCGAATAGCATGCTCCCTGAGCGATAAGTTAGAAGCATTCTACGTGAAGCCATGCGGACCGCTATCTGATCGAGCAGGGAGGAGTGGTGATGGAGCATACCGACGCAATTGATGAAGCGTTCATGCGGCGGTGTCTGGCGCTGGCGCGGCAGGCGGCGACGCGGGGTGATGCGCCGGTGGGGTCGGTGGTGGCGCGGGATGGGGGCGAGATCGCTGGCGCGGGCGAGCGGGTGGATTCGGCGCTCGATATCGCGGGGCACGCGGAGATCGCGGCGATCCGGTTGGCCTGCCAGGCATTGGACACGCTCGCGCTCGCCGGCTGCACGCTCTACACGACGGCCGAGCCCTGTTTCATGTGCTCCTACGCGATCCGGCAGACGGGCATCTCGCGGGTGGTCATCGGCGCGCCCGTGGCGGGCGTCGGCGGTGTCACCTCCCGCTATCCGATCCTCACCGCGACCGACATCGCCGGTTGGCCGGCGCCGCCCGCGATCGCGCAGGGCGTGCTCGGGGACGAGTGCCGCGCGTTGTTCGGGGGCACATGAACGAAGCACTGAGGGGAGTCGGAGGGGAGTAGCTGGAGGGAGGGTCGCTTATCCCTTCGGCAATGCCTGCGGGCTGGCGACCGGGCTGGCGCCGGGGGACGCCGCAGGCGATGCGGCGGGTGAGGCCGCGGGGCTGGCCGGTGGGGTGGCGGCGGCCGGGCGGGTGATGTCGCCGGGGAGCTCGAAGACACCATTGATCGTGTCGTCGACGACCAGGATGTTGCCGTCCGCGGAGAGTGTGACCCCGAACGGCGCCTTGAAGCGGATGCCGTTCGCGCCCTCGAAGGTCTTCAGCACCTGCCCGGTCTGCACATCCAGCACGGTCACGGTGCCCTGCGACGGCGTCGAGTAGTAGAGCAGACCGTCCGGCGAGAAGGCGAGGTAGTTCAACCGCTCCTGCTGCCCCTGCCAGGCCGGGATCGGGATGACCTTGACGAAGGTGCCGTCGGTCCGGAAGACGCTCAGGCGGCCGTTGCCGGAATCGGCGACGTAGACCAGCCCGTCCGGGCTGATCGCGATGCCGGTCGGCTCGACCAGCTTGCCCGGCTGGGTGCCATAGCCGCCGAAGGCGCGGAGGAAGGAGCCGTCGGGCGCGAAGACCTGGACCCGCTCGTTCCCGGTGTCCGTGACATAAATCTCGTTGTTGGCGACGGCGACTCCGCGCGGGCCGAAGAAGAGGCCCGGCTGCTGGGTCGGGTCGGGCGAGTCGTTCAGGTTGGTCGCCTGGCCCGGCTTGCCGATCTCCCGCACGATCTGGCCGTACTGATCGAGCACGACGATCCGGTGCATCCACGTGTCAGCGACGTAGACGCGGCCGGCCGAGTCGGTCGTGATGCCGGAGGCGCCCTGGTCGAACTGGAAGCCAAGCTGCAGGTTCGGGTCGGTCGGGCCGCCCCAGGTGCCGATGAACTTGCCGTCGGCGCCGAAGCGCTCGATCCGCTGATTGGCACCGTCAATGACGTAGACCGTCTGCTTGTCCGGGCTCAGTGTGATGCCCGTCGGCTGGGTGAACTGGCCGAGCGCGCTGCCGGTGCCGGCCTGGTCGAAGAGGTTGAAGGGGCCGGCGTTCGGGTTGAGCTGGTTCGCCAGGGTCCGGTTGTAGCCGACGGAGACGTTCTCCGGCTGCGCGCCGACGGGCAGCTCGCGGAATAGCAGGTAGCGGATGCCCTGATACCATTTGCCGGGATTGACGATGTGGCTGAGGACCTCGCCGGTGTCCGGGTTCTGGTAGACGGGCGGCACGCGGTGGACATAGGGCCGGGACTGGACGACGTAGCCGGCCTCGGCCATGCCGACGTCGGTCGGCGCGATCACCATGTCGGCGCCACTCCAGCCGGCCGGCCCGGCGACGGTCAGGTGCGGGAACTCGCGGAAGTACCAGAGATAGGGCCATTGCACCTCGGGCGAGACGGCGATCGAGATGCCGTAGCTGCCGGTGTTGTCTTCCATCGAATTGTTCGGCAGCGTGACGTCGCGCGAGAGACGCAGGGTCTGATCGACGAACGGCTTCATGCCCTGGGTGGCCGAGCGCTGGGCCAGCAGCTCGTTGCCGACATCGGCGTTGGTCAGGCTGAGCGCGAGGCAGGAGCGGAAGGTGTAGGCGCCAAGGATGACGGCGACGACGAGCAGCACCATCTTGCCGATCGGCCGCCAGGCGTGTCCCGGATTCTGGCGGCGGCTCAGGTCCCAGATCAGGGCGCAGAGCGGCAGAATGATCAGGACGACGATGAACGCCAGCTCCAGCAGGAACTGGATGCCGCTCGTGTTGACCTCCGTGCCGGGGTCGTTCCGGCGGGCGAAGAGCATGCCGATCGCGATCAGGCCGATGGCGATGCCGAAGACGGAGATCGGGATGAGGCCGACGCCGCGGTGGAACATCTCGCGCCAGGGAAGCCGCTCCAGCAACGCGCCGAGCCCGAGCCCGGCCAGCAGCACCAGCGGCAAGGTCACGGCGACCGTCTGATCCGGCCGGCGGCCGTTGGCGAAGCTCTGGAGGATCAGCTCGACGACGAACCAGGTGGTGAAGAGCGCGTTCGGCAGCACCGGACGGCCGGCGCGGCGGTCCGGCGGCGCGGCCAGCGCGACGGTGGCGAAGACGACGGAGAGGATCTCGTAGAGGAAGATGGCGTAGATGAAGAACTGGACCGGGGTGGTCGTCCGCTGGGAGACCATCAGCCGGCCCCAGTCGGCGAAGGTCTCGCCCAGCCCCTGGATCGCACCCAGCTCGCTGAAGAAGCGGGTGAAGAGGACGATGACGGTCGCGACCAGGCCGGAGCCGAGCGCGACGAGCCCGCCGGCGGTCTGGCCGATGCGCCGCAGGCCGGGGCGCACGCTGGTGGTCGGGTCGTCGGCCGGCTCGGTCATGGCGGCGACGGCGAGCGCGATGGCGATGGCGATCAGGGAGGTGATCGCGACCGGGGCGCTGGCCAGCGCGCCGCCGATGCCGACGCCGACCAGTGCCGACCAGCCGAGGACGCCGCCGTCGGTCGCGGTCTGCCCGGCGCGGAGCACGGCGACGACGATGAGCAGCGCGCAGAAGGCGACGGCGATGACGGGATCGACGGTGCGCGAGGCGAAGACGATCGAGGGCGAGATGGCGACCAGCACGACGAGGCCGGCGAGGCGTGGGCCGCTGACGAACCGGCGCAGCGCAAAGAGCAGGCCGATGATGCCGAAGCCGTAGAACGCCGGCGTCAGCCGGGCAATAACGTCGCTGGTGCCGAAGAGGAAATAGGTGAGCACCTGGGTCAGGAGGAAGAGCGGCGAGGTCGTCGGCATCGCGTCGCCGGTCGGCAGCGACTTGCCGGTGTAGAGGGCGAAGGCTTCGTAGGCCCAGCGGGATTCGACTTCGTCGAGGGCGCTGATTTTGAGCTGCACCAGCCGGATCAAGATCGCGGCGATGACGCCGATGGCGGCCAGCACAACCGGCCAGGTGAACGCGCCGACGCTGACGCGCCGGTCGAGCACGCCGTCTTCCGGCGGCGCCGGCGGCACGGCCGCGGGCAACGCCTCGGCGCCGCCGGAGACGGGGCGATTCGACTGTCCTTCGACCTTGCTCACGAACGATGTCTCCCTGGGAAAGCCCCCTCCCCCAGCCCCTCCCCCAACGTTGGGAGAGGGGAGCCGGTCGGGAAGCAGGTTGGCGACATGAACATTGCGCGCGGTGCGGACAACTCCCGCTGATGTCGTTTCCCTCTCCCAGCATTGGGGGAGGGGTGGCCGCAGGCCGGGGAGGGGGCTTCATTACGTCCCATAGCGCACCTGGTTGTAGAGTGGCAGCATGTCGTTTCGAACGTAGACGCGGAACTTGTAGTCGTTCAGGCCGGCGGGCAGCTCACGATACATCACCAACCGGTAGAGGCGCTGCTGCCCCCCAGGGGTGAAGAGTGTGCCGAAGCTGCTGCCGACCGATTCGACGATGTTGACAATGCCGTGTGGCTGGGTCGGGGTCTTCATCGCCGACCAGCCAGGCAGGATCTCGGGCGCGATCGCGAAGTTGCGGTAGATCGAGAATTCGGGCTCATGCCAGCGCAGCACGTAGGTCTGGGCGGTGTAGCCGTCCATGTCGAGCGGCGTGCCGGAGCCGCATGGCGCGGACGGATCATCCCACGCCTGGGGCACGGCGATGACGACGGCCGGCTTGTCGGCCTGGATTTGGGCGACCGAGGTGTACTTGCGGCGACCGCCGAAATCGCGCAGGTACCAGACGAGCGGCCATTCGGTGCAGCCATCGTAGTAGACCGAGATGCCCTTCGTGCCGGTGGTCAGCTCGGACATCTCGCCGACGTCGTGGACGAGCTGGGGCACATCGGGCGAGGTGGTGTTGTAGATCAGCGTGTCGAGCGCGACATCGCCCTGCAGGAACGAGAGCCGGAAGCCGGCGTGGATCTGGAAGAGCGACATGACGATGAAGGCGGCGGTGACGGTGGCGTAGGCGGTGCGGCGCGGCCCGAGCACCCAGAAGACGCCGAGGACGAGCAGGATGGCGGCGACTGGCGGCAGGACCATCAGCCACCAGTCGGTCATCTGCGACGCCGGGATTTGCCGCTGCATCTGGCCGTTGACGGTCGCGTAGACGGGGTTCGTCAGGCGGGCGGCGAGCAGGAACCAGGTCGCCGCCAGGAGGACCAGGCCGCCGACGAGCACGCCGCCGATCACCTTCTCCTGTCCGACGTGGTAGCGGGTGGCGCGGCTGGTCGCGAACCAGGCGCGGCCGCGCTCGATCATCTCGCCGATGTAGCTGGCGCCGAGCAGGATCGCCGGCAGCGTGAAGTGCAGGATCAGCCAGGGCATCTTCTCGCCCGCGTAGGAGAGCGAGAGGAAGATGAAGGCGAACCAGACGGCGAGGAACGCCTGCACCAGCAAACGCGGGCCGGTCGGCTTGCCCGTCGCCGCCCGGTAGATGCGCCAGAGGGTGAAGAAGCCGCCGGCGACGCCGAAGACGATCGCCAGCCATTCATACTGCGGCGCCTCGATCAGGAAGTAGAACCACGGCTGCTGCCCGCGCCGCACGCCCTGCTGGCCCAACCAGTAGAGGAGCGTGCCATTGGGCGCGAAGGTCGCGGTGGCCAGGCCGTCGAAGTTGGTGAAGAGCGTCGTGAAGAGGCCGGCGAAGATGAAGAGGGCGGCGGCGATGCCGGCGGCAAGCCCGACGGTGTCGCGGCCGGCCGCGTAGATCGCGGCGTCCAAGGTCCCATCCGGCGCGTCGCCGAAGGCGCGCTCGAACCACCCGCCGGGCACCTGCCCACGCTTGTTGGTGCGAAGCGTCCAACCGCAGGCGACGATGAAGGCGACGAGGAGGAGGATGACGCCGACGACGAAGGGGTTGGTCAGCAGCGCGTGGTAGTAATCGCGGGTCGCCTGCGGTGTCGGGTTCTGCCAGGGGATCGCCGGCAAGGGCGCCCAACCGGCAGTCCGGTGGACGATCAGGAGCAGGATGCCGAGTCCGGCGAAGAGCAAGTGGACCGGCGCCAGCGGCCGCAGCGCGCCCCAAAGCAGCCGCACCCACAGGACGCCGAACATCACGGCGGCAATGGCGAAGATAATCTCGTGATTGGTGAAGAGGAAGGCGAGTGCAACGAAGAAGAGGACCAGCCAGCGCCGTTGCGGCCGCTCGATATAGCGGAAGAGGCAGATGAAGACGACGAGCGAGCCGAGCGCGGTGTAGGGGTCGTGGCGAATGTAGCGCGTGTAGTAGAGGAACGACGGCGAGATGAGCAGCATGAAGCTGGCCGCGAGCGCGCCCCAGCGTCCGAGCAGCTTCGGCCCGCGCAGCAGCCAGGGCAACACGACGAGCAGCACGCCGGCCAGCGCCGGCATGTAGCGCGAGGTCGCGTCCGATGCGCCGAAGAGCAGGTAGACCAATGCGTTGGCGTGGAAAAGGAATGGCCCGTGCGAGAGCGGATTATGCACGTAGGGGATAGTGCCGAAGTAAAACCCCCACGAATAGTAGGAGTGGATCGTCTCGTCGTGATGGAGCGCGCGATAGGAGAGGTCCCAGAACCGGGTCAGGATGGCGGCGACGATGAACAGCAGCCAGAGGCCCGATTCCAGCGTCAGCGTGAACCGCCAGGGCGGCCGCGCCGACACGACGGGCGCCGGGGGTGGCGCCACCAATGTCGCCGTGCCGCCCGGCGTGGAGGCGGCCACGGGGGTGGCCGGCCCGTCGTCGAGCTTCTCCCCGTTGGCGCCCGGCGCGACGCGCTCACGTTGTGGGTTGCGATGCACCACGCAGGTTTCTCCAGGAAGACGGTCGTCCCGCCAGGCGGCGGGCACGCGACCGTCGCCGATCACTCGCAGAGGATACGACGCCGGTTCACCCAACGGCTACGGTGGAGCGACCGAACCGCCACCTGTCCTCTCGAACGGGGCGGGCGGCCCAACTGTTGCGGGGGCGCGATGCGGTTCCCGGCAATCCGCTAAGATTTGCCAGGACGCCGCCGGGCGCCTCGCAGCCGGATCGACGAGGAGCGGAGATTGAGCGACCACCAGGACGTGAGCGTGGACAAGCGGGAGGAGCAGGAACAGCTCGCCCGGGATATTGGACGGGAGCTGACGGACGCCTTCGTCGCCTACGTGCGCGGCGATGTCAGCTTCGACGACCTCACCTTCGGCATTTACGACGCACTGGGCGACCTGCATGTCATCGCCAGCGGCGAGTACGAGCTGGAAGAGACCGAGGTCGAGGAAGATATCGAGGCGCAGGAAGTACTCGATGACGACGAGGACGAGCAGGGACCAGACTGATCGCGCCGCGAGGCGGTAGCGATGAGATCCCCCACGTTCCGCCGCGAGCAGCGGCTGGCGTTGTGGCTGCTGCTCGCGATTGGCGTCCTCGTCATCGTCATCGGCGTGCCGCTGGTGATCTCCGGCTCACTGCGGCTCAGGATCGCCTACGACCTCGGCATCGCGCCCGGCAAGGTTGTGCCAAAGATCGCCGGCGCCGATCCGAACATCGCCCTCATCACCGTCACGGTGAACAAGCCGGACGCCCAGGGCCGGCCGATCCAGACGGCGCTGGCGCTCTACATCGCGACGACGACCCCGGACGGCATCACGCTGCAGGATTTGAACCAGCCGCGCACGCTCCGCGTCCCGCTCGACCACTACGACCTGGTCTCGGCCGACGCCGACGCCAGCCATCTGCTCTTCGTCGCCGACGAGTCCGGCGGCACGAAGAAGGCGGTCCTGGTGACGGTGAAGAGCGGCCAGGTGGCGCCGCTGCCGGCTGGACAGACGGCGCCGAACCTGCCGGGTGACTGGACGACCCCGATCTGGCAGACGGCGGCGGTCGGCTGCAATTCGGCCTCGCCCGGCTTCACCTTCGTCGCCTGCGTCCAGGGGCCAAAGCTGGCTGCTTTTTTCGCCGGCGATTGGCAGATCGAGATGCTGAAATACGGCGACATCGACTACGGGTTCAGCCTCTTCCGGGGTCTCGGCGCCCAGCCGATCGGTGGCTGGGCGCAGGACGATCGCACCTTCTACTTCCAGAACGAGCGCGGCATCTGGAAGGCGACGGTCTCGCCGGACGAGCTGAAGCGGCGGTAGACGGCCGCCATCCGGCGCGCGCGGGTTTCCGCTCCCGGCGCGCCTTCCGGGGTTCGCGCATTGCCTGTAGACTTACCCAAACACGTCAGTGAGAAGACGGTTCGAACGGGCAAGCGCTAATCCAGAACCATCGCCCTGCGATGCAGGGAACGGGGAGGGCGTTCATGTCAGATTCCGGGGGAACGTCGGAGCGTGTCACGATCGGGGTGCCGAAGGAGACGATTGCCGGAGAGCGGCGCGTCGCCCTCATCCCCGAGACGGTGCGCGCATTGAGCAAGGCGGGCGTCGCCGTCGTCGTCGAGCACGACGCCGGTGCCGCCGCCTCATACAGCGATGCCGCCTACCAGGAGGCGGGCGCGGAGATCGTGCCCGATGCCGGCGCGCTCTATGGCCGCGCCGATGTCGTCACCAAGGTCCAGGCGCCGCAGCAGGGCGATGGCGTCGACGAGGTCGCGCAGATGCGGCCAGGTTCCACGATCATCGCCTTCCTGGCGCCGCTCATTCGCCACGATCTCGTCCGCGCGCTCGCGGAACGCGGCGTCGATGCCTTCAGCATGGATGCCATTCCCCGCACGACCCGCGCCCAGGCGATGGACGCCCTCTCCTCCCAGAGCACGATCTCCGGCTACAAGGCGGTCGTGATGGCCGCCGACGAGATCGGCAAGATGTTCCCGCTGCTGATGACCGCCGCCGGCACGATCCGGCCGGTCCGCGTGCTGATCATCGGCGCCGGCGTCGCCGGATTGCAGGCGATCGGCACCGCGCGCCGGATGGGCGCGGTCGTCGAGGCGTACGACGCCCGCGCGGTCGTCAAGGAGCAGGTCGAGAGCCTCGGCGCGAAGTTCGTCGAGATCGACACCGGCGAAGACCTCGCCGGCGCCGGTGGCTACGCCAAGCAGGCATCGGAGGACGTCATCCGGACGCAGCAGGCCGGCCTCGCCGACGCCTGCGCCAAGGCTGATGTGGTCATCACCACCGCGCTGGTGCCGGGCAAGCCGGCGCCGCTGCTCGTCACCGCCGACGCCGTCGAGCGGATGCCACTCGGCGGCGTCGTGGTCGATCTCGCCGGCGAGACGGGCGGCAACTGCGAGCTGACCAAGCCCGGCGAGACGACGGTCGCGCACGGCGTGACGATCATGTCGCCGCTGAACCTGCCCGCCGAAGTACCGGTCCACGCCTCGCAGATGTACGCCAAGAATGTGCAGAACCTGCTCGCGCTGATGGTCAAGGAGGGCCGGTTCGTCCCGGACGCCCAGGACGACATCATCGCCGGCACCTGGATCGTGCGGGACGGCGAGATCGTCAACGAGCGCACGCGAGGCGCGATGGGTCTGCCCTCGTTCGCGCCGGCCGAACCACAGACTCCGCCGGAGCCCGCGCCAGCGCCAGACGCCGCGCCAGAGTCCGCAGCGCCGGTCGAACCGGCCGCTGCGGAGGCCGCGCCAGCGGACGCTGACGAGGCGCCGCGGCTGGTCGAGGCACCGTCGGCGGACGAAGCGGCCGATTCGGGCGCGCGGCATCGCCTCGGCGAGCAACTGCCCGAGCCGGCGCGGCCCGGCGAGGAGACGCAGGCCTACGGGTTCCCGTCCGGCGACGACGGGCACGTCACGCCGTCGCGGGTCGGTGACCGTGAGCGCGGCAACGAGATGGGGGAGGGACAGGCATGAACGAGCATCTGCTGATGGGACTTTACGTCTTCATCCTCGCGATCTTCCTGGGGCTGGAGCTGATCAACCGGGTCCCATCGACCCTGCATACGCCGCTCATGTCGGCGACCAACGCGATCCACGGCATCGTCCTGCTTGGCGGCATGATCGTCCTCGGTTCGGTTCACACCTGGTGGCTGGAGGTGATCGGCTTCATCGCCGTCGTCCTCGGCGCGGGCAACGTCGTCGGCGGCTTCGCGGTGACGGACCGGATGCTTGAGATGTTCAAGCAGAAACCGGTCGCTCGCCAGAACGCGAATCCGGAGCGGGCCCAATGATCGACAACTGGCGGCAAACGTTCGTCGACCTGACCTACCTGATCGCGGCGATCACCTTCATCTTCGCGCTCAAGCAGCTCAGCGCCCCCCGCACGGCCCGGAACGGCAACATCCTGGCCATGATCGGCATGGGGCTGGCGATCATCGGCACCTTCGTCTCGCACGAGATCTCGCGCAACTACATCCTGATCGTCATCGCCATGATCATCGGCGGCGGTGGCGGCTACCTCGCCGCGCGGCAGGTCAGGATGACCCAGATGCCGCAGATGGTGGCCGCCTTCAACGGGATGGGCGGTCTCGCGGTGGCGCTCGTCTCGCTGGGCGACTACCTCAACCGGGACGAGATCTCGACCGGCGCGGCAATCGCCATCGTCCTCGGCGTGATCATCGGCTCGATCTCCTTCTCCGGCAGCGTCATCGCCTTCCTGAAGCTGCAGGAGCTGATGAAGCGCCGCTCGGTCACCTTCCCGAACCAGCACCTGACCAACCTGATCGGGCTGGGCGTCGCCCTCGTCCTTGGCATCATTGTCCTGATCGTCGGCGAAGGCGCCCTGGCGCACACGCTCCTGGTGCTTATCTTCCTGGGCTCGCTGGCCATCGGCACCTCGGCCGTGCTACCGATCGGCGGCGCCGACATGCCGGTCGTCATCGCCATCCTCAACTCCGCCTCGGGCCTCGGCACCGCGTTGGCCGGCTTCTCGCTCAATAACCAGTCGCTGATCGTCGCCGGGACGCTCGTCGGCGCCAGTGGCGGTCTGCTGACCTACTTCATGGCGCGGGCGATGAACCGGTCGGTGCTCAACGTGATGATCGGCGACTTCGGCGCGCACGCCAAGGTCAGCGCCCCCGGCGCCGGGCCGATCGCCGAGGAGCAGCCGATCCGCTCGACGACGGCCGAGGACGCCGCCGTCTCGCTCGCCTACTCCAACAAGGTGATCATCGTGCCGGGCTACGGCCTCGCCGTCGCACAGGCGCAGCACGGGGTGCGCGAGCTCGGCGATCTGCTCAAGGATCGCGGCGTGAACGTGAAGTACGCGATCCATCCGGTCGCCGGCCGCATGCCGGGGCACATGAACGTCCTGCTGGCGGAAGCGAACGTCCCGTACGATGATCTCTACGAGATGGACCGGATCAACGAGGAGTTCGGCAGCGCCGATGTCGCGCTGGTCGTCGGTGCCAACGACGTGACCAACCCGGCCGCGCGCAACGACCCGAGCAGCCCGATTTACGGCATGCCGGTGCTGAATGTCGACCAGGCCCAAAGCATCGTCGTCCTCAAGCGCAGCATGAAGCCGGGATTCGCGGGCATCGAAAATGCGCTTTTCTACAACCCAAAAACGTCGCTGCTCTTCGGCGACGCCAAGCAGTCGATCGAGCACCTCATCGCCGCGGTCAAGGAGGCGTAGCCAGGGAGTGCCGACGGGTTGCGCGGTCGAACCGGCGAATGTGAGGAAAGGATCGCGATCATATGCCCCAGAACACGACGAGCGCCAATCTCATCCAGGAGATCCAGCATCTGGTCGATCAGAGCTGGCAGCGCTGGCTGACGACGGTCCACCACATGCCGGAGGATCAACTCGATGTGGCGAAGGTCTGCGGCGACTGGACGACGAAGGACCTGATGGGCCACATGGCCGTCTGGGACCAGGTCGCGATCGACAAGATCCGCGAGGTGCAGGAGGGCATCCCCTTCCACCAGGAAGAGACGGAGGAACGCAACCAGCGGGAAGCGGCCGCGCGTTCCCTCCGCTCGCTCGACGACCAGCGGGGCGACATGGTGATGACGCATGGCCGCCTCCAGGCCGCCCTCCGCGCCGCCTCACGCGAGACGCCGGACAAGCTGGAGCGGATCAAGGAGTGGATCGCCGAGGACACCTGGGCCCATTACGACGAGCACACCGCCCAGCTCCAAACCTGGATGCAAGCGCACGCGCACGAGGCATAACTTCGCGCACCGTCGCAACCGCATCCCGCGCCCGGACGCCGTCGCGTTGAGGATGAGCAGATCGCGATGAAACACCGCGCGGCGATGATCGCCGTCGCCACCCTGATCGTGCTGGCGATCGTCGTCTGCGTCGGCTCCGGGCTCTTCAACCAGATCGTCACGCTCCCCTCGCCGACCACCACGCCGGCCGGTCAGGAAGCCATCTTCCCGACACCGGCGACCGTCGCGCCCCTGCCCCGCACAATCTCGACGCCCCTCCCCTCCGCCCCCACTGCGCCCGCCGTCACCGGCACGCGCGGACTGTACGTCGAGCCCGACGATGGCCGCGCGCCGGTGATCGACGAGATCGATCAGGCCCAGCATTCGATCGACCTGACCATCTACCTGCTGACCGATGCTCAGGTGATCAGCGCGTTGACCCGCGCTGAGGCCCGTGGCGTCGAGGTGCGCGTGATCCTCGAGGAGCACCCGTTCGGCGGCAACTCGGACCAGGCGGTCGTCGCCGGCAAGCTGCGCGACGCCGGCATCGAGGTCCGCTGGGGCAGCTCCCGCTTCCGTTTCACCCACGCCAAGTTCATGGTCATCGACCGCCAGGTCGCGATCATCACGACCCAGAACCTCTCCGCCGCCTCCTTCAGCGGCAACCGCGAGTTCGGGGTCGTCACGACGGTGCCGGCCGACGTCGAAGAGGCGGCGCGCATCTTCGCCGGCGACTGGTCCGGCGACCCGTCGCCGGTGACCGGGGCGCTCGTCGTCAGCCCTGACAACAGCCGCGAGCGATTGCTGGGGCTGATCGGCAGCGCCAAAACCTCGATCGACCTCTACGCCGAGGTCATTCGCGACCCGGCGATGATGGACGCGCTGACCGGCGCCGCCCGACGTGGCGTGCGGGTGCGGGTGTTGATCACCAACAACAAGGACGAGGGGAACCGCGAGGCGGCGGCCAAGTTGACGGCGGATGGGGTGGAAGTCGGTTTGGTGAAGGGGCTCTACATCCACGCCAAGATGATCCTGGTCGACAACGCCCGCGCCTTCGTCGGCTCGGAGAACCTAACCGCGACCTCACTCGACGCCAACCGCGAAGTCGGCCTGGTCCTCGCCGAGCCGCCGCTGGTCGGCCGCTGCGCCGCCACCTTCCGCCGCGACTGGTCCCAGGCCATCCCGTTCAGTCAGGCCTCATCGTGATGACGGCGCAATCAGGACTCCGATTCCAGCGACGTGTAGGGACGAACGGCAGCCGCGCGCAGGCGTCGTGCGGGGGTAAACGCCCCGCACTCACTCCGGATGGAAGCCGGCTGAAAGCCGGCTGGCGGTCGCGCGATATTTATCATTGGCGGCTCGGGAACGTGATACCTTTGTAGTGGCGGACCGGCGTATCCGTCCGCCCCGCCACCATTCCCGTTCCCTCCTGCCACTCTCCCACGGGTGTCATTTCGACCAACGGGAGAAATCTCTTGCCGAAGCAGCGTCCTCGTTGCTAACCACAGCCGTTCGTCTCTGCCAATCCCTTCCGCCGTCATCCTGAGCGAAGTCGAAGAGCCTGCCCTGAGCCTGCCGAAGGGATCTCCTGCCGCAGCAGCTTCCGTGGGCAACACAAACGCTCGTGACGGGTACAGTGTGCGCAGAATGGCACACGAGGCAGACCGCCAACGGCCGCACATCGCGCCGTGAGATTGTCCCGACGGCGCTGGCATGGTATCCTCCCGGTCGTCGTGGCGCATTCGTCTAGCGGCCTAGGACACCGCCCTCTCAAGGCGGAGATCACGGGTTCGAATCCCGTATGCGCTACC